>VBFG01000083.1 GCA_005882635.1 Chloroflexota bacterium | reverse complement strand
GTCGCGATCGCGAACGATGCCTCGTCTCCGCTGGCGGCCGCCGCGGAGCACGTCATCGACTGCCGGGCCGGCGAGGAGGTCGCCGTCGCGGCGACGAAGTCGTACGTCGCCCAGTTGGCCGCCGGGGCCGCGCTCGTCGCGGCGCTGGCACCGGACGGGCCGATCGCGGCGGCCCTGACGGCCATGCCGGCGGTCCTCCGATCCGTCCGGGCGACGTCGATCGGGGTCGTCGACGACGACAGCGAGATCGTGGCCGAGTTCGCGGCCTCGGAGCGGTCGATCGTGATCTCCCGCGGGTACGACTACCCGACCGCGCTGGAGACCGCCCTGAAGCTCAAGGAGACGGGACGGCTGTTCGCCGAGGGCTACTCATCGGCCGACTTCAGCCACGGCCCGGTGGTCCTGAGCGGGCCCGGCGTCCCGGTCCTCGCGATCCGCCCCGACGGGCCGATGGGCGACGCGGTCGACGAGGGGATCAACGCCGCGCGCGCCGCGGGCGGCTCGCCGTGGGTGGTCGGCGGCGCCGAAGCGGGGCAGGGGATCGACGAGGGCCATCTGATCCGCCTGCCACTCCCGCGGGATCTGCCGGGCGGCCTGGCGCCCCTCGCGACGATCATCCCCGGCCAGCTCCTCGCCGAAGCGGTAGCGCGGCGGCGCGGCTACGATCCCGACGCGCCCCCCGGCCTGCGCAAGGTCACGCTCACGCGCTGAGGCGGGCGGTCGGGCGTTCCCCGCTCGTCCATTCGTGCGCTCGTCCCACTGCCGGTTCGTCACGCCCCGGAACCGAGTACCGGACGTGCGTCTCATTGACGGCCACCGGCTGCGGCCGTATTGAATCGCTATGGCTCCGCCGATCGCCTGCATCATGTGCCTCGTCCCGCCTGAAGCCCAGGCGTTCGCGATCCCGCTGGCGCAGGCGACGGTCATCGCCGCCCCCGTCCTTCTGCGTGATCAGGTCCGCCGCGGGTGGCGGGCCTTTCGGCGGCGGACGTCGCGGCTCGATCGCCAGGTGACGCCGGACAGCACGCCTCCCGACACGAGACCCCGCGCGGGCTGAGCGCTGGTCAGCGGCCCGTCGTCCATCTGCCGATACTGCGACTCAGTCTCGACAAGACCCCCAGTCTCGGCTAATCTGCCCGGCGATGGAAGCGCGGAACCCGATCGTGCGAGCCCTGGATGACGCCGGCTATCGACTGACGGAGCCACGGCTGGCCGTAGCCGACCTCATCGTCCGACACGGCGGCCATTTCACCGCGTCCGAGCTCGCGAGCACGGCGCGACAGCGGCGGCTCGGTGTCAGCCGCGCGACCCTCTTCCGCGCCCTCGAGCTGATGGTCGACCTCGGCGTCGTCGAGCGGCTCGACCTCCCGAGCGGCGAGCACGCTTACGTGTCGTGCGCGCCCGCCCATCATCACCACGTCGTCTGCTCGCGCTGTGGGCGGACGGCGGAAGTCGACGACACCGGCCTCAACGAAGCCGTCCGCGAGATCGGGCGGGCGAGCGGCTTCCGGATCGACACCCACCGGCTCGAGCTCTTCGGGCTCTGCCGCCACTGCCAGGCGATCGTCGGCCGCTCCGGCGCGTCGCCCGACTGACCGTCCAGGAGGACCCCGTGCCCGCCCGCCCGATCGCCGTTCGATGAGACTCAGTCGCAGTCGGTTCGTCCATGTGGTCCTCTTCGCTGCCGCCGTCCTGATCGCCGCCTGCAGCGGACCCGCTGGAGGTCCCGTCGGATCAACCGCAACGGGCTCTGACCCGGACGCCCTGCGGGTCGTCACAACGACGACCGTGTTCGCGGACGTCGTCAAGGCGGTCGGTGGCCGCCGGACGAACGTCCAGTCGATCGTCCCGGCCGGCGTCGGTCCCGAGGACTACGAGCCGAAGCCGGAGGACGCCCGAACCCTCGCGACGGCCCAGCTGATCGTGTCGAACGGCGACGGGCTCGATGACTTCCTCGACCGCCTGCTCACCGCGACGGGCGCCGGCGACGCGAAGCGGCTCGTCCTCGGCGACGGTCTGCCAACGATCGACGTCGACGGCGAACCGAACCCCCACTTCTGGCTCGATCCGTCGATCGTCAAAACCGGCTACCTGCCGAAGATCGTCACCGCCCTGTCGACGTCCGATCCGGCCGACAAGGCGACCTTCGAGGCGAACGCCGCCGCCTACGGCGTCCAGTTGGTCGCGCTCGACACGGAGCTCAAGGCGCAGGTCCAGACGATCCCGGCGGCGAACCGCAAGCTCGTGACGTTCCACGACGCGTTCCCGTATTTCGCGAAGCATTTCGGGTTCGAGCTGGTCGGCGTCGTCGTCGCCAACGTCGGCCAGGAGCCGACGCCATCGGAGCTCGCCGCGCTCGTCCAGAAAGTGAAGGCGGCCCACGTGAAGGCCGTCTTCAGCGAGTCGCAGTTCAACCCGAAGCTGTCACAGACCCTCGCCGAAGAGGCCGGGATCACGCACGTCGTGACCACGCTCTACAACGATGCGCTGGGCCCCGCCCCGGCCGACTCATATCTCGGCATGATGCGCTGGAACATGCAGCAGATCGTCGAGGCGCTCAGCTGACCGGCGCCGTTCCGGAGATCGCCGCGCCACCTCGCGATCGGGGGGTCGTCGTCGACGCCGCGCCGTCGGTCCGGCTCGACCACGTCACCGCCGGCTACGACCGGCGGATCGCCCTGTCAGACGTCTCGCTCGAGGTCCGGCCGGGTTCCCTACTCGCGGTCATCGGCCCGAACGGCGCGGGCAAGAGCACCCTCCTCAAGCTCATCGCCGGGCTCCTCCGGCCGGAGACGGGGACGATCTCGGTCCTCGGCGGGCCACCGGGCGGTCGGGCGCGTGACGTCGCCTACGTGCCGCAGGCCGAGGCAGTCGACTGGGACTTCCCGGTGACCGTCGGTGAGGTGGCGATGATGGGCCGCTACGCCAGGATCGGGTTCGGCCGGCGGCCATCGGCCGACGATCGGCGGCGGGTCGCCGCCGCTCTCGAGACGGTCGGGATGGCCGGCGAGCGGAACCGCCAGATCGGGGCGTTGTCGGGCGGCCAGCGGCGTCGGGTGTTCCTCGCCCGGGCACTCGCCGCCGACCCCGAGCTGTACCTCCTCGACGAGCCGGTCACCGGCGTCGACGCCACCACCCAGGAGGAGCTGATGGACGTCCTCGAGGCGGAGGCCCGCGCCGGCAAGACCGTCATTGCCTCGACCCACGACCTGATCTGCGCCGCCCAGCGGTTCCACCAGGCGGCCTTCCTCAACGGCCGAGTGGTCGCGACCGGCCCCGCGGAGATGGTCCTCGACCGGCAGCTCCTGTCCGACACGTACGGCGGCCACGTCCTGATCCTGCCCGGCGACGGCGACCGGCTGGTCCTCGACGACGCCCACCATCACGACGAGGCGGCCGGCGGCGAGCGGCACTTCCACGACGAGGGCGTGTGATGGGATTCGTCGCCTTCTTCACCGATCCGCTGTCGTACGTCTTCATCCAGCGGGGCCTCGTCGCGGCGATCCTGCTCGGCGTCGTCTGCGCGATCATGGGAACGTTCGTCGTCCTGAAAGGCCTGGCCTTCATCGGCGACGCGGTGAGTCACGCGGCGTTCCCGGGCGTCGTCATCGCCTTCATCGGCGGATTCCCGATCTATCTCGGGGGAGCGGTCGCGGCCGTCACGACGGCGCTCCTGATCGGGTTCGTCTCGCGGCGGAGCCGGCTCCGGCTCGACACGTCGGTCGGCGTGCTGTTCGCCGGCGCGTTCGCGCTCGGCATCCTCCTGTATTCGACGATCAAGTCGTACGCCGGCGATCTGCTCGGCTATCTCCTCGGGAACATCCTCGGGATCGGCTTCGGCGACCTCGTCCAGGTCGCGGTCCTCGGCGCCCTCGTGATCGCGATCGTGGTCTCGATCCGGAAGGAGCTTTTGTTCGCGACGTTCGACCCGCTCGGCGCGGCTGCGTCCGGCCTGCCGGTCTCAATGCTCGAGTACCTCCTGCTCGGACTGCTCGGGGTCACGATCATCGTGAGCATCCAGGCAGTCGGGATCGTCCTCGTCGTGGCCATGCTGGTGACCCCGGCCGCCACGGCGCAGCTCCTCGTCGTCCGGTTCGAACGGGTCATGCTGGTTGCGGTCGTGCTCGCGGCCGGGTCCGCCGTGGCCGGGCTGTACGGCAGCTTCTACCTGAACGTGCCGTCAGGGCCGGCGATCGTCCTCATCGAGACGGTGCTCTTCGCCGTCGCCCTCGCGTTCGGGCCGCGGACGGGGTTGCTGGCGAGCCGGTTTGGGCGCGTCGCCGGGAGTTCGCTCGCGGGCTGAGCAGGGCGGCGCCTACTGCTGGTACTGCTCGACGATGTCGGCCGGACGCGCCTCGGCCTCGCGCGGATCGAGACCCGCCGCCCGCCGCGCCTCGCGCTGGTGGAGGAGGTCGTAGCAGCGGTCGAGCTCGACCTTGATCGTCTCGAGCCGAGCGTGCTCCTCAGCGGTCAGCCCGTGGCCGTCGCCGGCATGCTCCCAGAGCTGCTCTTCCTCGTCCGACAGGGCGTTGATCCGCCCGAAGATGTCGCCGTCGATCATCGCGTCCTCCTGGCCGGCATCGTACGACCGAGCGCGGATCTCCGCCGCCGCGGGCCCTCGCGCCAGCCCTCGGGAATCAAAGAGCCCGCGCCGGTGGACGGGCGCGGGCTCGAGCTCGAAATTCGGCTATTTGTCGAGGATCCGGTCGGCCTTTCGGTCGATCTTCTCCTTCTCGCTCCTGGTCAGGTTGCCGCGCTCCTCCTGCTGCGAGGCGCGCGCCTTGGCGTTCCGAGCGTGCGACTTGTCGGGCATCGGGTACTTGTGCTCGTCCGGCAGCCCGAACTTGGAGTCCGGGAGCCGGTCGCGCTGCTTCTCGCTGAGAGTCGGCATGGTGGGTCCTCCGGGTGCAGGGCTCAGGTCTACCCCTCGCGAGGTCTGAGGCGCCTTGCTCCGTTCGCGGCCGGGAGGTTGCAGCGGCGTGTCGAATCGATCACACAGGTGCCCGGAGGCGCGTTCAGGCGCCCTGGATCACCTGGTGCAGCGTGTGCGCCTCGAGGCCGTGGGCCTCGCGATGCACGCGGGCCGCGGCCTCGCGATCGGGCGCGTCGACGAGGCAGAAGACCTTGCCGGCCTCCTCGTCGACCCAATAGTGCCTGTACTCGACGCCGTATGGGCGCTGGACGCGGACGTCGGCCTCATGGGCTCCCGCCACTGCGTCCGCGCGGACGCCGGGGATGTCATGGATGTCGAGATATGTGGGCATGGGTACTCCAAGGCATGGATGAGGGAATGTGCAGCGAGGGGCCCTCGGACCACCCTACGTCCATTGCACAGGCAACGGTTTCGGAGACGCTCACTTGTCCTGCGGCGGGCTCCAGCCGATGTCGACGACGCAGAACCGGTTGCCCTCGAGGTCGGCCAGGATGACGTAGTCGGCGTCGGCCGGCCGCTTGTCCCACTGGACCTCTGTGGCACCGAGCCCCTTCAGCCGCTCGACGTCAGCGGCCTGGTCCTCGGAGTACAGGTCGAGGTGGATCCGCGGCGGGATCTGGACGGTCGAGCGGGCCTTGTCGAGGGAGATGTTCGGGCCGCTGCCGTTCCTCGGGCGGAGGAGGACGAAGTCGCCGTTGGCGGGGTCATCACCCGGCCGCCGGACGTAGTCGAGCGCCTGCTCCCAGAACTCCGTCTGGCGCTCGAGGTCGTCGACGCGAATGACGATCGAACCGACGCGGATCACCGGCTTACGGTACCGGGCTTCAGGCGCGACGGCCTCCCTCGGGGCCCGGCGGCGATGGGCTCCACGGCGTGGTCGGAGGCTACACTCAGGCCCTCGGCATCGGCGTGAAGGCTGGAGGGGATCGCCATGGCGTTCTACTTGACGCGGTTCAGCTACACACCCGAGACCTGGGCCCGGTTGATGGAGCACCCCGAGGACCGCCGCGACGCCGCTCGCACGTACATCGAGTCGGTCGGCGGGAAGCTGCACGGCTTCTGGTACGCGTTCGGCTCCTACGACGGCTACAACCTCTGGGAGGCTCCCGACAACGTCTCGATGGCCGCCGTGGCGATCGCCATCGGCGGTGGCGGGGCGCTGTCGAAGCTCGAGACGACTGCGCTCCTCACGGTCGACGAGACGCTGGAGGCCCTCGGTCGCGCCAAGGCCGTCAGCTATCGGCGACCCGGGGAGTAGCCGGGCGGCGCACCGAACGCCAGAGCCGCTGTGCCGAGCGAACGCTGGCCAAACGCCGGCGAGACGTCCGACACGGAGCATGGGCGGTGGGATAAATCAGTCGTGCCCACCCAGCCCGAGGAGTCGACCATGCGACCGTTCCATCACCGTGCGCCGACGATCGTCGCGGCGCTCGTTGCCGTCCTGACGTTGCTTGCGATCGCAGCACCGATTGCCGCCGCGTCCCCGCAGGGCGTGACCATCGTGTCGCACGTGACCTTCAATCCCGACGGTCCGAACTACGGTGACTTCACCGCGGCCGGGGATGCGGTGGACAGCGGCTTGATCTGCCCGAGCGGGACGTTCGTCGATACGGCCATCCGGTTCGCCGGCTATCAGAGCAACCGCGGGATGGTCCAGCTCCTCGTCGTCAAGGAATTCACGTGTGGCGACGGAAGCGGGACGTTCGTCGTGAAGATCCAGATCCAGGCCAACTTCGACACCGGCATCGAGTCGTTCACGTGGGTCGTCCTCGGTGGAACGGGCGACTACGGATCGCTCCACGGCGCGGGCACAGGGTCGACCGTTCCCAACGCGCCCATCGGCAACATCAATACGTACGTGGGATTCCTGCTGGGCTGACGATCGAGCCTTGGGGCTTCCCACGGCCGCGCTGGGCGTGAATCGGACGGACGTCATCCCGGTACGCTTCGAGTACGGCTTCGATGCCCTCTGGCGGCACATTGACACGAAGAACACGCGCGATCGTTGGCTCGCCCCGCGCCGCTAGATGAAGAGGAACCGTGAACCGCCACGATAGCGGGAAGGGTCACGCCGCTCGCGTGGTTCGGGCAGTAGCCGCCCGGGTCCTCAGACAGGCAGTGTTGCTGCACGATTACGCGCGCGCGATCGGCGGCGCGTGCGTGCACCGGGACATGCCGCCGTATCCGACGCGATCCCGCAGTACCCGTTGCACGTTGAAGCAACTAGATGCACGATCGGCTTCGTTCGGGGGCGGGAGGCGACCATGCTCGATCTACGGGCGAAAGAACTCCTCGACCGCTGGCGCGAACTGGAGCGGCAACTCGAACAGGCGCGCGCCGATCAACGCGCGGCCCTTATCGCCGAGATTGAACGCATCAGGGACGAACACAGGACAGTGGTCGAGCACGTCATGGAGAGCGAGCCCGGCTTAGACCTGCCGGCGACGGGCGAGACCTAGGCGGTCGAGTTACGGCCTTGGTAGCCGTTCGGGTTCTCAGCGAGACTGTTGCCTGGAACCCAAACTGCTCCGTGAGCTGCGCAAAGGTCGGAGTCGGCCGGACCGGACCCCGCCCGTTGGCAGTCCACAGTTGGCGCCAGTCTCGGGCCGTGGTCCCGAGCCGCCGATACGATGAGCGGGTGACGTCCCGGCTTCGTGTGCTCGTCGAACAGCCCACGCGGGGCAAGCGCTGGGTCGTCGTCGCGGCGGACTGGCCGGGTCTCGAACGGGGCGGCAAGACGGAGGATGAGGCGGTCGAGAAGCTCGCCCGCTACGTGCCGCGATACCTCCCGGTCGCGAAGCGCGTCCGGCTGGGCTCGGAGCTCGCGACCCAGACCGACCTCGACATCATCGGCCGGTACCGCGGGGTCGGCTCGACCGACTTCTGGGGCATCTCGTTCGCGCCCTCGCCGCTCGACCGCGAGCCGTTCGACCCGCCGACCTTCGACCGCCAGGTTCGGCTGCTGCGCGCGGCGTGGGCCGAGTTCGACGAGACGGCCGCCCGCGTCTCCGCGGAGCTCCGGCCGGGTGTCCGGGGCGGCGGCCGCTCCCGCGACCAGATCGTTCGGCATGTCCTGGCGACCGAGGGTGGCGACTTCTCGAAGCGCGTGAAGGCCAAGTCCGAGCTGGAGGACCTACTGGCGCCGGGCGGGCTCGCCCATCACCGCGACCGCTTCGTCGAGGCGATGCGCGCTTGGTACGCGGAGGGCAAGCCGCTCGGCAACTGGACGATCCCGTACCTGCTCCGCCACACGGCCTACCACGTGCTCGATCACACCTGGGAGATGCAGGACCGCGACCTGACGGACGACGCCTCCGCCGGATGACCGTTACGGCGCGACCGGCAGACAGTCGCCGGCCGACTCATCACTTCGCGCTGTCGGTTCACCAGTCGATATACCGCAGCGGCGTGACGGTGACGTCGTGGTAACGACCATCGATGATGGCTTCAGCTGAGCTGCTCGGCCAGTGCGACGAGGATGCCCTCGGGGCCGCGGACGTAACAGAGCCGATAGCTGTCCTCGTACTGCACCACCTCGCCGACGAGTTCGGCGCCATTGGCCTGCAGCCGGGCAAGGACGTCCTCGATGTCCTCTACGGCGAACATGATGCGACGGATACCCAGCGTATTCACCGGTGCGTTCGGTTCAGCGGTGGTAGCCGGCGGCGTGTGGAACCTGGTCAGCTCGAGTCGGCTGTGGCCGTCCGGGGTCCGCATCATCGCGATGTCGCTTCGGACACCGTCGAGCCCGACAATGCGGTCCACCGACGGTCCCTCGACCGTCGTTTCACCCTCCAGTTCGAGACCAAGTTCGACAAAGAACGCAATAACGGCCTCAAGGTCGTTGACAACGATGCCGACGTTGTCCATCCGAGGTAGCGTCATATGCCGAGTTTAGGGGTCGTTGGCTGAGCGCCGGTATTGCCAGTCAGTCGATGTACTGCATCGGCGTGACCACGAAGTCGTCGGGCAGCTTCAGCCGGTCGCATGGTCGGGGCAATACGCTCCCGGCCTGTGTTGTTCAGCAGCTAGGGCCCCCTTCCACCTGACTGCCTTTACATCGAGTGGCTTGTGGATAACGCGCTTGCGCTGTGGTGCGGGACGGAGTACACCGGAGTCCCGATACGGAGAGCCGCCCAGAGGAGGGCATGTCATGACAACGGAAGCGAACAAGGCCAATGCCCGTCGGTTCATCGATGAGGTCGTCAATCGCGGCAATGTCGCCGTCATCGATGAGCTCGCCGGCCCAAATTACGTCGATCACACGGCCCCGCCCGGCATGCCGCCGACCGCCGAGGGGCAGAAGGCATTCGTCACCATGTTCCGGACCGCCTTCCCGGACCTCCACTACACGATCGACGACACGATCGCGGAGGGAGACCTCTTGGTGCAGCGGAACACGGCCCACGGAACGATGAAGGGCGACTTCATGGGTATGCCAGCGTCGGGCAAAGAGGCGACCTGGTCGGAGATCCACATCGTGCGCTTCGACGACGACGGCAAGGCGGTCGAGCACTGGGGCGTCGTCGATCAGCTCGGGATGCTGGCTCAGCTCGGCTTCGCGCAGGCTCCAGGCCAGCCCGCGGGCGTCGCGAGATAGCCCAATTTGGCGGGGTTGGACGCCACGCGAACCTACTTCTTGGGCAACCGCATCTGGTGGTCCGTGGCGCTGTTCGCCGGCCCGGTCGCGTGGGCGGTCACCCGGGACATCGTGCCCGCTCTCGTAGTGGTTGGGGTCTTTGTGCTGCCGTCGTTCGTATTGTTCGACACGGACCGGCCGTGGTGGCCCGATCAGGTGAAGCGTCTTCCGCAAGACCCGGCACGAACGCGTCGCGAGACGCGGAAGCTCACGCTATGGGCAGGTATCGCTCTCCTCGCCGGGCTCGCTATCGCGTTCGCTCGACCGTGGGCCTAGCTCGGGTAGGAAACGAGCGCGACCGGGGTCCGGGAGGAGTGGGAGAAAGCACGGAAGAGGGCTAATCGACGTACTGAAGCGGCGTCACCACAACATCGGGGAACGTCACGCCGGTCCGATGGCTCGGGCAGTAGCCGTTCGGGTTCTTGGCCAGGTCGGTGTACTGCCGTTCGAGTGGGCCATATGCTCGCATCCATGCACGCGATTTGACGATATTGGTGCTCGTACTGCAGCACCTCGCCAACGAGCTCGGCGCCGTGGCGGCGCAGGCGGCCAAGGACGCTCTCGAGGTCGTCGACCGCGAAGATGATGCGACGGATGCCCAGCGCGTTCACCGGCGCGTCTTCTGACTCGGCCCTGACCGCCGCCGGCGTGTGGAACTTGTCCAGCTCAATCCGGCCGTGGCCGTCCGGGGTCCGCATCGAGGCGATGGTGGCTCGGACGCCGTCGAGCCCGATGAGGCGGTCGACCGACTGGCCCTCGACGACCGTCTCGCCCTCAAGCTCCAGACCAAGTTCGGCGAAGAACACTTTGGCAGCCTCGAGGTCGTCGACAACGAGGAGGACGTTGTCCATCCGCAGAACGGTCATTGCCCGACTATCGGTCGGGCCGGCGCCCGTCGCCAATGACCGGACTCAATCGACGAACTGAAGCGGCGTCACGACAACATCGGGGAAGGTCACGCCGGTCCGATGGTTCGGGCAGTAGCCGTTCGGGTTCTTGGCCAGGTCGGTGTACTGCCGTTCGAGTGGGCCACATGCTCGTATCCATGCACGCGATTCGAGGGCTCAGAGTGGATTCTCAGCTAGAGCAGTGGCACCATCGCGCGCCGTGGCGGGCGCCCAGACAATCGGCAGCGTTCGCCGACCCGGTCGGCTCGACCGACAACGCCTCCCGCCAAGGGGGACGTCCCGCATGAAACTCACCGCACCGTTCGGCATCGCCCTCGCGATTGCCGCGGCGCTCCTCACCGCCTGCAGCGCCGGATCGTCCGGAGCGACGACCGCGTCGGCGCCCGCTGCCAGCGGAGCAAGCGCCGACAAGCAGAGCGGACCGACCCTGACCGGCAAGCCGTGGGCCCTGACCGAGGTGACCAGCAAGACGCCGGCGTTCCAGGGCGTGGTCCCGGCCTACCAGCAGCCGGACTACACGATCACGTTCAACACGGACGGCACGTACTCGGGCACCGCCGCCTGCAACCAGATCGCCGGGACCTACAAGACGAGCGGAAACAACCTGACGATCACCGCGGGTGCGTCGACGCTCGCGTTCTGTCCCGACAGCGACTTCGGATCGATCTTCGCCCACTCGCTGACCGAGGCCGCCACGTACGCGGTGACGAACGACACGCTGTCGATCACGCTGACCGACGGCGGCACGATGACGTTCGGCCCGCTGCAGGCCGTTCCTTCGAGCGCCCAGTCGAGCGCCGAGGCGTCCTTGGCCCCGGGCGCGAGCCCGCCCGCCGAGCTGCTCGGCAAGAGGTGGAAGCTGACCGGGATCACGGAGACGACGCCGGCGTTCCAGGGCGTGGTCCCCGAGGCGGACCAGTCGACATACACGATCGAGTTCCAGGCGGACGGGACGTTCAACGCAAAGGCCGACTGCAACCAGGTCGGCGGGACGTACGAGGTACACCGCGGCGATGGTCGCACGGATATAGGCCTCGAACCGGGAGGCGGGTCGATCTCGATCCTGCCCGGACCGTCGACGCTGGCCGCCTGCCCGCCCGGCTCGATGGGCGATCTCTACGTCGTCGGGCTCGGCAACTTATCGAGCTTCGCGATCGAGGGCGGCCAGCTGACGCTGACGCTGCGGGACGGCGGGAAGCTCGTCTTCGGCACGTAGTCCTCGATGACGGGGGAGGCGACCTCGTCTCCCTCGCCGGCCGCGGACGCGCACCCTGATCCGCTAGTCTCGGCGGCTGGTGACTTGCCGTCTGACTCATCGGTGCGCTCGTAAGTTCGGAAGGGCCGTCGTCGACGGAACGCTTCGAGGAGCCTCGCGAGATCCAGCGCTGATCAAGTAGGGACGCTTAGTCCACGTACTGCAAAGGTGTGACCACGAACTCGTCCGGGAGCTTCACGCCGGTGGCGTGGTTCGGGCAGTAGCCGTTCGGGTTCTTTGCCAGGTACTGCTGGTGGTACTCCTCGGCGTAGTAGAAGGGCGGAGCCGGGGCGATCTCGGTCGTGATCTGGCCGAAGCCCTCTGCCGTCAGCCGCTCCTGGTAGGCGTCGCGTGACGCCTCGGCGGCGCGCTGCTGCGCCTCGTCGGTCGTGAAGATCAGCGACCGGTACTGGGTGCCCATGTCATTGCCCTGGCGCATGCCCTGGGTCGGGTCGTGGCGCTCCCAGAACACCTTGAGGAGCTGTTCGTACGACACCTTCGACGGGTCGTAGGCGACCAGCACGACCTCGGCGTGCCCGGTCTGGCCGGTGCAGACCTCGCGGTAGTTGGCATTGGGCGTGAAGCCGCCGGCATAGCCGACGGCGGTGCTGACGACGCCGGGCGTCTGCCAGAAGTCCTTCTCGGCGCCCCAGAAGCAGCCGAGCCCGAAGATGGCGGTCTTCGTTCCGTCCGGCCACGGGCCGGTCAGGGAGGCGCCGTTGACGAGATGGCGGGCCGGGACGGCCATCGACTCGGTGCGGCCGGGGAGCGCCTTGTCGGCGGTGGGCATGGAGGGCGAGCGGAACAAGAACTGCATGGGTGAATGCTACGCGCGAGGCCGTCTCAGGCGATGACGGTGGGGTGACAGTTCACCGACGGCTCGATGTTCCGTGGGGCGAGCGTATCTGACGTGTTCGGCGCGCCCGAACCATGAATCTGCCGGTTTGTCTCGTGGGAGGAGCCGGATCCAACCGAAACCCGCGTTTCAGGATCCACGGAGCCAGAATCGCGCTGGATACGCTCGCGGGACGAGAAACGCGACACGAAGGCCGAACGCCCAGGAACGCCCAAGAGGCAGACGACGACGCTCAGTCGTCGACGTCGTCCATCTCCGTCGTCGGCAGGCTGAACCCGACCTCGGCCCCGCCGCCGGCACGCGGGGCCATCCAGGCTCGACCGCCCATCGCCTCGATCAGCTGGCGGCAGACGAACAGGCCGATGCCGGCGCCGCCGGCGATCCGGCTCGCTTCGGCCGTCCGGTAGAACAGTTCGAACGCTCGGGCCGACGTCTCCTCGTCGACGCCGATCCCCCGATCGAGCACCCGGACCAGGACCTCGTCGTCGCCGGGCTCGAGGGTGATCTCGATCGACGTCGTCGACGGGCTGTACTTGGCCGCGTTCGACAGCAGGTTCCGGACGACCTGCTCGACGTAGGTCGTCTCGCCCGCGGCCAGCGGCAGATCGGCCGGCGCCCGGAACACATAGCGCCGGTTCGGATGGCGGTCCCGCTCGGTCGTGGCGATCCGGCTGATGAGCCGGTCAAGGTTGATCGGCTCGGCCTCGACCAATACGTGGCCCTGCTCGGCGCGCGACAGGATCAGGAGGTCCTCGATGAGCCGCGTCAGGCGGTCGGCTTCCTCCTCGATGTCGACGATCGCCTGGTCGCGCGTCTCGGGATCGAGCGTCGTACCGCGCCGCCGCAGGATCCGGGCGAGGCCGAAGATCGTCGTCACCGGCGTCCGCAGCTCGTGGCTGATGACCCCGATGAAGGCGTCGCGGAGGGCCGCCGCCTGGAGCTCATCGTCGTGGTGCGCCGCGACCTCGACGGCGCCGGCCAGCACGCTGACCACGGACGCCAGTAGGGCCTCGTCGTCGGGCCCGAAGGCGTCGACCTCCGTCGAGTCGACCTCGACGAGCCCGATCCCGACGCCGTTCCGGACGATGGGCACGCCCATCCAGGACCGGACGGCGGTCGAGGCGGCTACGCCGAGGATCTTGTCGTTGCCCCGCATCAGGTCGCCCGTCCGGTATGGCTCGAGGGTCTCCACGACCTGCCAGCTGCGGCCGCGCTTCCGGGGCAGCCGCTGGCCGAGCGCCTCGACGGCGAATGGGCCGATGGCCGCCCGGATCACCAGGTTGTCGCCGTCGACGAGAGCGATCGATCCGCCAGTCAGCCGCATCACCCCGCGCAACCGGTCCAGCGCCTCGGCGAGGATCTGGTCGAGGTCGAGCTCGCCCGACGCCGCCGCGGCGATCTCGATGATCAGCCGGGATGTGGCTTCCGAGCGGATGGCCGGATCGAGGACGTCACCGGTTGGCTTGGCCATGTCTGTGCGCGGGATGGTAGCGCCGGGCCCGGCGCGGCCGCTCCCGGTGCCGTCGAACGTGCGGCGGCGGACTGCGGTCAGAACTGCGGTCAGACGTGCAGCAAGAGCTTGGCGACCTCGAAGTAGATGATCAGGCCCGTGCCGTCGACCAGGGTCGTGATGAGCGGCGCCGACACGACCGCGGGATCGATCCGGAGGCGGCGGAGCGTCAGGGGCAGGATCGCGGCCACCGTCGCCGACCACAGGCAGATCGCGAGAATCGCGGTCGCGACGACGAACCCGATGTCGAAGCCGACGTTGAGGAGCTGCGCCCGTCCGAAGGCGATGACGGCCATGATCGCGCCCAGGACCAGGCCGACCCGGAGCTCCTTCCAGACGATCCAACCGACGTCCCGCAGCGACACCTCGTTGAGGGCCATCGCCCGGACGATCAGGGTGACCGTCTGGCTGCCGATGTTGCCGCCCGTCCCGATCAGCAGCGGGATGAAGAAGCTCAGCGCGACGGCCGCCGACAGCTCGTCGGAGAACGACCGCAGCACCGTGCCGGTGTAGGCCTCGGCGACGAACAGGAGGAGCAGCCAGCCGACCCGCTTCCGGACGAGGAGCGGGACGCTCGACAGGCGGTACGGTACGTTCAACGGCTGCGACCCGCCGAGCCGCTCGATGTCCTCCGTCGCCTCCGCCTCGAGGACGTCGGCGACGTCGTCCTGGGTGATGATCCCGAGGAGATGGTCCTCGTCGTCGACCACGGGGATGGCGAGGAGGTTCCGCTCGGTGAGCAGGTTGGCCGCGGTCTCGCGGTCGGCCGAGGCCCGGACGCGGACGGTGGTGGGCGCAATGAGGTCGGTGACCGGGGTCGCGCCCGGGCTCAGCATCAGGCGGTAGAGCGACAGGACACCGATCAGGCGCCGCTCGGCGTCCACGACGTACACGTAGTCGACCGTCTCCGCCTGGCCGACCAGGCTCCGGATCGCGGCGATCGCGCCGTCCGTGGTCGCGTCGCTGCTGACGGCGACGAACTCGGGCGTCATGATGCCGCCCGCGGTATCCGGGTCGAAGTCCGACAGGCGCCGGATCTCGGCGGCTTCCTCCGGATCCATCCGGACGAGGATCTGGCTCGCCTCGGGCTCGGTCAGGTTCTCGACGACGTCCGCGGCATCGTCCGGGTCCATCCCCGCGAGGAGCGTCGCCGCCTCCTGGCGCGAGAGGGTGCGGAGGATGGCGGCCGCCTCGTGCGGGTCGAGCTCTTCGAGGACCTGCGGGATCTCCTCGTCGGGCAGCCACTGGAGGAGTACGGCGACCTCGGGCGGGTCGAGGCGCGGGACGAGGGCGGCCCACTCGGCAGGGCCGACGCGCTCGGCGAGGCCGGCGACGCCGTCGCGTTCGCGCTCCCGGATGAGCTCCTGGATCTCCTCGAGCAGGGAATCGGTGGCCACGGTCGTCATCGGACAGCCCTCGATGAGGGGTTGGCCCGCCGGGGCGGGTGGGGGACAGGTTCGGCGTGCTCTTCGACACGGCCGGCGGGGTGGGCCGGCGTGCCGACGCATCGTAGCGCGCGAAGCCGCCTGGGTCCCACCCTCGAATCGGTCGGCCGGACCGGCGATTGCCGCCGATCCGGCCGAAGCAGAGAGGTTGGGCCCTGGTCGCGGGCCCGGAGATGTGGCTCGAGAAGACCTAGCCGGCGGCGGCGACCGCCGTCGTCGCGCGAACCGCGAGGACGGCCCGGCGGACCATCCCGACGGCCACCGTCACGATCACGGCAGCGACGGCGATCGTCCCGAAGCCGTTCAGCGGGGCGAACCACTGGTCGCCGAAGTCGACGCCGATGCCGGTCTGGATCCCGACGATGAACCACAGTCCGACGGCGACCAGCAGGACCTCGACCAGGCCGAGGAGACCGCCGCCGACGGCGGCACCGCGAGAGCCGCGGGCGAGGCCGGCGGCGATGGCGAGATGGAGCACCGCCACCGCACCGAAGACGGCGGCCGGCACGAAGGCCCGCTCGACGACGGCGAGCACGGTCCCGGCGGCAAGGAAGAGTCCGAGGCCGGCGACGGCGACGGGCAGAGTGCGAGAGGACATGGGCGTGTCGTTCCTTCACGTGTGGCGCCGGCCGGAGGAGGCAGCGGCCGCGCCCGGGCCGCAGATGCCGCCCGGGCGCGGCCGACCGGAGGCCGGCGCACGGCGACCTTCGCCGATGGCCTGGAGGGGGGCGATGGACGGTCGGCCGCGGACGCTCGGACAAACGTCGCGACCTCGGTCGGCGGTGCCACGACGCACCTCAAACCTCGGGATTGGCAAGGTGGTTCGCAAGGCTCGGGCGACTACACTCCGCGGCATGAGCCGCGTTCCGCGCTCGCTCCGTGGACCGCTCGCGATTGTCGCCGTCCTCGTCATCGCGATCGCCGTCGCCCTGCCGGTGCTGGCCGCGTCCCCGGCGCCGTCCGGCGGGCCCGGAAACGGCAACGGCAAGGGCCCGAAGGCCAGCCACGAGCCCGAGGTCCAGGTCACGCTCACGGGCACCGTGTCGGCCACGACCGCCGCGGATGGCTCGGTCGACTACACGATCGCCGCCGCCGGCAAGACCCTCAAGCTCGAGGCCGGCCCCAAGTGGTTCTGGGGCGACAAGAACCCGCTCACGGCGTTCGTCGGCAAGAGCGTGACGATCGTCGGCGAGCAGTCCGGCGACGAGGTGGACGTCCAGACGGTCGACGGCAAGGCGATCCGCGCCCCCGGCAAGCCGCCGTGGGCGGGCGGCTGGAAGGTCGTCGGACAGGGGCATCCCGGCTGGAGCCAGGCGAAGGCCGATCGGTTCAAGGCGAAGCAGGCCGCCAAGCAGGCCCGCGAGCAGGCGAAGGCCGCGTGCCGCGCCGCCGGGAACTGCCCCGCCGAAGCGGACGAGTCCGAGAAGCCCGTTCCGTCTCCCTAGCCCTCGTCGTCGGGCTCAGTCCTCGGGTAGGGTCCCGGTCGGATCGCGCCGACCCCGCGCCTCGTCGGTCTCGCGAACCGCCGCGTCGAGCCATGACTTTGCGCTGCGGATCGCGAGCAGCGCGCCGGCGATCGCGAGCCATGGCCCGAACGCGGCGCCCACGGCCACCGCCCCCAGCCCGAGCGCGATGCCGAGCGGTGCCCAGCCCGGATGTGGCAGCGGCTCCGCGGCCGCCGTCCCGGGCGTCGCCGGCTCGTCGGGAGGCGCCGCCCCGGCGCGGCGGAGCCGGCGGGAGCCGACGAAGACCGCGATCCCGGCGATCGCGGATGCGAAGCCGAAGGTCGACAGCAGGACGGTTCCCGCGACCTCGTACGTCAGGAACCAGTAGACGGCACCGACGATCAGGCCGAAGGAGGCCATCCGGGCGAAGAGCGTGACCTCCGAGCCGAGCGGCCTCATGTCGGCGCTCGCTCGATCACGTCGGCGCTCCGCCGCCGGCTTCGAGCCGGGCGTCGAACACGGGCCGGACCGAGCGGACCGGTGGGAGGTCGCGGAAGTTGCCGGGCGGCGGCGGCGAGTCCGCCCACCACTCGAGGGTCGCTCCGCCCCATGGATCCGGGCCCTGGTCGGGCGGCCGGCGGAGCGCCTCGCCGACGGCGACGAGGAAGGGCACGACGCCGAGCCCGAGGATGACCGCGCCGACGGTCGAGGCGACGTTCAGGTCGGTCCAGCCCGTCGCCGAGGCGTAGTCGGCGATCCGCCGGGGCATCCCGAGCAGCCCCAGCTCGTATTGGGGCAGGAACGTCAGCGTGAAGCCGACGACCCACAGCCCGAACTGGATCCTGCCGAGCGTCTCGGACAGGCGTCGCCCCGTCATCTTCGGGAACCAGTAGTAGATCCCTGCGAAGATCGCGAACACCGAGCCCCCGATCAGCGTGTTGTGGAAGTGGGCGACGACGAAGTACGTGTCCTGGAGGTGGTAGTCGAGAGCCGGCGACGCGACGATGATCCCGGTGATCCCGCCGAGGAGGAACAGGTACAGGAAGCCGACCGCCCAGAGCATCGGCGTCTCGAACGTCAGGTGGCCCCGCCACATCGTCGCGATCCAGTTGAAGAACTTGATCCCGGTGGGGACGGCGATCGCGAACGATGCGATCGCGAAGAACGGGTTGCTGACCGCGCCGGTCGTGAACATGTGATGCGCCCAGACCGACATCGACAGGCTGGCGATCGCGATCGTGGCGAAGACGAACGCGGCGTAGCCGAAGATCGGCTTCCGGCTGAAGACCGACACGATCTCCGTGATCACCCCGAAGAACGGCAGGATCAGGATGTAGACCTCGGGGTGGCCGAAGAACCAGAACAGGTGCTGCCACAGCACGGCTGAGCCACCGAGCGCCGGCTGGAAGAACGTCCCCCCGAGATGGCGGTCGATGAAGAGCATCGCCAGCGCCGCGGTCAGGACCGGGAAGGCGAACAGGATCAGCAGCGCCGTCACGAGGATGTTCCAGGTGAAGATGGGCATCCGGAACATGGTCATGCCGGGGGTCCGCCGGCCGTAGATCGTGGCGATGAAGTTGACCGCGCCGATGACCGCCGAGAGCCCGGTCAGGATCAGGCCGACGATCCACAGGTCGACCCCGACGCCGGGCTCGTAGGTCGCGTCGCTGAGCGGCACGTACCCGGTCCAGCCGATCGCCGCCGGCCCGCCCTGGACGAGGAAGCTCGAGAGGACGATCAGCGACCCGGTCAGGAACATCCAGAACGACAGGGCGTTGACCCGTGGGAACGACATCTCGTCGGTCCCGATCTGGAGCGGGACGACGTAGTTCGCGAGACCGATCGCCATCGGCGTCCCGAACAGCAACAGCATGATCGTCCCGTGCATGGTGAACAGCTGGTCGTAGCCCTGTTCGCCGACGAGCTGGATGCCTGGGACGGCGAGCTCCGCACGCATCCCCTCCGCGAGCACACCGCCGACCAGGAAGAATGCGAACGCCGCGGTGATGTAGAGGATCCCGATCCGCTTGTGATCGGTCGTCGTCAGCCAGCCCGTGAGGCCGGGCAGCTCGAGGCCGTGGACGGGGGCGACGATCGTGCTCACGGCGCCGCGCTCGCTGACGGCGCGGCGCTCGTCGATGGCGCCGCGGGCACCTGTCCGGCGAGCCACGTGTCGAAGACGTCGCGCGGCACCGCCCTGACCCGCAGGGTCATTCGGTCATGGAAGACGCCGCAGAACTCGGCGCACTGGCCGGCGTAGACCCCGGGCTCGTCGATCGTCACGTCGAATTCGTTCGGGTGGCCGGGGATGGCATCCCGCTTGAACAGGAACGCGGGCACGAAGAACGAGTGGGCGACGTCGACCGACGTCAGCACGATGTGGACCGGTTCGCCGACCGGGACGACCATCTCGGCCGGCTGGTCCGGCCCGCCGGCGACGCTGACGGCCGTGCCCTCGTAGTCGAACCGCCACTGCCAGCGGTAGGCCGTGACGTCGACGGTGACGCGGGGGCTCACCGCTCGGGCGTCGACCTGTCCCAGCGCGACGAGCGTCAGCCCGAACAGGCCGAGGATCGTCAGGATCGGGAGGACCGTCCAGGCGATCTCGAGGTTGCGCGAGTCCACGATTTGCGGCGGGATCGACCCGGCATCGGCCGGCCGGCGGCGATAGCGGACGATCGCAACCGTGATCAGGCCCCAGACGATCGCCCCGACGACCGCCGCGGCGATCACGAATTGCGTCCAGAGCGTCGACGTCGCGCGAGCCTGCGCCGTCACGGGCGCCGGGAGGCAGCCGGCGACGGCCGCGGCGACGGGCACGGCGACCCCGACGACGGACAGCATCCGCCGGAGCCCGCCACCCGAGGGCCGCCTCACGAGCCCGACTCCAGCTCCTCGAGCGGCGTCCGCTCCCGGTCGACCTGTCGGGCGCGCTCGACGCCCAGCCGCCACGCGATCAGGCCGACCGCGATCGGCGCGACGACGGCGAGGATCCGCGCCGCCGCCGTCAGATCCTCGACCCGGACCCGGAGGTAGACCGCGAGGACGTCGTTGCCGCCGGCGAGGGTCAGGACGATGAAGAACGTCAGTGCCGCGGCGCCGATCCCCAGCCGCACCGGTGCCTGCCACGGCCATTGCAGGATCTGGTGGTCGTTGTGGTCGCCGGAGACCCGTGCCTCGATGAACGGCCACAGGGTGAACGCGCCGAAGACGATCGTGGGGATGACGATGGAGGGCCCGAAGACGCTCGGGATCGTCACGCCGAACAGGGTCGGCTCCCAGTTGGGCCCCATCCGCAGCAGCCCCTCGAGCCAGCCCAGGTACCAGTCGGGCTGGGCCGGCGAGCTGACGGCCGAGGAGACGAACGGCCCGTAGACCCAGACCGGGTTGATCTGGACCAGCCCGCCGAGGACCGCGAGGACCGCCGCGATCAGCAGGAACAGCCCGAACGAGCGGAAGACCTGACCCGGCCAGAAGTGCCGCCCGATGACGTTCGTCTCGTGGGCGGTGAGCCGTCCTTCTCCGCCCGGGTACTGGGTGTGCTTCTGGAACCACAGGATCAGGAGGTGGACGGTGATGCCGCCGATCATCAGGGCCGGCAGCAACATGATGTGGAACACGTAGAGTCGCCCGATGAGCTCGGTGCTCGGGAACTCGCCGCCGAAGATCAGGTAGGCGAGCCACGGCCCGATGAACGGGATCGAGGTCACGACGGCGTCGGTGATCCGGAGGCCCGTCCCCGACAGAAGGTCATCGGGCAGCGAATAGCCGGTCAGGCCCGCCACCAGGGCGAGCAGCAGCAGCCCGACCCCGACGAGCCAGTTGATCTCCCGCGGCCGCCGGAACGCGCCGGTGAAGAAGATCCGGCAGACGTGGACGACGATCGCCGCCACGAACACGACCGCGGTCCAATGGTGGATCTGGCGCATCAGCAGCCCGGCCCGGACCTCGAACGACAGCCGCATGACCGAGTCGAAGGCGGCCGAGACGTCCGCGCCCTTGAGTGGCGGGTAGGGGCCCTGGTAGGTCACCGGCCGCGTGTCGGCGGCGAAGAAGAAGGTCAGGAAGACGCCGGTCAGGACGAGGATCACGTAGCAGAAGAGGGCGATCTCGCCGAGCAGGAACGACCAGTGGTCGGGAAACACCTTCCGGAGCACGGTCCGGGCCAGTCGGGCGAAGCCCGTCCGCTCATCGAGCCAGCCGACGAGCCGATCGAGCTCGGTCGGCGCCAGCGCCGGTTCGGTCCCGGTCGCCGCCGGCCGGTTGCGGCCGGCGGTCATTCGATCACCCCGCGCCGCCACGGGAGGTCAGGTTCCAGAAGCTCGGGCCGACCGGGTCGGGGAAGTCACCGTCGGCGACGAACGTTCCGTCCGCCTCCATGTGGATCGGCAGCTGGGGGAGGGGCCGGCCGGCCGGCCCGAAGACCGGAGCGGCACCGGCGAGGACGTCGAAGGTCGACTGGTGGCACGGACAGATCAGCTTCCGCTCGGTCGCCCGGAACAGCCCGACGGGGCAGCCGGCATGGGTGCAGATCTTGGAGTACGCGACATAGCCGCCCGGCGCCCAGGCAGCGCGCGCCGGGTCGAGCCGGAGCAGGTCCGGCGGCACCCGGATCAGGAGCGTCTGGCTGTCGGTCACACCAATTGCGTCCTCGGGGAAGACCGTCACGAGGCTGTCGACCGGAAGATCGCCGGCGCGGACCGGCGTCCCGTCGCCGAGGACGAGGCGGGAGCCCTTCCGCCAGGACGTCGTGAACTGCTCGCGACCGGGGGCCGGGCCGAGCGACAGGACCGGGATCGCGAGCGCCGCGCCGAGCCCGGCGAACGCCGCCAGCAGCATCCCGACCAGCATCCGGCGCCGGGTGAAGCCTGCTTCCTCGGTGAGGGCGGCCTGGAAGTCGGCGGCCTCCGCGGGGCTGCTCGTGGCCGACTGGCGCTCCTCGATCACGATCGGCGTGTCCATGAGCTCCTGCGCCCACAGGACGACGCCGAGGCCGAGGCTCCCCAGGGCGATGCCGAGGAGGATCCCTTCGACCTGGGTCTGGCCGCCCAGGATGTACACCGCGAGCAGGGCGACACCGGACAGGGCCGTGACCGCGAACAGACCGGCGATGACCAGCTCGATGCGCCGTTGAGCCCGCATCAGCCCCTCCGATGCCGCTCGATCCAGCGCGTGACGCCGAGCAGCGCGACGAGGTAGACGAGCCACCCGACGTAGCCCTCGGCGACGGGCCCGACCCCGCCCACCGTCTGGCCGCCCGGCGCCGCACGCTGCTTGAGGAACTGGAGATACGCCGCGATCTGCCCGAGCCGGGCATCGCTGACCTGGCTCGGATCGAACGCCGGCATCGCGCCGGGCCCGATCCGGATCGCCTCGCCGACCTGGGTGGGCGCCGTGTCGAGGAGGGGCGGCGCGACCGCGCCGCCACCGACCGCATCACCGCTCGCCCCGGCGCCGTGGCAGGCGGCGCACGTCGCGATGTAGGCGGCCCGACCCGCGGCCGTGTCGGACGCCGCGGAGACCTGGACATCGGGGATCGCTGGACCCTGCCCGAGCGACGCCACGTAGACCACGAGCGCCTGGATGTCGGTGTCATCGAAGGCCGGCGCACCGCGACGAACCGGCTGGCCGGGCTCGGGCAATGGCATCCGCCCAGTCCGGAGCATGAAGTCGACACCCGCCGCGCCGGACGCCGTGATCGCTGGCCCGTTCGGCGTTCCTTCGCCGCCCGGTCCATGGCAGGCGGCACAGCTCGCCTGGTACAGATCGGCGCCGCGGGCCGCCTCGGTGACCTGGGCGGCCGTCGAGGCGACGTCTGAGCCGGCCTCTTCTGCGACCGGAATCCGATCCGGAGCGAGCGGTCCGGCCGTCACCGCCCAGCCCAGCGCGGCCACCGCGACGACGGCGGCCACGCCGCCGAGGGCGCGACGATCCGACACTCTCCACTCCTGGTCCCGCGGGACACGCCGCTCGCCCACCAGCTCGGCGCCACCCGCCTTCCGCGGCTCTATCCTGCGCGCGAAGCCCGCCGGGCGTCCAGCGCGCTGTGGAGACCACGTGACCGACGCGCATCAGGTCCTGGCTCGCGGGGTCGTTGCCCTGACGATCGCGCTCCTCCTGGCCGCGCTCTGGTCCGTCGCCGCGGCTCGTGCGTCCGGCGGTGCGCGGGACCATCGCTTCGCCGTCGATCGCCTGGTCCTGGTCGCGGTCGGGGCAATCGCTGCGAACGTCATCGTTGGCGCGCTCCTCGTCGTTGGAGGCGCGCGCCCGGCAGACCCTCTGCATCTCCTGTACGGCGTGACGTCCGTCGTGACGATTCCGCTTGCCTGGTCCCTTGGCGGCCGCTCGATCCGCGGCGCCCCATCGCGCGCGCTGCGCGACGCGTGGGTCGCCGTGGCGGCCGCCATCCTCCTCGGGATCCAGCTCCGCCTGTTCACGACCGGTTAGGCGGGCAGCGGACGGGTCCCGGCGGGACCAGACGGGTGCGGCCCGAACGTACCGGGTCCTCGAGAGACCGGTCGTTCCGATCGGGCTATTGATCGGGGCGGTCGTCGAGGGGATCGTCGGGAACGATCGATTTCCGTCCTCGCCGGAGACCCCGTCACCGTGTCCCTCGACCCGTCCCCCGCTCGTTCGCGCCCGCTCGCGTCCGCTCGCCGCGCCGCAGCCGCCGCCCTGCTCGGCGCCGTGCTGGCGATGGTCGTCGCGGCGCCGAGCGCATCGGTGGTCGCGGCGGCGTCTGTGCCGCCCGTCGGCGGAGGTGCCACGGCCGTCCAGACCGACTTGACGTCCGGCTACGTCGAGGGCATCGACGTCAGCCACTGGCAGAACACGATCAACTGGGTGCGGGTCGCCGCCGCCGGCAAGAAGTTCGCGATCATCAAGGCGAGCGATAGCACCGACTACGTCGACCCGCTGTACGTGACCAACCGATCGAACGCCCAGGCCAACGGCATCTGGACCGGCGCCTACCACTTCGCGCGCCCGGATGCGTCGTCCGGCGATTCGGTTCGTGAAGCCGACCACTTCGCCGATACCGTCCGGCTCGGGCCCGGCGACCTGATCCCAGCCCTCGACCTCGAACAGAGCGGCGGCCTGTCGATCGCGGCCCTTCAGACGTGGGTCACCACGTGGCTGGGTGAGGTCACGACGCGCACCGGTGTCCGGCCGATGATCTACACCAGCCCGGCCTTCTGGAAGAAGTACATGGGCGACAGCCAGGCCCTCGCGGATGCCGGCTACAAGACGCTCTGGGTCGCCCACTGGAACGTGTCGACACCGTGGGTCCCGGCCAACAACTGGGGCGGGCGGGGCTGGACGTTCTGGCAGTACTCGAACTGCGGCACGGTCTCGGGGATCTCCGGCTGCGTCGACCTCGATCGGTACAACGGGATCGACCTGATGCCGGTCGCGTATTCGGCGTTCAAGCTCACCGCCACGACCGGCGGGCAGGTCAAGCAGGGTCAGACCGGCTCCGCGACCGTCGGGATCGTCCGGATGAACTTCGACGCGGAGGTCGCCCTCGACGTCAGCGGCCTACCGACCGGCGCGGCGGCGGCCTGGAACGCGAGCCCGACGGCCGAAACGAGCTCGGCGCTCACGGTGTCGACGGACGCGGCCGTGACTCCGACCGGCAGCTACCCGCTGACGATCACCGGGGTCGGCGACGGACTCACACGGACCACGAAGGTGACCCTCGTCGTCGCCGACGGGATCCCGCCGACGCTCGTCGCACCCTGGACCAAGCTGATGGCCGGGACCACGCTTGATTCGACCGTCCCCGTCCTCGTCTCGTGGGGGGCCACCGATCCCAGCGGGCTGTCATCGATGCCCCTCCAGCGGGCGCTCAACGGGGGAAGCTGGTCGTCGGTCGCGCTGCCGAACCTCGCCGTCCGGTCGACCTGGCAGTCGGTGGCGGTCGGGGCGACCGTCCAGCACCGCGTTCGGGCCACCGATCGCCTCGCAAACGTCAGCTCGTGGGCCACCGGCCCGAGCGTCAAGGCGCTCCTGACCCAGCAGACCTCGACCGCCATCCGCTACTCGGGCACCTGGATCTCTCAGGCCGCCTCGTCCGCGTCCGGCGGCAGCGTCCGCTACTCGACGGCTCCAGGGGCCAACGCGACGTTCACCTTCACCGGAGGGAGCGTCGCCTGGCTCGCCGCACGCGGCCCGACCCGCGGATCGGCGCGGGTGTACGTCGACGGCGTCTACGCCGGGACGGTCAGCTTGTACGCCTCGAGCGGGCATTCGCGAGCGATCGTCTTCGCCCGGAACTTCGGGGCGAGCGGCAGCCACAGGCTCACGATCGTGGTCGTCGGGACCGCCGGCCACCCACGCGTCGACGTCGACGGCTTCCTCCGCCTGTCGATCAGCTGACGCCCCGGTCGCTCTGGGCGGCCAGCGCGGCCGGGGCGCATGATGTCGCGGTTGGACGTGAAAACGTGACCGCCCGTCAAGCGACAGCGCGCGACCTCGACCGCGTCACCGAGACGGTCACGCTGGCCTTCCTCGCCGACCCCGTGTGGTCGGTCGCTCTGGCCCGCCCGGACGGCACGACGGACCATCACGCGGCGTACTGGCGGTTCTTCGTCGACGGCGCACACGCCCAGGGTGGCGTCTGGCTGGTGGACGACGGAGCCGCGGTCTCGATCTGGGTCCCGCCTGGCAGATCGGAGCTTGCGGAGGTGGCACTGAGGGAGCTCACCGCGTTCAATCGCAACGCCCTCGGCGACGCCGGCGCCGACCAGATGGCCGAGCTCTACGAGCGGTTCGAGGCGAACCACCCGGACGCCGAGCCCCACGCCTACCTCAGCCTGCTCGCGACGCATCCCGACTTCCGCGGGCGCGGTATCGGGCAGGCGCTGCTCGCCGAGGACCTCGCCCGCTGGGACAGACTCGGGCTTCCAGGCTACCTGGAGTCCACGAACCCGGCGAACGACCACCGCTACGAGCGGGCCGGCTTCCGTCGCGTCGGCGGGTTCGATGCCGTCCGCGATGGCGCGCCGATCTCGACGATGTGGCGACCGACGCTCGGGGCCGGGTAGCCGGGCTCAGCCCGGCCGAGCCGAGCCGGGTCCCGCCGCGCGGACGCCGTCGCCGAGCGGTGCCGGCACCACCCGCCGGCCGAGCTGGGGGTAGGCGACCACGAAGCCGTCGGCGTCGATCTCGAGATCGCTCTGGAACGAGCCCGACCGATAGCGGACGACGGCGCCGTCGGCCGTCGTCCGGAGGTGGGTATAGCGCTGGACGGAGACGACGACGCGGAGCGACGGGACCTCCACGAATGCCATGACGAACGAGTGATCGCCCGGGCCAATCTGCAAGCCGTGACGGAGGACCGGCATCGTGTTCGTGAGCGGGCAAGCGGCCAGATCGCAGTCGAGCGCGGCATCGAGGTCTGGTCGCGGCTCGCCGTCGACGGTCCATCGCCCGGCAGCGCGCCGGAGGTCCCGCTGAGCCGAGCCGTCCAACCAGCGTGACCTCACCTCGAGGCTCCGCGTCGCGAAGGCGTCATCGGTCTCGAGCCGGTACTCGATCCAGTAGGGCCGTGGCAGGAGTCCGGCAGCGCGGCCGTCCGCCTCGAGCCGGCTGCCGTCGATCGTCGCCCAGGCCGTGTCGAATCCGGCCGTCTCGTCGATCGACCAGACGAACATTCGTGGCGCCGTCATCGAGCCTCCTCGCGACTCCGGCCTCGGACCAGCCGGTCGGACCCGTCCATTGTCGGCCTCGGCCTGGCGCTGGGAGCGTCGCGGGGTCGGAGCGGTCAGCCTCCCGCGATCGACGGGGCGGACGCGCCGAGGAGCCCGGCGATCGCGTCCATGAGGTCGATCGGCCGGCACGGCTTGCCGAGGAACGTGTCCGCGCCCGACGCGAGGAATGTCTCCCGCTCCTGCGGCAGCACGCTGGCGCTCATGATGGCGATCCTCGGGCGCTTCGCGGCCGGACGAAGCGCGATCTCGTCGATCAGGTCGAGCCCCGACCCATCCGGGAGCCGGATGTCGAGGAGGACGAGGTCGACCGGCGTCGTGGCGAGCACAGCACGAGCCGACCGCAGGGTGTCGGCCTCGATCAGCTCCAGCTCGCCGACGCGGCCATCTCGCGATCGGGACAGCGTCGCGGCGACGAGGGCCCGGTTGGCCGGCTCGTCCTCGACCAGGAGGACGGTCCGAACGTCGCCGTCAACCATGGCCGGGCGTCGGCGTCAGGTGCCCGTTCGTCGTGGCGGCGTGACCGTTGGACCCTGCCGATCCGCCGTTCGGGCCGCCGAGCACGGTCGCCAGCCAGTCACGTAGCCCAGCCGACGCCCCCGCGCCCTTGGCGACGACGCCGAGCACCTGCCCGTTGAGCCGCGCCTTGTCCGCCTCGGTCAGGTCATGGGCCGTGACGATCAGGATCGGGACTCGGTTGGTCGCCGGATCGGCCTTGAGCGCGGCAACGACATCGAACCCGTCGAGGTCGGGCATGACCAGGTCGCAGATGACGAGGTCCACCTCGGTGCTGCGGGCCTTGTCGATCGCCTCCCGGCCGCCATCGGCCCGGACCAGGTCGAAGCCCGCCGGGCGGAGGACCGCGTCGATCACGTCGAGGGCGGACGGCTCGTCGTCGACGGCGAGGATCCGCATCGGCCGCCTGGAGGCCCGACTCGGGGCCAGATAGCGGGCCAGCGCCGCCAGGAGGGCCGTCCGGCTCACGGGCTTGACGAGGTAGTCGGCTGCCCCCAGGGCAAGACCCACATCGCGCTCGTCGACGACGGTCACGATCACGACGGGGATGTCACGGAGGACCGGGTCGGCCTTCAGCCGGCGCAGCACATCCCAACCGTCGATGCCGGGCAGGAGGACGTCGAGGAGGATGGCCGCCGGCGGCTCCCGACGCGCCTCCCCGAGAGCCACCTCGCCGTCGGCCGCGAGGCGCACGCCGTAGCCCTCCGGCTCGAGGTAGGCCCGAAGCAGGCGGGCCGCGCCCGGATCGTCCTCGATGATGAGCACGTCGCGGCGGCCGGAGCCGACCGGCTGACGCTCGGCGATTGCCTTCTCGCGGGGCGCCTCCGTCTCCGTCGCCGGCGACGAGACGGCCGGGAACGAGATCGTGAACGTGCTGCCTCGGCCGGGCTCCGATTCGACCTGGATCCGGCCGCCGTGCGCCTCGAGCAGCCGACGCGTCAGGGCGAGCCCGAGGCCGGTCCCGTCCGTATGTCCCTCGCGGTCGCCGACCTGCTGGAACTCGTCGAAGACCCGGTCGAGGTCCTTGCCCGCAATCCCGATCCCGGTGTCGGCCACGGCAAGTCGGATCGCATCCCCCTCGCGCCGGCCGCTAATCGTGATCCGGCCGTTCGGGTGGGTGTACTTGATCGCGTTCGACAGCAGGTTGTAGAGGACCTGGCGGAAGCGACCCCGGTCGGCGACCACGGACAGGTCGCGGTCGATGTCGACCTCCACGGCCAGGCTCTTCCGCTCGGCGAGCGGCCGGAGGCCCGCGACCGACTCGGAGACCGCCGACACGACGTCGAACTGGGTCGGGTCGAGCTCGAGCCGGCCGGCCTCGATCTTTGCCAGGTCGAGGACGTCGTTGACGAGCGCGAGCAGGTGCTGGCCGCCGCGCTGGATGTGGTCGATCCATTCCGTCGGCACCGCGATCTGGCCGCTCGCGTCCTGCGGCTCGGACCGCATTAGCTCGCTGAACCCGAGGATCGCGTTCAGCGGGGTGCGCAGCTCGTGACTCATGCTGGCGAGGAAGTCGCTCTTGGCCTGGCTCGCGCGCTGGAGCGCCTCGACCGTCGCCCCGAGCTGCATCGACAGCTGGACCTGGTCGGCCTTCATCGCCTCTCGATCGGCGAGGATCGCCGCCTGAACACCGAGCGCCGACAGCAGTCGTTCGTCGTCCACCGCGAAGAGCGCCCGTCGCGGCGCCCAGATGTACAGCCGGGGATCATCCTGGTTCGAGCCGAGCGACATCACCCGGACGAACCGGCCGAGCGCGGAGGCGAGCTGCGTCTCGACATCGGCGGACGAGGCGGCGAGGTCGACTTCGGCTCCGCTCGCCAACGTCGCCGGCTCGATCCGCTCGGCCATCCTGAGGGCTGCGCCCGCCTGATCGGGCCCGACTCGATCCGAACCGAGGAGGACCTCGGATCCGTCACGGGTCGCGATCACCGCGACCGCGCCCGCGCTCGTTGCCTCGCGGGCGATGCGAGCGAAGCGTGCCCAGATCTCGGCAGGGCCGGCCGTGCTCTCGCCGGAGCCCAGGAGGTCCTGGATCGCGCGATAGGCGGTCATCCCCTGCCACAGGTCGCGGAGGGGCTTCGGGGGCAGGAACGCCGCGAGGTAGGCGATGGTCGCCAGGATCGCCAGCACCCGCGAGATCGCCGCCGATGCATCGGCCGCAGCGGGCGAGACCGACCGGGCCGACGCGACGACGATCGTGAACGCCAGGGCGAGCGTCGCGACGGAGGCCAGCGCCATCCGCAGGCGGGCGGAGCCGACGCGAGCCCGCGCGGTCGCGCCGAGGAGCAGCGCCGCCACGATCTCGGTGACCGCGAAGACGACGCCGGCAGCGAGCAAGACGGCCTGCGGCGTAGCGGTTCCCAGCGCCAGATACGGTGCCGCGGTCGCCGCGAATGCGAGATAAACGACCGGGAGCGCTCCCCGCGGGAGCGGCCGGACCAGCCCGACCAAGCGGAGCGTGAACACCGGCTGCGCCAGGAGGAGCACGACGACGAATCGTGTGATCGGCTCCGGGATCGCTCCGAAGACCTGCTTGACGATCGCCAGGACGAAGAACGAGCCGAGCGCGCTGAAGACCAGCGTCACCTCACGGCTGATGGGATCGCGCCGACGGATCCAGGTGATGAGCGACCAGCCGAAGATGACGGCGAAGCCGACCTCGACGACGAGGGCGATGACGACGTCCATCGGCCTACCGGCCCCGCGAGCGTGACACGAGGCTCAGCGACGGGATGTCCTCCTCGTCGAGGCTGCGAAGCCCGATCGAGGCGACGCCGCCTTGTGCGACGGCCGCCAGGCTCGCCGCGTGCCCGCCGCCCTGGACCTGCTCGACCAGCATCGGCACGAGCCCCGGATCGAACTGGCGACCCGCCTGGCGAACGACCTCCGAGATCGCCTCGATGGCCGGTCGCGCCGGCCGATAGCTCCGGTCGTGGGTCATCGCGTCGAACGCGTCGACGAGGGCGACGATCCGCGCGCCGAGCGGCGACTCCTCGCCCTTGAGCCCGTCGGGGTAGCCGCCGCCGTCCCACCGCTCGTGGTGGTGCCGGATGATCGGGCCGAACGCGGAGAACGAGGCGAGCGGCGCGCAGATCCGCTCGCCGATCTCCGGATGCCGACGCATCAGCTCCCATTCGTCCGGGTCGAGCGGGCCGGGCTTGGTGAGGATCCAGTCGGGGACGCCGATCTTGCCGACGTCGTGCAGGAGCGCTCCGTAGGCGATTGCGTCGAGCTCGGCGACCGGCAGGTCGTAGCCGAGGGCGATCCGCGTCGCAAGATGGGCCAGGCGCTGGCAGTGATGCTCGGTTGGGGCGTCCTTTGCCTCCACGGCATTGGCGAGGGCGGTGACGACGGCGTGGGCGGCCTCCATGCCGACGAGCGCGCGCCGCAGTCGAAGCGCGCTCCGGATCCGGGCGAGGAGCTCCGCGCGATCGAACGGCTTCCGGATGAAATCGTCCGCTCCGGCGTCGAGTCCCTCGACGACGTCCTGCGACGAGCCGCGTCCGGTCAGGAGGAGGATCGGCAGGTTGGTATGGGCCGGATCGGCCCGCAGGCGACGGGTGACCTCGTGGCCGTCGAGCTTCGGGAGCCCGACGTCGAGCAGGACGAGATCCGGATCGTGCTCCCCCACGGACCGGAACCCGGCCTCGCCGTCGGCCATCGTGACGACGCGATAGCCGTCCCGGGAGAGGAGCGTCTCGAGGAGGGCACGGTTGGCGGCGTCGTCCTCGACGACCAGGACCACCGGAC
>VBFG01000166.1 GCA_005882635.1 Chloroflexota bacterium | reverse complement strand
ATTCGGCCTCGAGCGGTACTTCGCCCGCTGGGAGTTCGCGGTCCGCCATCTGCTGTGCGCCTCGGACGTCGAGGCCTGGCGCCTGGACGACCTCCTGGCCCTCGCCGACGACGAGACGGCCCGGCTGTGGAACGACCTCCGCCTCGGCTACACGGAGTCGACCGGCCATCCCGTCCTCCGGGCGGAGATCGCCACGCTCTACGAGTCGGTCGGCCCCGAGGACGTCCTCGTGTTCGCCGGCGCCGAGGACGCGATCTTCTGCCTGTCGAACGTCCTGCTCGGGCCCGGCGACCATGCGGTGGTCACCTGGCCTGGCTACCAGAGCCTGTACGAGGTTGGGCGGGCGGCCGGCGCCGACGTGACGCTGCACGAGCTCCGCGAGGCCGACGGCTG
>VBFG01000165.1 GCA_005882635.1 Chloroflexota bacterium | reverse complement strand
CCGGGATGATGCCGACTCATGCCGAGTGGCGGCGGCTGACCGACGAGCTCGCGGAGCGGGGCATCCATCTCCTCGCCGACGAGGTCTACCGCTTCCTGGAGTTCGACGCCGCCGATCGTCTGACGGCCGGCGCGGACGCCATCGACCGGGGCGTCTCGCTGGGCGTGATGTCGAAATCGTTCGCGCTCGCCGGGCTCCGGATCGGCTGGCTGGCGAGCCGCGATCGGGACCTGCTCGCCCGCTGCGCCGCGTTCAAGGACTACACGACGATCTGCTCATCGGCTCCGGCGGAGATCCTGGCGCTGATCGGCCTTCGAGCTCGGGACCGCGTCCTGGCGCGATCGCGGCGGATCGTCGAGGCGAATCTGCCGCTGCTCGACCGGTTCTTCGCCGACCACGCCGACCGCTGGACGTGGGTCCGGCCGCGCGGTGGGTCGATCGGGTTCCCGCGCCTGCTCGGCGACGAGACGGCCGACGCCTTCGTGGCTCGGCTGGTCGAGGCGGAGGGCGTGCTCCTGCTGCCGGGCTCCGTCATCGGCCACGACGGCAACCACGTCCGGATCGGCTTCGGCCGGGAGGATCTCCCGACCGCGCTGGCCGGCCTCGAGCAGTTCATGACCGAGGCCTGAGAAGGTTCAGGCCCGCTTCCGCTCCAGGTCCAGGAACGGCAACGCGACGACGGTCGCGGGAACGCGACCGCGGCGGCCCTCGACGGTCCATTCGACGTCGAGCTTCGAGCCGACCGCCTCGTGCGACGGAGGGACCGACGCGAGGGCGATCGCCTGCTTCAGGATCGGGCTCCAGCCCAGCGACGTCGTCCGCCCGACCTGCCGCCCGCCCACGAAGACCGGGCGCGGCGACCGGTCGACGACCGGCGAGATCGCCGGCGGCAGGCTCTGCGCGGTGAACAGGGCCTCGATCCCGTACCAGTCGAGCTGGAGGCCGACCAGCCGCCGGGCCGGCCCGCCGGCCCGCTGCTCGCGTTCCAGGGCGAGCCGCCCGACGAAGTTCGCCTTGTCGAAGCTGACGAGCCTTCCCAGGCCGATCTCGAACGGGCTGTAGTTCTGCTCCGGGTTCATCGCGTGGCGGGCCGACGTGTAGTCGACCTCGAGGAGGATCAGCCCGGCCTCGAGCCGGACGACATCGAGGGCCAGCATCCCGGCCGGCCGGATCGCGTGGTCCTGGCCGGCCGCCCAGAGCGCCTCCCAGAGGGCGACGGCCTGGCCCGCGTCGACCCACAGCTCATAGCCGAGGTCGCCCGTGTAGCCGGTCCGCGAGACGTCGATCCGGACCTTCCGCCGCCCGACCCTGAACGCCGACGGACGGCGCCGGAAATAGCCCAGGTCGGCGAAGGACTCGCCGGTTGCCGCCTCGAGAACCGCCCTGGACTGGGGGCCCTGGAGGGCGACCGCGGCCGTCCGCTCGGTGTCGTCGTCGACGGTCACGTCGAGCCCGGCGGCGTTCATCCGGAGCCAGCGCATCTGGGGATCGGCCGCCGTCCAGCGGAACGTTCCGTCGTCGAGGGCGTGGACCGTCCCGTCGTCGATCACCTTGCCGTGCTCGTCGCACCATGCCGTGTAGATCACGCGGCCAGGCGTCAGCTTCGTCGCGTCGCGAGTGATGACGCGATCGACCAGACGGGCCGCGTCCGGGCCGCCGACGACGTACTTGTAGAGCGGGCTGACGTCGATCAGCGCGGCGGCCTCGCGGATCGCGTTGTACTCGATGTCGTGGGCGTCGGCGTACGCTGACGCGGCGAAGTAGCCGGACCACTCGCGCCATTGCTGCTTCCGGTTCAGCGGCGCCGTCGCGACGTGGAACGCGGTTCCGAGGCTCACGACCTCAGTATCCCGGAGGCGGCGGTCGCCCGTTTGGAGGATTCGATGCGCGTCGTCGTGACCGGCGGCAGCGGCAAGCTCGGCCGAGCGGCCGTCGCCGAGCTCCTGGCCCATGGCCACGAGGTCTGGAACGCCGATCTCGCCCCTCCGCGTGAGAGCACGAGCGCCCGGTTCACCCGCGTCGACCTGACCGACTTCGGCCAGGTCTACGAGCTGTTCCGCGGCATGGACGAGGGCTGGCCCGCGATCGATGCGCTGGTCCACCTGGCCGCGATCCCGGGACCCGCCCAGGCGCCGAACGCCGCCCTGTTCGACAACAACATCCGCGGCAGCTATCACGTCTTCGCCGCCGCGCGGCACGCGGGGATCCGCAACATCGTGTGGGCCTCCAGCGAGACCCTCCTCGGTCTGCCGTTCGACACGCCACCGCCGTACGTCCCGGTCGACGAGGACTATCCGGTCCGACCCGAGAGCGCCTACTCGCTGGCGAAGGCCCTCGACGAGGAGATGGCCCGCCATTTCTGTCGCTGGGACCCGCAGCTGAAGATGATCGGCCTGCGGTTCTCGAACGTGATGGAGCCGGCCGACTACGCCCGCTTCCCGTCGTTCGATGCCGACCCACTCCTGCGGAAGTGGAATCTGTGGGGCTACATCGATGCTCGCGACGGAGCCCAGGCGATCCGGCTCGCGCTCGACCACGACGCCGCCGGCATGGACGTGTTCATCATTGCGAACGCCGACACCGTGATGAGCCGTTCATCCGTCGAGCTGATGGCCGAGGTCTTCCCGGACGTCCCGGTCCGAACGACGCTCGGCGAGCACGAGACCCTGCTCTCGATCGACAAGGCGCGGCGGATCCTGGGCTACGAGCCGCGGCACAGCTGGCGGACCGAGGTCGCGGCGAGGCGCTAGACCCGGACGGCTGAGCCGACTTGCGCCGCGCAGCGACGGATCGCGGCGACTGACAGGTCGGCGTCGGCCTCGGTCGTCGACCAGTTCGAGACCGAGATCCGCATCGCGGCCATGCCGTGCCAGGTGGTCCCGCCGAGCCAGCACGTCCCGTCGGCCTGGACGGCGGCGATGACGTCGCGGGTGAACGCGTCGACGACGGCGGGATCCGGCTCGGACGCCCCGTCAGACGAGCGGTCGGTCGCCGGCGACGCGAACCGGACCAGCACCTGGTTCAGGACGACGTCGTTGAGGATCGTGACGCCTGGCGCGTCGCGGAGCCCCTCGGCCATCCGCCGGGCGATGGCGCAGCATCGATCGATCATCGCGATCAGGCCGTCGCGACCCAGCTCGCGAAGCGCCGCGTAGATCGCGAAGCCGCGCGCCCGCCGCGATGACTCCGCGACCCAGTTGTAGGGGTCGCGCTCGGCGCCGCCAGTCTCGATGTAGTACGCCGCGCCGAGCGTCATCGCCGCACGGTGAGCCGCGGCGTCGCGGACGATCGCGATCCCGGAGTCGTACGGCACGTTCAGCCACTTGTGGGCATCGGTGGTCCACGAATCGGCGTCGGCGAGACCGTCCGTGAGATGCCGCAGCGACGGCGACACGGCGGCCCACAGCCCGAACGCGCCGTCGACGTGAAGCCAGGCGTTCGGTCGCTCGCGGACGGCGGCGACGATCTCCGGCAACGGGTCGAACGCGCCCGTGTTGACGTTTCCGGACTGGGCGCAGACGAGGACCGGTCGGTCGCCCAGCCCGGCCAGCACCTCGCGCAGCCGATCGGGTCGCATCCGGCCCTGGCCGTCCGCCTCGATCTTGTGGACCCTGCTCCGGCCGAGGCCGAGCATCTGGAGCGAGACGTGGATCGTCACGTGGGCCTCGGCCCCGACGACCACGGCGATCTCGGGGGCGCCCTGGAGGCCGTCCTCCTCGACGGCCCAGCCGGCTCGCTCCAGGACGCGGTGGCGCCCCGCAGCCAGCGCCGTGAACGACGCCATCGTCGCGCCGGTCGAGAAGCCGACCGATGATCCGGCCGGCAGGCCGAACAGCTCGACGAGCCAACCGGCAGCCACCTCTTCGGCGACGGACGCCGCGGGGCCGATCGAGTAGAGCCCGGCGTTCTGGTCCCACGCGCTCGTCAGCCAGTCGGCCGCCAGCGCCGAGGGCAGGGAACCGCCGATGACGAACCCGAAGTAGCGCGGACCGGCGCTGGCGATCAGCCCGGGATCGGCGATCCGGGCGAGATCGGAGACGATCTCTCCGGGCGCCTCACCGCGGCTCGGCAGCTCCCCGCCGAAGGCCGCCACCAGGTCGTCGTGGGTGGCCGTCGCACCGACCCGCCGCGTCCCGACGCCGTCGAGGAAGTCGGCCGCGAGCTCGGCGGTCTGGCGGAGGAGCGTGCGGCGGTCGGGCATCGGAAATGGACCTCGTGACGGGGACCTCATCGTACCCAGCCCGGCCATGGACGCTCGTCGAGGGTCGGGACGGAGCGGCGTCGGATCGTCGGCCTCCGGTACGCTCTTGGGGACCAGGAAGGACGACGATGGAGGGGTTCGTGGCCCAGCGCTACGACGCGGTGATCATCGGCGGCGGCCACAACGGGCTCGTCAGCGCGGCCTACCTGGCCCGCGCCGGCCTGACGACCCTCGTGCTCGAGCAGCGCCACGTCCTCGGCGGCGCTGCGGTGACCGAAGAGCTGTTCCCCGGCTTCCGGTTCAGCGTCTTCAGCTACGTCGTCTCGCTCCTTCGACCCGAGATCATCCGCGACCTCCAGCTGCCTCGGCACGGCCTCGACATCCTGCCCCTCGACGGGACCTTCACCCCGCTCCGCCTGGGCGAGGGTCCAAAGCGGCGCGGTCACAACGACGTGGCAGGGACCGGCGACTACCTGTGGCGGGTCAACGACCACGCCCGGACCGTGCGCGAGCTCCGTCGCTGGTCGGCCACCGACGCCGAGGCCTACGAGGAGTACGGCCAGTTGATGGTCGACATGGCCCGCTTCATCAAGCCGATCCTGGCGATCACGCCACCCGATCTGACCTCGCTCGACCCGCGGCCTCTCCTGCCGCTGGGCGGGCTGCTCCGTACGTTCCAGCAGCTGCCCGAGCGCCAGCAGGCCGTCTTCGTCCAGCTGATGACGATGAGCGCGGCGGACTTCCTCGACCAGTGGTTCGAGACGGACCCACTCAAGGCGACGATGAGCGCGTCCGGGATCATCGGGACGTATCTCGGGGTGCGCTCGCCGGGCACGGCATACGTGCTGCTCCACCACTACATGGGCGAGATCGACGGCGCCTTCCGGGCCTGGGGCATCCCGAAGGGCGGAACGGGTGGGGTTTCGAACGCGATCGCGGACGCGGCGCGGGCGCTCGGTGCCGACATCCGGACCGATGCGCCGGTCGAGCGGGTCCTCGTCCGCGACAGCCGGGCCGTTGGCGTCGCCCTGGCCGGCTCCGGCGAGGAGATCCAGGCGAGCGTCGTCCTGTCGTCGGTCGACGCCCGGCGGACCTACCTGTCGCTCCTGGAGCCCGGCACGCTCGACCCCGGCTTCGAGCAGGACGTCCGCCGCTTCAAGTTCCGCGGCTCGTCGGGCAAGGTCAACCTGGCCGTCGACCGCCTGCCTGACTTCGCCTGCCTGCCCGGCCTGGGCGAACACCTCCGTGGCGCGATCTCGTTCAGCCCGTCCGTGGAGGAGATGGAGCGGGCCTACGACGACGCCAAGTACGGCCGGTTCAGCGCCAGGCCCTACATCGACATGATCATCCCGACCCTGGTCGATCCGACGATGGCGCCCCCCGGCAAGCACGTCATCAGCTGCTTCGTCCAGTACGCGCCATACCACCTCGCGCCGGAGCTCGGGACGTGGGACGACCAGCGGGAGGCGTTCGGCGACGCGGTCGTCGATCGGATCGCCGAGTTCGCCCCGAACATCCGGGACATCGTCCTGTTCCGCGACGTCCAGACGCCGCTCGACATCGAGCGGACGACCGGCCTGACCGAGGGCAACATCTTCCAGGGCGAGCTGACCCTCGAGCAGCTCTTCTTCAACCGCCCCGCGCCCGGCTACGCCCGGTTCCGGACGCCGGTCCAGGATCTCTGGCTGTGCGGCTCGTCGACCCAT
>VBFG01000164.1 GCA_005882635.1 Chloroflexota bacterium | reverse complement strand
CGATCGGCATGACGCCAATGGCGGGCCGGATGTGGGGCTACCTCCTCATCTGCGATCCGTCCGAGCAGACCGCCGCCCAGATCGCTGATGCCCTCCACGCGAGCCGTGGTGCGATCAGCGGGACGGCCCGCCTCCTTGCCGGACCCGGGCTGATCCGACGGACGACCCGACCCGGGGACCGGCGCGAGTACTTCAGCGCGCCGCCGGAGGCGCTCGACTCCATGCTCGCGAGCGCCGGTGCGATCTACCACCAGATGGGCGCGATCGCCGAGCGCGGTCTCGCCACGACGGCCGATCGCTCGCCCGAGTCGCGCGCCCGGCTCGAGGAGCTCCGGGATGTGATGGCGTTCGTCGAGCGGGAGGTGCCGAGGCTCGTCGGCGAGTTCCTCCGCGATCGAGCCGCAGCGAAGCAGGGCCGGACCGCCGTGGCCGGCAGAAGGGGTTCACCGTGACCGCGATCATCCAGATCGAGCAGCTCACCAAGTCGTACGGCTCCCATCGCGGAATCGTCGATATCGACCTCGAGGTCCAGGAGGGGGAGGCGTTCGGTTTCCTCGGGCCCAACGGGGCCGGGAAGACGACGACCATCCGGACGCTGCTCGACCACCTCCGGCCGACGTCCGGCCGGGCCCGCATCTTCGGCATCGAGACGACCGTGGATCCGGTGGCAATCCACCGTCGCGTCGGCTACCTGCCCGGCGAGTTCGCGCTGTACGACAAGCTGACTGGCGGCCAGACGATCGAATACTTCGCCAACCTCCGCGGCGGCATCGACGCCGCCTACCAGGCCGAGCTCGTCAAGCGCCTCGACATCGACACGAGCCGCAAGTTCAGGGAGTACTCGAAGGGCAACAAGCAGAAGATCGGCCTGATCGTCGCCCTCCAGCACCGGCCGGACCTGCTGGTCCTCGACGAGCCGACCTCCGGCCTCGATCCGCTCGTCCAGCAGACCTTCTACCAGGTGATCCGCGAGGCGAAGGCGGAGGGCCGGACGATCTTCCTGTCGAGCCACATCCTCAGCGAGGTCGAGAAGACGGCCGACCGCGTCGCGATCATCCGCGAGGGCCGGCTCGTCAAGGTCGACCGGGTCGACGCCCTGCGCGATCTCGCCCACCACCAGGTCGAGCTCCGCTTCGCCGGCGATGTGCCGGTCGGGGCTTTCGCGGCGCTCGATGGGGTCAGCGACGTGTCGGTGGACGATCACGTCCTTCGGCTCCGCGTCGCCGGCTCGATCACGCCGGTCGTTCGCGAGGCGGCGCGCTACGAGCTGCTCGACTTCGTCAGCCGGGAGCCGTCGCTCGAGGAGACCTTCCTCGCCCAGTACGGGCGCGGCGAGACGGGACAGGCGGCCTGACATGACCTCCGACGTCCAGCGACGGCCGGCCGCCGTCGCGACCTCCTCCGTTCCGCTTGCCCGCCGGATCTATGGCCTGGGCAGCGTCTTCGGCAAGACGCTTCGCGACTCGCGCCGGGCGACGATCGTCGTCGGCGTCGTGCTGGGGCTGGTGCTCGTCGGCGTCAGCAAGGCGATCGTGTCCGAGTTCGCCACGCCGGCCTCGCGCCAGCAGCTGGGCGACCTGATCCGGGCCGTTCCGCCGATCCTCCAGGGATTTGCCGGCAAGCCGGTCAACGTCGAGACGCTCGGCGGCTATCTCCAGTACAAGTACGGCGTCTTCATCCCGATCGTCGGCAGCCTCTGGTCGATCCTCGCCCTGTCGGGGACCCTCGCCGCCGAGGCGCGCCGCGGCAGCCTCGACTTCGTGGCCTCGACGCCGATGGCCCGGCGGCGGATCGCCCTCGAGAAGCTCTTCGGTCACGTCGCGTCGATGACGATCGCGGTCGTCGTGATCTTCCTGTCGCTGGCGCTGATCGGCACGTTTGCGGTTCTCCCCGGCGACGCGATCTCGGTCGGGGCCGCTGCCGGCTACGCGGTCTGGCTGGCGCTGCTCGCGCTCGCCGCCGGGTCGCTCGCCTTCGCGATCGCCCAGTTCCTCGGGCGCGGCGCCGCGCTGGCGATCGCCGGCGCGGTCACGTTCGGTGGCTTCGTCCTCAACGGCTACCAGGCGGTCATCCCGGGCCTCGCCCCGGTCGCGGACCTCACCTGGTTCGGCTGGACGTCGAATCACATCCCGCTGGCCGGCGTCAACGACTGGCCATCTCTCGTGCCGGTCGCAGTCGTGACGGTGGTTCTCGTGGCCATCGGCGTGGAAGCGTTCGTCCGCCGCGACATCGGCGCGACGAGTGCGGTCCCGACGCCCAGCCTGCCCCGCGCCCTCGTCGGGCTCCGCGGGCCGGCCGCCCGGACGATCGGGAACGGCCTGCCCGCGGCCCTCGCCTGGGGGGTCGGGATCGGCTTCTTCGGCCTGATCCTGGCTGGCTCCGGAACGTCGTTCGTCGAGCAGCTCGGCAAGTCGCCCGACTTCCGCCGCCTGCTTTCGGACTTCTTCCCAGGCGTCGACATCGGCAGTGTCGGAGGGTTCCTCCAGCTCGTGTTCCTCGAGTTCGGGCTCGCCCTCGCGGGGCTGGCTGCGGCGACGCTCGTCTCCGGCTGGGCATCGGACGAGATATCCGGCCGGCTCGAGCTCCTGCTCGCCACACCGCTCGCCCGCCGGCGGTGGGTCGTGGCCGGCGGCTTCGGCGTCTTCGTCGACATTCTCGTGATCACGGCGATCGCGATGATCGGCATCGCGATCGGCGCGACGATCACCGGCGGCGACATCGCGACTCCGGTCGTCGGAACGCTGTCGATGGGCCTGTTCGCGCTCGCGATGGCCGGGATCGGGATCGCAGTCGGGGGCGTCTTCGGGAGCGGTTTCGCGGCACCGGCCGCGGCGCTCGCGACGATCCTGACCTGGTTCATCGACATCATCGCGCCGGCGTTCAAGCTCCCGGACATCGTCCACGAGCTCGCCCTGTCAGCCCACTACGGGTTGCCGATGCTCGGCCGCTGGGACGCGGCCGGAATCGTCGCCTCGCTCGTTCTCGCCGCCGGCGGCGTCGCCCTCGGCGCTTGGGCCTTCTCGAGGCGCGACCTCCGCAGCTAGAGCTGCCGCGACGAACGCAGTCCAGGCGCGACAGCCTAGGATCGCGACGTGGATCCACTCGTGTTCGTCCTGGTCGCGGGCGCGGCGGTGCTCCACGTCACGTGGAATGTCCTCCTCAAGACGGCGGGCGATCCGCTGCGAGCGGCCGCCGTCGGGATGGCCACGGCGGCTGCCGTCCTCTGTCCGACGGCGGTCGCCGGCTGGCTGCTCGTCGGAAGGCCGGCGATCCCCGCCGAGTCAATTGGCCTGGGCGTCGTCTCGGGTGCGCTCGAGGCGCTCTACTTCTCGTTCCTCGCCGCCGCCTACCGGCGCGGTGACCTGTCGCTCGTCTATCCGCTCGCGCGAGGGACGGCGCCGCTGCTGGCGGTGGCGCTCGGCGTCGGGGTCCTGCATGAGCGCCTCGGCACGATCGGCTTCATCGGCGTCGCCTGCCTGCTGATCGGGCTCCTCAGCCTCCAACGGCCGTGGCGGTTCATCCGAGCAACCGGCCGCGAGGGTGGGGGAGCAGCCGGGTTCGCGCTGCTGACGGGAGTGACGATCGCCGCGTACTCGGCGGTCGACCGCGTCGGCGTCCGCGGCACGCAGCCCTGGATCTATGCCGCCGTGATCTGGGCCAGCTGCACGGTCTTCCTGTGGGGCTACGTCTGGATCGACTGGCGGCGAACCTCGTCACGAGCCCCGATGGCCGCCCCTATCGCGCCGTTCTCCGCCCTGCGGGCCGCCCTGGGCGGGCTGATCACGCTCGGCGCCTACCTGCTGATCCTCGTCGCGTTCACCGTCGCGCCGTTGACGGCCGTCGCGCCGCTGCGCGAGTCGGCGATCGTGCTCGCGTCAGGCTGGGGCGCGTTCCGGCTGCGCGAGGCGGCCGACCGCGCAGATGCGCTGCGGCGGCTGGGCTCTGCCGCGCTCGTCGTCTTTGGCGCGATCCTTCTCGCGATCGACTGACGATGGTGGACGCGCGCCTGGATCCGGATCGACTGCGAGAGCGCCTGCGGTCCCTCGATGACCTGGCGGCGGGCGCGCCGCCGTCCGACATCGAGGTCGTTCGTGCGCCCGGCAGGGTGAACCTCATCGGTGAGCATACGGACTACAACGATGGGTTTGTGATGCCAGCAGCGATCGGGCTGGAGATCCGGCTCGCAGTCCTCGCGACGGACGAGCGTCGCGTCGTCGTGAGCCTCGAGGAGACCGGCGAAACCGGCTCGTTCGACCTCGACGCGATCGGGCCGGCAACGGGCGGCTGGATCGATTACGTCGGGGGCACTGCCTGGGCGCTCCAGGATGCGGGATATGCCATCCGTGGGTTCCGCGCGATCCTGGCGAGCGACCTGCCGCAGGGAGCGGGCCTGTCGTCGTCGGCCGCGCTCGAGATGGCGTCGGCCCTGGCGCTGCTCGGACCGGACGGATCCGCGGTTCCCGTCGGTGACCGCGCCCGCATCGGCCGCCGGGCGGAGAACGCCTACGTCGGCGTCCAGTCCGGCGTCATGGACCAGTTCGCGTCGGCCGGTGGCGTCGCCGATCACGCGATCCTGCTCGACTGCCGGTCGCTCGAGTTCCGGCCCGTCGCGCTGCCGCTGCCGGAGGTCCGGCTGGTCGTCTGTCACAGCGGCTCACGGCGCAGGCTCGAGGCGTCCGCTTACAACGACCGGCTCGTCGAGTGCCAGCGTGCGGTCGCTGCGATCGCTCAGCTGGACCCGTCGGTCCGGGCCCTGCGCGACGTCGATGACGAGCTCCTGGCGGCCACGCGCGACCGGATGGACGAGGTGGCCTTCCGCCGAGCCAGCCACGTCGTTGCGGAGAATGCCCGGGTGGTGGAGACCGAGCGGGCGTTGGCCGCGGGCGACCTGGCCTCGGTCGGGAAGCTCTTTGCCGCCAGCCACGTCTCGCTCCGCGACCTGTACGAGGTGAGCTCACCCGAGCTGGACGCGCTCGTCGACATCGCGACCTCGGTCGACGGCGTCATTGCCGCCCGCCTGACCGGTGCCGGCTTCGGCGGCTCGACGATCAACCTGGTGCGGCGCGACCGCATCATCGCCCTACGCGAGGCGGTCGAACGCGACTACCCGGCGCGGACGGGCCTCCAGGCGACGATCGTCGACGTCAACGCGGTCGATGGCGCGGGGTGGATCCGCGACGGGATCACGTGATCGGACGCCATTTGGACCAATGCGTCTTCGCGCATCGCCTGCTCCCGTGCGGTGATGCGGATCGGCCTCTACGCAGGCATGCGCCGGGCGCTCAGCACGAGGAGGATCGGCGGCGGGGCCATCAGCGCGAAGAACACGAGGCTCTCCGCCGGGGAGCGGCCCAGAACGGCTGCCCCGACGGCAGCCACCGCGAGCATCGCGACGGCGACGACGATCGCGACGGTGCGCCCGATCGGGGTGCCCCAGAGCGCCATCGCGAAACCGATCGGCAGCAGCGTGAACGCCTCGGCGACGAGGACATTCGGCGCCCACGAGGCGCGCATGCCGATCCCCGGCGCCGCGATCTGGAGGCTCGTCATCGCGCCGAAGAACAGCTGCCAGGGCTCCGCGGCGATCCACGAGACGATTGTGCGGCGACGGGCCATCGAGAGCGTCATGATCACCTCACGGTTCGGGGCGGTCGGGCCGACCGCCTGTCCCAAGGACGCGCGAACCGCCCGATCATTGCAGGCGGAGCAACGGCTTCAGACGGATCAGTCGGCCTTGAGCACGAAGAGCCGCGCCCAGAAGTCACCACGGTGGGCCGCCTCACCGCGGTCGCCCTCGATCAGAAGGCCGACGGCCGCCAGCTCGTCGCCGCGGCGGGTGCCAGCGTTCGCGAGGGCGGTCGCGTCGTCGGCCGGTGGCCAGATCGAGACTCGGTAGTCGAGCCCGGGATCGAGCCCTCGCAGGCGCAGACGCGAGGGACCTGGCGAGGGCCGGTTGAGGGCGCGGTAGAAGCCGAGGACCGCCTGGCGCCGGTCGTCCGACACGACCACCCAGGCCGTCTCGCTACCGTCGCCGTCGAACGGGCCGCGGAGCCGGACGAACCGGCCGAACTGGATCAGCTCGCGGTGCTCACGGTAGAACGCGACCTGATCGCGGACCGCCGCCCGCTCGCTCTCGGTCAGGCGGGTCGTGTCCAGCTCGTAGCCGAACGTGCCGAAGAACGCGACCGCCGCGCGGGTCGCGAGAGGCGTGATCCGCCCGACCTGGTGGTTGGGCACGGCCGACACATGGGCGCCCATCG
>VBFG01000167.1 GCA_005882635.1 Chloroflexota bacterium | reverse complement strand
CGACGCCCGGGGCGACGTCGTGTACGTCGGCAAGGCGCAGAGCCTCCGCAGCCGCGTCCGGAGCTACTGGCAGAAGGGGGCGGGGCTGGGGCCGCTCGAGGGCCACCGCGTTCGGGCCGTCATCGACAAGATCGTCGACGTCGAGTACACCCTGACGGACTCGGTCAGCGAGGCGCTTCTCCTCGAGGCGAACCTGATCAAGCGGTTCCGGCCGCGGTACCCGTACATCAAGATCACGATGGCCGACGACTTCCCGCGGGTCGAGCGGACGCGGAAGCTCGTCCAGGACGGCAGCCGGTACTTCGGGCCGTATGCGTCGGCGTCGTCGGTCGACGAGTCGATGAACCTCGTCCGCCGCCTGTTCCCGTTCCGGACGTGCACGATCGACATTCGCGACGGGGAGCGCGCCCTGGCTCGGCCGTGCCTCCTCTACCACATCAAGCGCTGCCAGGGACCGTGCATCCAGGCGGTGTCGAAGGCCGACTACGGCGCCCAGATTGCCCAGATCGAGCTGTTCCTCGAGGGCCGCCAGGAGTCGGTCGTCCAGGCGCTGGGGGCCGAGATGCGGGTCGCCTCCGAGCGGACGGACTACGAGCGGGCGGCCACGATCCGCGACAAGATCCGGGCGATCGAGCGGACGATGGAGAGCCAGAAGATGGCCGCGTTCCGGCGGACCGAGCTGGATCTGCTGGGGCTGGCGCGCGCGGACAACCAGGCCGCCATCCAGCTGTTCGCCATCCGTGGCGGGAAGATGATCGGGCGGGACGTGTTCCTGCTCGACGCGGCCCACGAGGCACCCGACGAGGAGGTCCTGTCCTCGTTCCTGTTGCAGTTCTATGCGCGGGCGACGTCGATCCCGCCTTCGGTGCTCGTCCCGCTCGTCTTGCCCGACGCGACCGACCTGGAGGCGTTCCTCGGCGGCCTGCGCGGCGGCGCGCGCGGCGGGCGGCCGGTCCACCTGGCGGTGCCGCGGCGCGGCGAGAAGCGAGAGCTGATGGTGCTGGCCGGGCGGAATGCCGCCGAGACGCTGGCCCGTGAGCAGGCGCGGTGGCTGGCGGACGAGGGCAAGACGCTCGGGGCGCTGGAGGAGCTGGCGTCGGCGCTGAACCTGCCGGGGCCGCCGTTGCGGATCGAGTGCTACGACATCTCGAACGTCCAGGGCTCCGATTCCGTGGGCTCGATGGTGGTCTTCGAGGAGGGCCGACCGCGCTCGGGGGATTACCGCCGGTTCAAGATCCGTTCTGTGGTCGGCGCCAACGACTACGCGTCGCACCAGGAGGTGCTCCGGCGGCGGTTCCGCCGGGCGAAGGCGGGCGACGAGGGATCGGAGGAGGCGCTGCGCTGGGCGATGCCGGACCTCGTGATCATCGACGGGGGCCGCGGGCAGGTGTCGGCCGCCAAGGAGGTCCTCGACGAGCTCGGCCTCCACGATCTGCCGCTGGCCGGGCTGGCGAAGGAGCGCGAGGAGCTCTTCCTGCCGGGGGCTGCGTCGCCGGTCGTGCTGCCGCCGACGTCAGCCGCGCTCTACCTGGTCCAGCGGCTGCGCGACGAGGCCCACCGTTTCGCGATCACCTACCACCGCGACCTGCGGTCGAAGCGTCAGACGCGTTCGGCCTTCGACGACCTGCCGGGCGTCGGCCCGAAGCGTCGCCGGGCGCTCCTCCGGGTCTTCGGCTCGACGAAGCGGGTTCGAGACGCGCCGGTCGAGCAGATCGCGGCGGTGCCGGGCATCGGGGCCGCCCTGGCAGAACGGATCAAGGCGACGTTGGAGAGCTGAGCGGGCGGCTGCCCAGTCTCGGGATAGGATCGCGACGTCCGATCGGGAGCGACGGGTGATATCAGCGAAAGCGAGCAATCTCACCGAGACACCGCCGAGCGGCGCCCGATCTTCGATGGAGGGACCGTGGCGACCCCCACGAACGCACGGATCGTCACCCGATCCGGGTCAACGCCGGCGGTCCTGACCGTCGATGACGAGTCGGCCGACGGCCTGCTGGTCCTCTATGTGAATGGCGTCCGGCGAACGCCGGACGAACTTGCCGATGGTGCCTACCTCGAGGTGGATGACCCTGAGTTGGCCGACATCGCGGCGTTGGCCGGGTACTTCGTGGAGGCGCCGACCACCTGGAAGCGGCGCATGTCCCGCTACGGGGCCAGATTCATCGGCGTGGCGGGCATCCTCTGCGCAATCGGATCGCTGTACTGGATCGTCCGCGCCGTGTTTGCCCTCGACCTGCTCGGCGCCGTGGCTTGGGCGGGCCTCGGCCTCTTCATCGGTTTGATCGGGATTGGCTACCTGGCGTACGGCGAACAGGGCCTGTTAGGAGACATCGCATCACGCCGGCTCAGCAACCGGCACATACGTGAGGACTTGAAGCGCGCCGTCGGGCGCGGGCCGCGGAAGGGAGCGTCAGGTCGATCCGCGAGCGGCAGGCGCGACGGACCGCCCAAGTCGTAGATTCGCCCGCACGGAATCCGCGGGGCTATTGCCCCGATCACAGCGCGGGCGTCGCGTGCCCTGTGGGCATGGGGGTTCGCGGCGGGAGTTGAGCGGCGCGGCGACGTGGAGTCGCCGGTTGTCGCCCGCCGACCTGGGATGGCCTCGGTGTGATTCGGCTACAGGCCCCCTTCAGGCGAGGACAATCGCACTCCCCGAGGGCTTCTCGCCGCGGCGGAGGGCGGCCAGGGCATCGCGACCGCTGACCGGGAACGCTTCGGCGAAGTCCGCGGCGGCCAGGCGGAGGACGTGGCGGTTGTGCCGCGTGTCTGCGACGACGAGAAGCATGCGGTCGACGCCGGCGTCCTGGCACTTCAGGGCGAGCTTCCGGCGGAGCGCCTGGGTGTCGCGGATCCGAGTTTCGGCCTCGACCGGCAGCGACCAGCCGGGCCCGTCGATGACTTCGTCCCATGCGCGGCGGTCACCGGGCATGCCAAGCGGAACCTCGGTCCGGTGGCGGAGCATTGCCGGGAGCGGCGTTCTGAATCGCGCGAGCACCTTCAACTGGGGAGCGTCGCGGACGGGATCGCCGTTCGGGAAGGCGCGCAGTGGGATGTCCAGGCCGAGCACTGCGCCGACGTTGACCAGCGTTTCGTATCCGACGTGCGGGGCCAGACCGCGTTCGATCCGACTCAGCTCTGCCGGCGACACCCCGACGATCCCAGTCAGTTCCCGGAGCGTCAGTCCGGCCTGGAGTCTCGCCTCGCGAAGCTCCTCGCCAATCGTGTTCAGCGCCCGCCGAGCCCGCCATCTGGCGCGGTCCAGTCGCCGTTCTCGCGTCGCCATGGACGGAGCATGGCGCCCGCCTCTTCACTGGGGCTCACGCGACGCTTGTTTCGCCCCACGAGCGTATCGAGCAAGGTTCGGGTGGAAAGCGACCCAGGGAGCCTGTTTCGTGCACATCCATTCCGGCCGCCGAAACAAACCAGCAGGAATGCGACCGTTCAGCCGAAAACCTGTCAGTTACGCTCGCCGGACGAGAATTCGCGCCCGCGGCCGGCCGCTGGAGCCGGCCAGGCACTCGGGCGGCGGCTCGGGATCAGGGGAGTCCTGTATCATCCGCCGCTGATGCGCAGAGCCGGGCCGCTGCTGATCCTCGTCATCGGGATCATCGCCCTCGTCGTCGACTTCGTCCCCGGGCTCACCCTGCCCGACCCGGCCACGAGCACGGATCGGCCCATCGAGACGAAGCTGGGCCTGGACCTCCAGGGCGGCCTCCGCGTCGAATACCAGGCCCTCCCCGTTGGGGACAAGTCCCCACGATCGGAAGACCTCGAGGTCATCCGCCAGATCATGGAGAGCCGGGTCAATGCGACCGGGGTCTCCGAGCCTCTCGTCACGACCCAGGGCACCGACCGGATCGTCATCGAGCTGCCCGGCGTCTCCGACCCGAACTCCGTCCGCGAGCTCGTCAAGCAGACCGGCCGGCTCGACTTCGTCCCGCTCGGCACCGTCCGGAAGCAGGACGGCGACACGGTCGACGAGACCCAGTTCCCGCCACTGTTCACCGGGACGGAGCTGTCGAGCGCGCAGATCGGGACCGACCAGCTCGGCAAGCGCGTCGTGAACTTCACCTTGAAGGAGAACGGCGCCAAGCTCTTCGGTGAGTACACGGCCGGCCACATCGGGCAGTACTTCGCGATCGTCCTCGACGGCAAGGTCATCTCCGCGCCCGTCATCAACGGCGCGATCCCGGGCGGCAACGTCCAGATCAGCCAGGACAGCAACATCGGCGGCTATCCACTGAAGGAGGCGACGAACCTCGTCACCGTCCTCCAGTTCGGCTCGCTGCCGTTCCCCGTCCGGGAGCTCTCGTCGCAGACGATCAGCGCGACCCTCGGCGAGCAGTTCTTCAACCAGAGCCTCCTCGCCGGCGCGGTCGGGATCCTGCTCGTGATCCTGTTCATGCTGATCTACTACCGGCTTCCCGGCGTGGTCTCGAGCTTCGCCCTCGTCTACTACACGCTCGTGGTCCTCGCCCTGTTCCGGGCGATCCCGGTGACCCTGACCCTCGCCGGCATCGCCGGCTTCGTCCTGTCGATCGGCATGGCGGTCGACGCGAACATCCTGATCTTCGAGCGGATGAAAGAGGAGATGCGGGTCGGCAAGTCGCTGCCGGCCGCGGTGGAGGCAGGCTTCGGCCGCGCCTGGAACTCGATCCTCGACTCGAACGTGTCGAGCCTGATCACCGCGACGATCCTGTACCTCTTCGGCTCGTCGACGATCCGCGGCTTCGCCCTCGTCCTGATCCTCGGCGTCCTCGTGTCGATGTTCAGCGCGATCGTCGTCACCCGCTCGATCCTCCGCTGGGTCGTCCTCCGGAGCTGGTCGCGACGGGCCGGCCTGTACGGCGTCAGCGAGAAGGAATTCGTGGCGGCCGGCTTGCCGCCGGGGCGAGCGCGACTGCGAGGAGAGGCCCGCTCGCGTGTTTGACATCATCGGCAAGCGGCGCTGGTTCTTCCTCCTCTCCGGCCTCGTCACCATCCCCGGTCTGATCTTCATCCTTCTCACGCCGATCTCGGCGGGGGCAGCCGGCCTGCAGTTCACGATCGACTACACCGGCGGCACCACCTGGCAGCTCCGCTTCGAGAACCCGAACGTCACGGCCGACCAGGTCGCGTCGGTGTTCAAGGCGAACGGCCTGCAGGCGATCGTCGTGCGCCAGGGCGACAAGTTCATGGACATCAAGACGGACCCGATCGACCTCGCGGAGGTCGCTCCGACCCCGACCCCAATCCCGACCCTGCCACCCAGCGCGAGCGCGTCCGCGGGCGCGTCGGCTTCGGCATCGGCGCCATCCGCCGGCGCGAGTCCCGCGCCGAGCGCGTCGGCCGGTGCCTCCGGCTCACCGGCCCCGTCGGGCTCCGCGTCGCCGCCCCCGCCGACCGGCAACACCGAGCTGCCCACGACCGGCAAAGGCGGCGAGATGGTCAAGGCCCTCGAGGCGGCCCTCGGGCCGATCGCCGAGCAGGCGTCGCTGACGACGATCGGCCCCGTCGTCTCGGCCGATCTCATCAACCAGGCGCTGATCCTGATCCTCGTCGGGTCGGTGGGCATCCTCCTGTGGATCACCTACCGGTTCCAGGACGTGAAATTCGGGGTGACGGCGCTCGTCGCGCTCGTCCACGACGTGATCGTCGTCGTCGGGATCTTCGCGATCCTCGGAACGTTCCTGCGGGTCGAGATCGATGCCCTGTTCGTGACGGCGATGCTCACCGTCATCGGCTTCAGCGTCCACGACACGATCGTCGTCTTCGACCGGATCCGCGAGAACCGCGCCCGCCATGCCGGCGAGCCGTTCGCCGAGATCGTGAACCATTCGATCCTGCAGACGTTCGCCCGGTCGATCATGACGAGCTTCACCGTCGTCCTGACGCTGCTGGCCCTGCTGCTCTTCGGTGGGTCGGCGATCCGCAACTTCGTGCTGGCGCTGCTGATCGGGATCATCTCGGGGACCTATTCCTCGATCTTCAATGCCTCGCCGCTGCTCGTGGTCTGGAACAACTGGGAGGCGCGCCGACTCGGTCGGACCGGCTCGACACGGGCTCCGCGGACCCGCCGCGCGGCGTCCTGATCCGCCGCAGCTACGTGGCCGGTAAGCGAACCGTGGCATCCTGACGCGGTGATCGAACCGCGCTTCGCTTGGCGGTTGGCCCAACCCGTCACGCCGACCACCGAGCTGCTTGACGCGGGTTCGCGCCACGGCCTCGGTTCGCGCGTCGTCGGCCTTCTGGCGGGGCGCGGCATCGCGTCACCAGCCGACCTCGACGCGTTCTTCGCCGATCCGCTCGAGGCTCTTCACGACCCGTCGCTCCTGCCCGACGCGGGGGTGTTCCGCGAACGGATCGCGGCCGCTCGGCGCGCCGGCGAACGGATCTTCGTCTTCGGCGACTTCGACGCCGACGGGTTGACCGGCCTGGCCATCCTCGTACGGACGCTCCGACGGTTGGGCGTCGACGCCGTCCCGTACGTCCCGAGCCGCCTCGACGAGGGCCACGGGCTGTCGCGCAAGGCAATCGCGGCGGCCCTGGAGGCCGGGGCTCGCGTGATCGTGACGGTCGACTGCGGGACGACGAGCCTTCCCGAGATCGGCGAGGCGCGCGCGGCCGGGATCGACGTCCTCGTGACGGACCATCACCGTGTCCCGTCGGAGCTGCCGCCGGCGCTCGCGATCGTCAATCCGCAACGCCCCGACAGCCGCTACCCGGAGCGTCGCCTCGCCGGCAGCGGAGTTGCCTTCAAGCTGGCGCAGCTCCTCCT
>VBFG01000082.1 GCA_005882635.1 Chloroflexota bacterium | reverse complement strand
ATCCTCCAGGCCGAGTCGAGGGCCACCGGGTCGGCGGTGCCGCCGGTCACGTGCTGGAGCCGGCTGCGGTTCGTCTCGCCGGCGGTCAGCCGCCAAACGACGCAGCAGCCCACCGCGAGCACGCAGCCGGCGCTGACGGCGAGCATCCACAGGGCAAACGAGTCGCTCCCCGCGGTGATCGTGTGGGCGATGGCAAGCGGCCATGCGCCGTACGCCAGCCAGTGGACCGCCCGCCAGGCTCGCTGCCCGATCCGTTCCCGCAGAAGGCTCGTGGCGATGACGGCCAGGACCAGGTCCACCGAGATCACCCCGAGCCCGACGGCGACCGGTCGATAGGACGAGGCGAGAGGAACGATGGCCGCGGAGAGCCCGAGTGAGGTGAACGGGTCGAGGACCGCGGTCACGATGTGGAGGACCAGGAAGACGACCGAAACGAGGGCCAGGGACCGATGGAACTCGACCGTCAGGAACCGCGGCCAGGCCGCGGACTGCGCCCGGGCGACCGCAAGGAGACCGAGGCAGGCGACCGCGCTGAACAGGATCAGCGAGACGATGCCGCTGCCACGGGTGGCGAACCAGAGGATCTGCGTGCTCACTGGATGGGCTCCGGCCAGCCGTTGAGGCGGGTGACCGCGCCGGATGTCGCGACGAGGCGGGCCGGATACCCGGCCTGACCGAGCCAGGTCGTGGCGTCGGCGCCAAGGACGATCGCCGCGGTGGCGGCGCCGTTCGCATCGACACAGGTCGGGGCGGCCACGGATGCGGTGCGCCACGCTGAGTCGGTCGGTTCGCCGGTCCGCGGGTCGATCAGGTGGTGGACCGAACGGTCGCCGCGTCGCCAACGGCGGACAGTGGTGCTCGACGTCGCGACCGCGCCGCCGGAGATCGCGATGACCTCGCCCGGGGCATCCGCCGGCATCTCGCTGTCCTCGGCCACGAGGATCCGCCAGCCACCGTCGGGCGCCGGACCGGCCGTCGCGATGTCGCCGCCCAGCGAGAGGAGAACGCCGGCGCCGCCTGCTCCGTGAGCCGCCGCAGCGGCCAGGTCGGCCGCGAGGGCCTTGCCGGTCGAGCCGAGGTCGAGCTCGACGCCGGGGCGGAGCCGGACCTCGCGCCGGGCGGTAGACAGCTCCAGCGCCCGCCAGCCGGGGATCGGCTCGAGGCGGAGCTCGAAGGAGCCTCGATCCGAGCGGATCCGTTCAAAGTCGATGTCGTAGCCGATCGCCCGCATCGCCCGGCCGACGGTCGGGTCGACGGCGCCGTTCGTGCGCTCGGCGACGGCCAACGCCACCTCGATCGCATCGGCGAGCAACGGGCTGACGGAAACGGTCGAGTCGGGGCGAGCATTCAGCCCCACGATCTCGCTGTCGGGGCGGAACCGGCTGTATGCGCGGTCGACGGCGTCGAGCACGTCCTGGACCGCGGCGCGGACGGAATCGATCTCACCGCCGTTGACCACGAGTCGGACGCCCGTCCCGAGCGCTCGCCAGGTCGTGGTCGCCGTCTCCGCAGCGGGCGCGATCACGAGCCGCCCGATGTCGCGTGGGCCGTGCCGGTCGTCGAGGTGACGGACGGTGTCGTCGTCGTGCTCGAGCCGGCGCCAGACGATGTCGTCGACGAGGTCGACGACGAGGTCGTCGAGCCCGACGTGGCTGCCGTCGACGTCGAGGTCGTCGACACCGCCGCCGTCGTGACCGGGTCCGTGGAGCTGCCGCTGTACGAAATGGCGGCGACCGAGCCGAACGCGCCGACGGCGGCGACGCTGGCGACGGCCGTTCCGATCGTGAGGGACCGCAGGCGGGCGACTGCCCGATCGCGGTCCGCGGGGCTACGGCGGGTTGCTGCGCTGGTCATGAGAGGAGGATGCCGATCGAACCTTTCCCTCTCATGACAAGGCGCACGACGCGTCATCGGGCCGTCGCACGGCCGTGCGACGCTCCGCCGATGAGCTGGCTCGGCGACCTCGGCTCGGCGTTCTTCGGCGCGCTCTACGACTTCCGCCTGGCGGCTGCGGCATTCGGCGTCGTCGCCCTCGTGGCCGTCGGATGGATCGCTCGACGACGGCAGTGGACCAGCGCGGCGCGCCGTCACCCGAGACAGGCGGCCGCGATCGTGGTGCCGCTCCTCGCCGTGGCGATCCCGCTGGCCTGGTACATGGCGTCGCCGCTCGTTCTCAGCTCGACCGTCGACGAGCCGGCCCCGGTCGCGATCGCGTCCGGCTCGCCAACGCCGTCCGCCGCACCTTCGATCGCGACCACCTCGCCAGCACCCGACCCGACTGGGCGGCCGAGCGCCGCCGCCTCGACCGTTCGACCGCCCCTGGCGCTGCGCGGCTCCTTCCACGGCAGCGATGACTTCCACTTCGGCGAGGGAACGGCGCAGTTGATCGAGACGGAGCCAGGGACCTTCGTCGTCCGGCTGGAGGCCTTCGCCGTCCGGAACGGGCCTGACCTCTATGTCTACCTTTCGCCGGACGCGAACGGCTACACGCGCACCGCGATCGAGCTGGGCCGGCTGAAGGCCGATCGCGGGAACCAGAACTATCCGGTCCCGGCCGGCGCCCTCGACGACCCGTCACGAGCCGCGAGCGTCGTCATCTGGTGCAAGCAGTTCAGCCACCTGTTCGCGACGGCTCCGCTCGAGGCCGGCTGAGGGTCGCCGGCAGACAGGCCTCGTCACAGAACCGTCAGACGACGGTCACCGGCTCGACATCGGCGCCGGAGATGGTGCTCCCGACGCGGTCGACGCCCGTCGACCGGATCTCGGAGGAGCATCGCGCATGCACCGCTTCAGTCGCCTGCTCGGCCTGGCCGGGCTGCTGGCCACGCTCGTCGCCGGCCTCATCGCAGGGCCTGTGGCCGCCGCCGGCTCAGCCACCGTCGGCCATGTCTACGTCAACAACAACTCGGCCGGCCGCAACACGATCGCGGCGTTCGATCGACATGCCGACGGATCCCTGACGCCGATCAGCGGCTCGCCGTTCGACGCCGGCGGCGCGGGAACCGGTGCGCCGTTCGGCTCAGCCGGCGGGCTGCAGGAGACCGCCGACGGCCGGTATCTCCTTGCCACCGACCCCGCGAGCAATCAGGTCTCCGTCCTCCGGATCAAGCCGAATGGCGGCCTCCGGCTGGCGGACGTCGCCTCGTCAAACGGAACCACGCCGACGAGCATCGCCGTCCACGGCAGCCTCGTCTACGTCGCCAACGGCGGCGCGGGCGGCAGCAACTACACCGGTTTCCGGCTGAACGCCGGAGGGCGCCTCAGGCCGATCCCGGGCTCGACCTACGCCCTGCCGGACAACGCCCTGCCAGGTCACATCCTGATCAGCCCGGACGGTCGACGACTCGTCGGGACCCGCGTCGGCCCGAACGCCGGACCGTCGTACCTGGATGCGTTCGCGATCAGCCGCAACGGCCGCCTGACGCCGGCTCCCGGCTCGCCGTTCGCGGCGCAGCGAATCGGTCCGTTCGGCTCGACGTTCTCGCCCGTCCACGGCGACCAGCTGTTCGTGTCCAACGCGCACGACGGAGCCGGCGCCGGGTCGGTGTCGGTCTACGACGTCGCCGCCGACGGGACGCTGACCGCCATCGCGGGCTCGCCGTTCGCCGACTTCCAGACGGCTCCCTGCTGGGTCGCGATCAGCCCGGACGGCGGCGCGCTCTTCGCGATCAACACCGGCTCCGGGTCGATCTCACGGTACTCGGTCGCGGCCGACGGTGCGCTGACCCTGGCCGGGTCAACCGCCCTCAACGGGACCGGTCTTCGCCCGTTCGACGCTGCGGTGTCGCCGGACGGGGACCACCTCTACGTGGTCGATGCCGGCGTCGCGAAGGTGAGTGCCTTCAGTGTCGACGGCACGACGATCACGGAGGAGGCCGGCTCGCCGGTGGCGATCCCGGGTGGCGCCGCCCCGTTCGGAATGGTCGTCGACTGACCGACCCTCCCCTCTCCTCGCATGCAGGAGGCCCGCCCGGCATTCGCCGGGCGGGCCTCCGACTGCCGCGGCCATGGCGATCCACGCCGCGACTCAAACGTGCGGCTGGCGAGCGCGGCCGCGTCGGTATTCCGTCAGGGCCACGCTCGTTCGGGCCGTTTCCGAGTCGTCTCGCGGATCAACGCGCGGCAACGTGCCGCTCAGGCGGCGGACGCCGAGGGCGTTCCGGAGTCTCGAGGCTCGCCGCCGGTCAGCCGTCGCTGGAGGTCCTCCCGGACGGCGACTGCCGCCGGGCTCGGCTCGCGAGCGGCACTGTCGCGAGCGGCCCAGTCGGGAGCCGCGTCGCGGCCCGCGCCTATCCTGTCGGCGTGTCGCTCTTTGAGCTCGGGGACCCCGGGCCGCTCACGTCGCCATCGCTGATCGTCGCGCTCGATGGCTGGGTCGACGCGGGCAGCGCCGCAACCACGGCTGCGACCCTGATCGCGGCCGGCGGTCAGGTCGTGGTCACCTTCGACGCCGACCGCGTCTTCGACTACCGTGCTCGACGACCGACGCTCGACATCGTCGACGGCCGCCTGACCGAGCTCGACTGGCCGGAGTTCCGGATCCGGCTCGTCCGCGCCGGAGGACGCGACCTCCTCGTCCTCGTCGCTCCCGAGCCGGACTACCGCTGGCCGAGTCTCGCGGGCGCGGTGAGCGAAGCCGCCGGAGCCCTCGGCGTCCGCGAGTGGATCAGTCTCGGCGCGATCCCAGCGGCCGTGCCGCACACGCGACCGGTGCCGATCCTCGGGACGGCGTCGCGGCCCGGGCTGCTGCGAGGCGACATCCGGCCCGGGCCATCCGGCCTGCTCCGCGTGCCGGCCGCGCTGATCAGCGTCCTCGAGATGCGGGCGGCGGCCGACGGGATCGACTCGGTCGGGTATTTCGCCCAGGTCCCCCACTATGTCAGCGGACCCTACCCGGCCGCCGCCCTCGAGCTGCTGGCAGCCGTCGAGCGTCACCTCGGCATCGAGCTCGACCGCGGCCAGTTGGGCGAGGAGGCCGACCAGCTCCGGACGCGTCTCGATGCCGCCACCTCCGTCGACGACAACACCCGCGCCTATGTCGAGCGCCTCGAGTCCATGGTCGACGAGGAGCGGCTGCCGGCCGGCGACGAGCTGATCTCCGAGATCGAGCAGTTCCTCCGCGACCAGGGCACGGAGGGTCGCCCACGAGCATGACGGTCGGGGGCAGCCAGCCGGGAGGCAGCGACGGGTTCCCGCTACCGCTGCGACTCGCCACCGTGCTGCTCGGGATCGGCCTCCTCGCCCTGCTCATCGCCGCCGTCGCGAGGCTCCAGCCGTCGACCAGATCCGCGACGGCGCCGACGGCATCCCCCGCGCCAGGCGCGTCCGGCACGGGCATCGCCCTGAACCACGATCTTTCGCGGCCGATCCGCCATGCCGTGGTCCTCGTTCCGCTCGACGACTTCCCGACCGATCGCGCGACCGCGATCCGCGATCGTCTGGCCGCGGACTATCGACTCCCGATCTCGGTGGCCGAGTCCCTGTCGATCCACGAAGAGACCTTCGACCCGGGCAGCAACCAGCTCGTCGCCGAGTCGATCATCGACCAGCTCGGCGCCCTGCATCCGGAGTGGCAGGCCGGCGTCCTCGTGATCGGCCTGACGACGACCGACATGCGGATCGCCGGTCGGCCGGACTGGCGGTTCGCCTTCAGCTACCGGGTCAGTGATGGCGTCGCGGTCGTTTCGTCGGCGAACATGAGCGTGTTCCTCGACTTCGGCGAGGACGCCCGCTGGAACCGGTTCGGCAAGATGGTGCTGCGGCAGGTCGCGTTCCTCTACTACGGCCTGCGGCCGGTCACGGACCCCAGCGACCTCCTCTACAACAGCATCCTCAGCACCGACGACGTCGATCGGATCGCCGACCACCTGTAGCGTGTCGCCGTACTCGACATGGAGTGTCAGGTTTCGGTATCCTGAGCGGCGATGCGTGCCTCTCGCCTGGTGTCGCTCCTCCTCCTGCTCCAGTCTCGCGGGGGCCAGACGGCAGCCGAGCTGGCCCGCGAGCTGGAGGTCTCGGTCCGGACGATCCACCGCGACGTCGATGCGCTGAGCGCGTCCGGCGTCCCGATCTACGCCGAACGCGGGCCGCATGGCGGGATCCGCCTCGTCGACGGCTACCGGACGCGACTCACCGGGATGACGGCCGACGAGGCCGAGGCGCTCTTCCTGTCCGGCCTACCCGGTCCCGCGGCCGAGCTCGGCCTGGGGACGGTCGTGGCGGCCGCCCGCCTCAAGGTGCTTGCCGCGCTCCCGACCGAGCTCCGCGCTCGGGCCTCACGACTCGTCGAGCGCTTCCATCTCGACGCGGCCGCCTGGTACCACGCCGATGAGGCCGTGCCATATCTCGGCGCGTTGTCGGAGGCCGTCTGGGAGTGCCAGCGGGTGCAGATCGGCTATGACCGCGGCGACAAGACGGTCGATCGGGTCCTCGAGCCACTCGGCCTCGTCCTCAAGGCCGGTGTGTGGTACCTGGTCGCGGCCGCCGACGGCCAGCCGCGGACGTATCGGGTCTCGCGCGTCTCCCGCGTCGAGCCGCTCGACGGCCCATTCGACCGGCCGGGCGACTTCGACCTCGCCGCGTTCTGGGCCGAGGCGAGCGCCGCCTACGAGCGGGACACGCCCCGCGTCACGGTGGTCCTCCGGATCGCCCGCGATCGGCTCGACCGCCTGCGCGGCGTCATCGGGGAACGGCCATTCGACACGATCGAGCGACTCGACGCCCCGGATCCGGATGGCTGGCTGCGAATCCGCGTGAAGCTCGACTGGCCGAGCGAGGCCACCACGCAGATCCTGGCCGTGGGACCGGGTTGCGAGCTGCTGGAGCCGGAACCGCTGCGGGAGAGGATCGCCGAGGAGGCCCACCGCCTCGCCGCCCGTTACGACGAGCGGCAGACCGGACCCACCGAGGCGGTCCCCGTCGCCGAGCCGAGCGTTGCCGGCCGCTAGGCGGCCTCGCAGGCTGAGCCGTTCGACCGGGCTCGGCCGGCAAGCGCGGCGCTCGCCAGGCCGGAGGCCGTCGGCGTCGCGACCGTCGTGACGCTGGCTTGCGGCCCAACGTCGACAACGTCGGATGGTTGGAAGAGGAGTCGCCGATCGCGTCCGATCCGCTCGATCTCGCGCTGCCGGTCCGCATGGATCGCTGCCATCAACGTCGTGGACTGGAACATCTCGAACCTCGTCGTCCTGCGTTCGTCGGACCGCTTTCACTCAGGACGTGAGCATGACAGGGAAACCTGCCAGAACCTGTCATGAGTGGTCGAATGGCGTCGATTTCTCGGCGATTTCGGCCACACTGAGGCGGCGTCGCGCGCCCCACCCGCAAGGCGATTGGCACGGGTCGACGGCTGATCCAACGACCCGCCGGGGCCACGCATCGGGTACAACTCCGGGGCTCCCCTCGCCCGGAGGCCAGACCCGATGACGTTCGATCCAAACGCCCGCCTCGACCCGTCGCAGGTCACCGACGTCCGTGGCCGGTCGTCGATGGGCCGCGGCGGCGGGCTCGCGATCGGCGGTGGCGGCCTCGGCCTCGTGATCGCGATCATCTACATCCTGCTCGGCGGCAATCCGGGCGATCTCATCGGGTCGAGCGGCGGGAGCGGCCCGGACGTCACGGGGCCGAACAGCTCGGCCCTCGCGGAGTGCAAGACCGGAGCCCAGGCGAACGAGCGGCCCGACTGCCAGATCGTCGGCTACGTGAACAGCATCCAGGCGTTCTGGGCGACGCAGGTCCAGGGTTACGAGAAGGCCGAGACGGTCCTGTACACCGGCGCCGTCTCGACGGGCTGCGGCGAGGCGACATCCCAGGTCGGGCCGTTCTATTGCCCGGTCGACACGAACGTGTATCTCGACCTTGGCTTCTTCGACGAGCTCGAGTCACGATTCGGCGCGAAGGGTGGGCCGTTCGCGCGGGCCTATGTGGTCGCCCACGAGTACGGCCACCACGTCCAGGACCTCGTCGGCGACCTCCAGCCCGGCGGGGACGACACCGGCGCGACCGGCCGCTCGGTCCGGACGGAGCTCCAGGCCGACTGCTACGCGGGCGTCTGGGGCCATCACGCCACCGAGACGGGCTTCCTCCAGCCGCTGACGCAGGACCAGATCAACCAGGCGCTCGACGCCGCCGCCGCGGTCGGCGACGACCGGATCCAGGAAGAGACCCAGGGCCAGGTCGATCCCGAGACGTGGACCCACGGATCGTCGGACCAGCGCCAGCGCTGGTTCGGCCGGGGGTTCGACTCCGGCGACCCGGGTCAGTGCGACACGTTCACCGCCACGAGCCTCTGACGGCCGGCGCGACGGCCGGGCGGCCTGGCGCGACGGTCGGGCGACGTGGCGCGCGGGCCAGACAGGCCGGGCGGATCAGACGGGCCGGGCCGCCCCGGCGGTCGGCTCGTCGATCGTCACCTCGATCAGGGGGCTCTGCTCGACCATCCGGTCGACGTCCGTTCGGCGCCACGCCCGGGCGACGCGCTCCAGGATCTGACGTCTCTCCGCGTCGTCGTCGATGACGCGAGCCGTCGCCGAGAGGTCGGCGACGGCGACCGGCCCCTTCAAATGGACGGTCAGCCGCGGGTCGGCCTCGAGATTGGCCAGCCACGCCCGCTTCCGCGGTGATGGCAGGCCGGAGATCCAGATCCGTCCGTCGATCCGGTGGAAGACGATCTCGATCCGTCGCGGCAGGCTCGTCCGGCGCCCGGTGGTCGTGATGTCGATGGTGCCGCCCCGCGAAAGCGCGGCGCTGATCCTGTCGTCCATGGTTCCTCGCTGGGTAGTTGCGTAGGCAACTATACCACCAGCGGCAACCGGTCTCAGACCCGCTCGCCGCGGGCCCGATGCTCGGCCTTCCAGGCCCGCTTCCCGTCCTGGTAGCGCCGCAGCGTCTCGGGCGAGTCGACGTCGCCGAGCGTCATGTGGTCTGGCGAGTACGCCTTCCAGCCGGCGGGCGCCACGCCGAGCCGCTTGCCCAGGATCGCGATGAGCGTCCCGGCCTTCATCGGCCCGAAGCCGGGGAGGTCGAGGAGCCGAGCGTGGAGGTCGGCGCCGTCGCGGGCCTCACGCCAGATCCGCGAGGCGTCGCCGTCGTAGCGGTCGACGAGGTAGGCGCACAGCTCGCGGGTCCGCTTGGCCATGTTGCCGGGGAACCGGTGGAGCGCCGGTCGCTCGCGGAACGCCGCGTCGAGCCGGTCCGGCTCCATCGTCGCGATGCGCCGTGCGTCGAGGCTGCCGATCCGGCGGCTCAGCTCCAGGGGTCCCGAGAACGCCTTCTGCAGGGTGACCTGCTGATCGAGGACGAACCCGATGAGGAGCGCGAGGGGGTCCGTGGCAATGAGGCGATCCGCGGCCGGATCGCCCGTGAAGGGGAGGAGGTCGGTGGTGGTCGCCATCGGCAGATCGTAGGCCCTGCGACCGGCCGATGCAGGACCCATGCCTTGTGCATCCGTTCGCAGCCGGGAGCCGTCCAGTCATGTCGCGGTGAGGCGGGCACGGCTGCCATCGGCGTCTCGGGCGTCCCGCGACCGAACGGGCGAATGAACGCGGTTCCGTGGTCGCCTGGGTCGTCCGGCGACCGAACCAGCGACGGAGGCGGGGTTTGGTGGTCCGTTCGGGCGCCAGGCGACCGAACCGGCGGGTGAGGGAGCCCTTGGTGGTCCGTTCGGGTGCCAGGCGACCGAACCCATCGATGAGCCACCAGGGCGGGGGCGAAGCGCGACTCGACGGCCACCGTTTCCCCAGAGCTCGGCCGACGCCGGCGTCCCGGCGGTCTACGTCGATTGACGCGGTCGGCCATCGGACCAACGGCCGACGCGAGCCACGCCGCTGGACGATGCTCGCCGCGACGCGTCGGAGCCATGATCCCGACAGGCTCGACGACCGAGCCGGACCCGATCAGGAGTCACTGCCGTGCGCACGATCAAGCTCTGTGCGGCGCCGACCCGCCGGCCGACGACGCTCCTTGGCGCGATCGCCCGCGCCGCCGCCGAGCTCGAGCGCACGGGCCGCCCCGCTCGCTCAGTCCGACTGCCCGTCGCCGCTCGCTAACCCGCCCGCCAGGTCGCGGCCGTCATCCCGAGCGCGCCGATGACCGACCGCCAGTAGCGGTTCGAGGCCGTCAGCGGGTCGAGGATCCCGACACTGCCCGGCGTCCTGACCGACGAGAAGCTGAAGTCGTAGCGCATGTCGCGAGCCGGATCGGCGTAGAAGATCTGCTTGATCGTCCGGGTCGTCTTGAACAGCCCGTAGAGGACGTACGACACGCTGTTGATCGCCTCGGCGAACACCGCGCGAGCGCCCGTCCGGAGGAAGCCGGCACCGTAGTTGTCGACCCGCTTGATCGCCGTCGACTTCGTCGGGTACCCCGATCCCCACTCGTTGTTCCCTGACGCGTAGCACAGCCGGTTCAGGATGACCACGCTGTTCGGCGCGAAGTTGAGATAGCGGCTGACGTAGTACTCGCCGTAATACTTGTTCGTCGACGAGCCGTCTGAGGCGTTGAGGCCCAGGCCGTCCTTCGTGTACGTCTGGAAGGGCCCGTACGGGCTCGGCCAGCCGTTCCCATGGCCGAGGTAGATGAAGACGTTGGCGCCCTGCGACAGGGTCCTGACCCGCGACCAGGTCGCGTGCGGACTGTAGATCTCGTAGACGGTGGCCCCGTAGGAGCGGGCCTGCGCGGCGAGCTTCTTCGCGTTGTAGATGTAGTTCGACGTGGCCGAGCCGACCGGCCCGACGACGATGACCACCTTCTTGCCGGCCGCGGCGGCGACCTGCGGGTGCGTCGAGAGTCCTCCGATCGCCAGGACGGCCGCCATGGCCGCCACGGCGATGTACCGGAAGATCCGGTGACGAGACGCCCGCTGGGCGCCCTCCTGGGTAACCGGCAACGCTCTTGCCTCCTCTCCGCCGGAACACCGTGCATGGGGCGCGGTGACGGTGGCTCAAGCCGCCGACGGCAGAGGCGCACGACGATGCGCCGACGCGGAAACGCGAGGATGGGGGCGATCGGGGGTGAGCTCCCGATCGGGGGCGGGACCGGCGAGGCGGGCTCACTGGAGGCGCTCGTCGGCGACTGACGACAGGGTCCTGCCGTGGGGGGCGGCGGTCTTCGGTTGTGCCTGTCTGTCGAGGGGTTGCGGCCTGACGGCCTGGCGGGAAGTATGCCATCGCGCCGAACCCGGCCGCTTCCCCCATTCGCACCATGTCCGAGCGGCCGAAGGAACGGCTTGCGTGCACGCGGCGTTGACAGGACGCCTCATGCGGGCCGCCGGCGACCCGGTCTTCCGCTATGCTCATCTCGATCCGCGCTCGCACCGCGTCGTTTGGACGACGTCGAGGGAAGCGGGCGGGAGACGACCACCACGCTGCGCCCCGCGGTTTCGCGCGCGGCGAGCCTCAGGAGCCAGATGACCTTCGATACGCTCGGCCTGTCGGCCGACCTGCTGCGGACTGTCGCGGAGGAGGGCTACGAGCAGCCCACCCCGGTCCAGGCCAAAGCCATCCCCCTCGTGCTCGACGGTCGCGACGTCCTCGCCGCCGCCCAGACGGGCACCGGCAAGACGGCGGCCTTCACCCTGCCGATCCTCGACCGACTCCGGTCACACGCCAACACGTCGTTCTCGCCGGCCCGCCACCCGGTCCGCGTGCTGATCCTCGTCCCGACCCGCGAGCTCGCGATGCAGGTCGACGAGAGCGTCCGGACGTATGGCCGGACGGTCCCGCTCCGCTCGACCGTCGTCTACGGCGGGATCCCGATGGACCCGCAGATCAAGGCGCTCCGCGCCGGCGTGGAGATCCTCGTAGCGACGCCGGGCCGCCTGCTCGACCTCGTCGGCCAGCGGGTGGCGAACCTCGGCCAGGTCGAGATCCTCGTCCTGGACGAGGCCGACCGGATGCTCGACATGGGCTTCCTGCCGGACATCCAGCGGATCATCGAGCTCCTGCCGACGCGACGGCAGAACCTGATGTTCTCGGCGACGTTCTCGGACGAGATCCGGCGGCTGTCGCGGACCATCCTCCGCGATCCGGCCGAGGTCGAGGTCTCCCCGAGGAACACCACGGTCGAGGCGATCCGCCAGATCGTCTACCCCGTCGATCGGGATCGGAAGGAAGAGCTGCTGGCGCATCTGATCCGCAAGGACGATCTCCGCCAGGTCCTGGTCTTCACGCGGACGAAGATCGGGGCGACGCGCCTCGCGACGTGGCTCGATCGCCAGGGCCTCAACGCGGTCGCGATCCACAGCGATCGGACCCAGCCGGAGCGGACCCGCGCCCTGGAGGAGTTCAAGACCGGCGAGATCCGCGTCCTCGTCGCCACGGACGTCGCGGCGCGCGGCCTCGACATCGAGGACCTCCCGCATGTCGTGAACTTCGAGCTCCCGTGGAACCCGCAGGACTACATCCATCGGATCGGGCGGACGGGTCGGGCCGGAGCGACGGGCGAGGCGATCAGCCTCGTCTGCATCGACGAGGCAGACCTCCTCCGCGGCGTCCAGCGCCTGCTCAGGCAGGCGATTCCGTGGACGGTCGAGGACGGCTTCATCCCCGATCGGAACGTCGAGCCGCGGCCGCTGCGGGGACCGGTCGAGGGTGGGCGCCCCGGCGCCGGGAGCCGCGACCGGGCTCGGCCCGTCCACCATCCGCACCGGAAGCCGGTCCAGTACCGGGCGGGCGTCGCGCGCAGCTGATCGCGGGAGTCAGCTCGCCGGCTGGGGACTCGGTGCCGCCGGCGCCGCGGGTGTCGGAGCCGGCGAGCCGGCTCCCGTCGTCTCGTGGCCGCCGGTCTGGACCATCACGGCGCCCGGGAAGAAGAAGCCCAGCATCAGGTCGGCTTCGACGCGGTCGACCACATAGCGGTTGACGAGCGCCATGTGGCGCGTCAGCCCTCCGGCGGCGACCTCGCTCAGCAGCCCGATCGAGGCGTCTCGCAGCTGGACGAACTCGCCCGTGGGTCGGGCAAGGGCGCGGCCAGGGTCGAATCCGGGCATCGTCGGCATCTGGCCGGTGACGCGATATGGCCCGACCTCGATGGCGATGTCGTGCCATTGGGCGTGGACCGGAATGTCGTCGACCTCATCGGCCGTCGCGAGATGGATGTCGTCGGGCGCGAGCAGCATCTCGCTGGCCGGCCGCGCGGGCTCGTCGAGCAACGAGTGCCACGTCGCGTCCTCGATGCGCAGCGGGCCGCCGGCCTCGAGCGCCTCGCGGAGATGTCCGGAACGCGCGACGACGCCGATGGCGACCCCCTCAGCGGCGTAGATCTCGACCTGGATCGGCAAACGCTCACCCCCGAGCAGGTTCCCGAGTCTGCGCTGGGCTCCCGGGGCGCGCATCACCCGACCGTACCGATGGGCCCGGTCCCTTCGTCCTGCCGCGATCAGCGACGGGCCATCGGGATCGACCGCGTTGACGGCGTCCGCGATGGGCGGAAGCCGCGACGCCGGACGCGGCCGGCGAAACGGGCGGCGTCGCGCGGCGCGGCCGCACGATGGTCGTTGTTGAAGTAGACGTAGCAGTCTTCGTCGGGCGACCACAGCGCCGCGAGACGTTCGGCCCACGTGTTGAGCGCGGCGTCGCCGTAGCTCGGCCGCGGCCGGGCCCGTCCCGCGTGGAACCGCAGGTAGGTCCAGTCGGCCGTCCTCCAGACGGGGCCGAGGACGCCGCGCCGGTCCGCCAGGCACAGGGCCGCGCCGCGCTCGACGAGCAGGTCGCGGATCTCGTCGCGGAACCAGCTGTCGTGGCGGAACTCGACGGCGACCCGAATGTCGGCCGGGAACCGGTCGAGGGTCCGGGCGAGACGGTCGCGGTCGCAGCGGAGCTGTGGGGGCAGCTGGATGAGGGCCGGCCCGAGCTTCGAGCCGAGGCCGCGGGCCCGCCCGACGAACCGCTCGACCGGTTCCGCCGGGCCCTCCAGCCGCCTGATGTGGGTCAGGTAACGACTGACCTTGACGGCCATGACGAAGTCGTCCGGGGTGCGCTCCGCCCAGGCCTCGAAGGTGCGCCGCTCGGGCAGCCGGTAGAACGCGTTGTTGGATTCGACGGTCGCGAACCTGGCGGCGTACGACTCGAGCCAGGAACGCTGGGGGAGCTCGCGGGGATAGAACGGACCTCGCCAGTCGTCGTACTGCCAGCCGGAGGTCCCGATCCAGACCGTCATCGGCCGGGCGCCGGACCGCCGCCGGCGGTCAGCGGTCGACGGCCCGCAAGAGCTCGGCCTTCGTCATCGTCGAGCGGCCCCTGATGCCCTTCTGCCGGGCCTCGTTGCGGAGCTGGTCATAGGTCCGTCCACCGGAGCCCGAATGGGAGCGGAGACCACCGCGCCGCGAGGACGAGACGTCGTCGATCGACGTCCGGCTCGCCTCCCTGGCCTCGCCGGCCCGGGCGCGCTCCTTGTTGACGGTTCGGGCCGCGATCTCCTCGGCCTTGTCCTCGCTCGAGCCTCGCTCGAGCAGGCTGTCCTTGATGTGCTCGTACTGGCGATCGCGCTTCGGTGACCAGGCTGGCTGTGGCATCGGTCGTGCTCCGAATGAATGGCGAAGGACCTCGGGCCCCCCGATCGTGGGCGCACGAGGGCGACGCACGGCCAACGGCCGGGCGGTCCTTCGTTGCAGGGAGGTGCCGGTTCAAGCCGACGGTGACGGCGAGGTCGAGGTCCCGGGCGAGGGCGACGCGGGCGATGCCGGCGAGGCCGGCGGGGCGGGCGGCGGGACGACGACCTTGAGCAGCGCCCGGACGATCGCGCCCGGGTCGGCTCGGCTCTGGTTCGTCAGGACCGCGATCGTGACTCCCTCGATCGGGAAGTGGCGGACTGCCCCGCGAAAGCCGATGAGCCGGCCGCTGTGGCCGAGACTCGGATGGCCGTCGATCGACAGCGCCTGGACGCCGTAGCCGTAGGACACGCCGGGCAGGTAGCCGGTCGTCTTGTTGAAGTCGCTGAGCAGCAGGCCCGTCCCCGTCGGACCGAGGACGTCACCGCCGTAGAGCGCACGGGCCCAGCGGGCGAGGTCGCCGCTCGTTCCGGCCATCGAGCCGGCGCCGCCGGCCGCGGTGACAACCGATCGGAACGGCGCGACGCCGGTGCCATCGGCGAGATCGATCGGCTTCGCCGTCACCTTCGTCCCGACGAGACGGTAGCCGTGGGCGAGCGATGTCCTGGGGTCCTCGACGGCCTGGTACCAGGTCGATCCCAGCGCGAGCGGGGTGAGGAAGCGGTCGCGAATCTCGGCCGCGAGCGGCCGCCCCGTGATCCGCTCGACGATCAGGCCGAGGAGGAGGTAGTTCGTGTTCGCGTAGTGCCATGCGTTGCCGGGCGGCGACAGGCGCTTGCCGACGAACCGGAGCGCGTCGCTCGCCGTCCACGTGCGCGAGCGGGCCCGCTGGAGAGCGGCATCGATCTTGGGGTTGAGGAAGAAGTCGGCGAGCCCGCTCGTGTGGTCGAGGAGCATCGCCACGGTGATCCGGCGGTCGAGCGTGATCGGCAGCCCCGGCGGCACCAAGCCAGCGGCGGAATCGGAGAGCCGCAGCCGGCCCTCGGCGACGAGCTCGAGGACGACGGCCGACGTGAACGTCTTGCTCATGCTTGCGAAGGCGAACGCCGTGTCCGGCGTGACCGGGGCCTTGGCAGCGACGTCGGCGAGGCCGGAGACGCCGGACCAGGCCGTCCCGTCCGGGAACAGGATCGTGACCGAGGCGCCGGGGACTCCGAGCTTGACCCGGACGCGATCGAGGGTGGCCTGCAGCCGGGCTTCGAGCACGGCTCGGGGGTCCGCCGGTACCGGCAGCGTCGGCGCCGGTGAGGCGCTGGATGCCGGCGACCCGGATGGGACGGTCGGGGCGATGGTCGGCGATGCGACGGCGACT
>VBFG01000163.1 GCA_005882635.1 Chloroflexota bacterium | reverse complement strand
CATCGTCAAGCCGCTTTACCACGCCGCGTGGATCGGGTCTCGGCTCGGGATGAATCTGGTCAAGCCACTCGGCGCGATGACGGCGGGTGGGCCACGGCGTCCGACCGGGAAGGCGTCGGCGCTCGCCAACCGTGGTGCCGGTCTCGGCGCGACCCTGCGTCTCGATCGGACGGATGTCTCCGTCGTGATCCGGCCGGTGATGTCGGAGATGCCGCCCGGGACGACGCTGCGGGTGGAGTTGCTCGCCGACTGGCGCGGCTCGGAGCTCCGTGCCGACGTCACCGCCGAGCAGGAGGCGGTCCACGTTCGGGTCTGGCAGGACGGCGTCCACGCCCTCGAGCGCGGCTTCAATGCACCGCGCCGGACCGAGCTGGACCTGCTCGCCGAGGCGATCGAGGCTGGCGGCCGCGATCCGGTCGCGGTCGGGACGCTTGCGCTCGCCGCCGAGCTGGCCGGCGGGACGGCCGAATGACCGAGCCAACCGTCGTCACCCTCGCGGACGCCGAGGCGTGCTCCCTCGCCGCCGCGGAGCGGATCGTCGAGGTCCTCGACGTCGTGATCGACGACCGCGGCGAGGCGCACTGGGTCACGACCGGCGGGTCCGCACCCGGTCCGATCTACCAGCACCTGGCGTCGGCGCCGCTCCGTGATGAGCTCGACTGGCGGAAGGTCCAGCTGTGGTGGACCGACGAGCGGTTCGTCCCGATCGACCACCCCCTGTCGAACGCCAAGATCGCGCTCGACCTCCTGCTGGACTTTGGCGCCTACAGCGGACAGTCGGGGACCGGCGAGTCCGGCGAGGACGTGATTCGCGGCCGCGCGCCGGGCGTCCCGATCCGGGCCGACAACATCCATCCGATTCCGGTCGCGGCGGCGATCGGCGAGGGTCGCGATACCCACTGGGCCGCGGCGCGCTACGTCGAGGAGCTCCGCGCCGACGGGCCGGAGGAGAACGACGACGGGCTGCCGGCGTTCGACCTGATCCTCCTCGGCGTCGGGCCCGATGGCCACATCCTGTCGGTGTTCCCGGGCTCCGAGGCATTCGACGAGGACGCGTGGGCGCTCGGGATCCCGGCGCCGACCCACGTCGAGCCGCACGTCGCCCGTGTGACGCTGAACCCCGCGCTCGTGCCGGCGGCGCGCGAGCTCCTCGTCGTCTCGCACGGGGACGGCAAGGCCGACGTCCTCCGCGACGTGCTTCGCGGACCGGTCGATCCGCGGCAGCTGCCGGCCCAGCTGGCCCGCCGGCCTGGCGCGACCTGGATCCTCGATCGGGCGGCGGCGAGTCGCCTGTGAGCGCCGCGCCGGGCGAGGAGTGACCCGCAGAGAACCCACGTCCTGGCCGGCGGAGCCCGACCGCGAGTTCGGCGCTCGTTCGCCTGGCGGCCCACCCATCGCGATCTTCCCGACCGGCGACGGACCGCCGATCGCGCTCGTCCACGGCGCAACCGCGGACCACACGACGTGGCGGACGTCGGGTCCGCTGCTCGCGCGACGCCACACGCTGTACCCGATCGACCGGCGCGGACGCGGCGAGTCGGGTGACGGCCACCTCGGCGAGCCGTACGAGATCGACCGCGAATTCGACGACCTCGTCGCGGTGGTCGACGCGGTCGCCGCGATCGACCGCCAACCGGTCGACGTCGTCGGGCATTCCTACGGTGGGCGGATCGCCCTGGGCGCGGCGCTGCGGACCCCCAACATCCGGCGACTCGTCGTGTACGAGGGCGCCCCGCCGGTGCCGTGGGGCCGCGGCTACCAGGACGCCGACGCGGGCGCGCTGCGACGGATCGAAGCGCTCGTCGCCACGGGGGATCGGGACGAAGCGCTCGCCACCTTCATGCGGGAGATCGTCGGCATGCCGGAGCCGGATCTGGCGGCGTTCCGCGCCGACCCGATCTGGCCGCGCCGCGCGGCGGCCGTCCACACGACGATCCGCGAGCTGCGAGCCGAGACGAGCGAGGCGGCCTCGCTCGCCGCCCTCGGCGGGGTCCACCAGCCGGTGCTCCAGATCCTCGGCGGCGACAGCCCGGAGCCGTTCGCCGAGGCAACGCGCGCCCTCGACGCGCGGCTGCGGAATGGGCGGGTCGTCACGATCGCCGGCGCGCGGCACGCCGCGCACCACACCCACGCACCGCAGTTCGTGGCCGCGATCGAGGCCTTCCTCGGCGATCCGGACGTGGCAGACTCCGCGCCATGAGCGATCTCATCTACTGGATCATCCTCGGCTTCATCGCCGGAGCGCTGTCCGGAATGGTCGTCGGCGGCCGAACCGCCCGCGGCTGCCTCCCGAACATCGTCGTCGGCGTTCTGGGGGCGATCGTCGGCGGCTGGATCGCGACGCAGCTCGGCTTCGAGCGCGGCCCCGGCTTCATCGCCGCCGTCGTCGTCGCATTGATCGGGGCGATCGTCGTCCGGGTGCTCCTCGAGGTGATCAGCCCGAACGATCGGGCCTGACGGGTCGCGAGCGACGACCTCCCTCGCCGTCGCTGCTCCGGCCGATCCGACGGCGATCATCGCGACCGACGGACTGGCGAAGCGATACGGCCGTGTCCAGGCCGTCGCCGACCTGTCGATGCGGGTCGGGGCCGGCGAGGTCTTCGGCTTCCTCGGCCCGAACGGGGCGGGCAAGACCACCGTCGTGAAGCTGCTGCTCGGGCTGACCCGTCCGACCGGCGGCCGGGCGACGGTGCTGGGCGCTCCCATCGGCGACCGGCTCACTCGACGGAGCATCGGCTACCTGCCCGAGCTCTTCCGCTACCAGCCGTGGTTGAACGCTCGCGAGGTCCTCGAGCTGCACGCGAGCCTGATCGGCGGCTCCGCCGGGCCGTCACCATCCGACATCGGCCGTGGACTCGAGGAAGTCGGCCTCGCCGATCGGGCGAACGACAGGGTCGGAACCTTCTCGAAAGGGATGCAGCAGCGGCTCGGGCTCGCCGTCGCCCTGCTCGGTGGTCCGCGACTCATCGTCCTCGACGAGCCCACGTCCGCCCTGGACCCGGCCGGCCGCGCCGACGTCCGAGGCATCATCGCCGGCGTGCGGGACCGCGGGGCGACGGTCTTCCTGAACTCGCATCTCCTGAGTGAGGTCGAACGGGTCTGCGATCGGATCGCGATCGTCGACCGCGGCCGAGTCCTCGCCAGCGGCTCCCTCGACGACCTGCTGGGCGGCGAGGTGCTCCGGCTTCGGGTCACCGGGCTCGCCCCGGACGCGCGGTCGGAGCTCGCCCAGTTCGGGCCGGTGACCGCCGGCGGCGACGACTGGTTATCGATCGGCGGCGTCCCGCCGGACCGCCACCCGGACGTCGTCGCGTTCGTGGTCCGGCGAGGGGGTCGCGTTCACGCCGTCGATGGCGGACGGCGAGGCCTGGAGGATCGCTACCTCGAGCTGATCCGCGGGAACCAATCGTGACCATCGTCACGATTGCCCGCCTGACGATCGCCGAGGCGGTCCGGCGTCGGATCGTCCTCGTCCTGATTGTCCTGACGCTGGTCAGCGTCTCGCTGACGACGCTCGGCGTCGAGAGGCTCGTCTCGCTCGCCCGAGCGAGTGGCACGAACGACCTCCAGGTCCAGGTCGGCGTCTCCCAGATCCTGATCCTCGTCGCGTTCATGTTCAGCTTCGTGCTCGCGATGACCGCCGCGTTCCTCGGCGCACCGGCGATCGCGGCGGACCTCGAGTCTGGCGTCGCCGCGGCGATGCTGGCCCGACCCATCCGCCGCGCCGAGCTGGTCCTCGGGCGCTGGCTGGGCCTTGTCCTCGTGGTCGTCGCGTACGCGGTCGCCTCGGGGCTCCTGGAGATCGCCGGCGTCGATGCCGTGAGCGGCTCGGCGCCGCCGTATCCGTTCCTGGCCGTCGGCTTCCTCGCCGCGCAAGCGGTCGTCCTCCTGACCCTCGCCCTGGCGCTCAGCACGCGTCTCCCGGCAATCGCGTCCGGCGCCATCTGCGTCGTCCTGTTCGGGCTTGCCTGGATGGCCGGCGTCTTCGCCGGGATCGGGGCGTTCTTCGGGGCGGGACCGCTCGTCGGTGCGGCCGAGGCGACGCGCTGGCTGCTGCCGACCGATGTGCTCTGGCGGGGGACGGTCTACGGCCTCGAGCCGTCCCTGATCGGGGCCATCGCCGGCCAGCGGGTCGGCCCCGCGGCGAACGCCAACCCGTTCTACGCGAGCGCGCCCCCGCCGACCGCGTTCGTGGTCTGGTCGGCGGTCTGGATCGCGCTCGTCCTCGGCCTGGCGATCTGGTCATTTTCGCGGCGCGATCTGTGATGGGCGTTGCTGAGCGGCTCGCGGCGCCGGCCGTCGGCCCGCACTACCATCGACGCATGACGAACTCCCCGGCCGCCACCCAGCCGGCCGCGGACGCCCCCGACGATCGCCCCTACTCCCCCGGCCTCGAAGGCGTGATCGCCGGCGAGACCGCCCTGTCCAAGGTCGACGGCGCCAACGGCCGGCTGACCTACCGCGGCTACCGGATCGGCGACCTCGTCGAGCACGGCACGTACTCGGCCGTCGCGAACCTGCTCTGGACCGGCGACTGGGATCCCCGCGCCCGCCTGTCGACCGCAGCCGTCCCCGAGCCCGTCCTCGCCGCGCTGCGGGCGCTGCCCCGGACGGCCAAGCCGATGGACGCGCTCCGGACGGCCGTCTCGTCGTGGGGGGCGACGGAGGGCGTGACATACCCGCCGACCGTCGAGCAGGCCCGGGCCCTGACGGCCTTCTCGCCGTCGGCCCTCGCCGCGTTCGCCCGGATCCGCCAGGGCAAGGACCCGGTCGACCCCGATCCATCGCTCGACCTCGTCGCCGGCTTCCTCCACCAGCTCAAGGGTGAGCCGCCCGACGCCGGCGATGCGCGCGCCCTCGACGCCTATTTCATCGTCGGGGCCGAGCACAGCTTCAACGCGTCGACCTTTACCGCCCGGGTCATCACCGCGACGAACTCCGACATCGCCTCGGCCGTCTGTGGCGCGATCGGGACGATGAAAGGGCCACTCCACGGCGGCGCCCCGTCCGAGGTCGTCGACCAGCTGTCGAAGATGGGCTCGGTCGAGCGGGCCGAGGCGTGGCTGCGCGGAGCGCTCGACCGCGGCGAGCGGCTGATGGGCTTCGGCCACCGCGTCTACCGCGCCTACGACCCGCGGGCGGCCGCCCTCCGCAAGGTCGCCGAGGGCATGGAGCACCAGCCCGACTGGCTGCAGCTCGCGATCCAGGTGGAGGACATGGCCCTCAAGCTTCTGGCCGAGCGCCACCCGGAGCGACCGCTCAAGACGAACGTCGAGTTCTATGCCGCGCCGGTCCTCCAGGGCGTCGGCCTCACGCCCGACCTGTTCCCGGCGACCTTCTCGCTCGCCCGCCACGCCGGCTGGACGGCCCACATCCTCGAGCAGGCCGCGAACAACCGCCTGATCCGCCCCGACGTTCGCTACGTCGGCCCGCCGGAGCGCGACCTGCCGGTCTGATTCGCTGGGGTTCGGGCGCCCGGCGACCGAACGAGCGAAGGAAGGCCGGAGGAACCTCTGTTTCGGGCTACCGGCGACCGAAACGGGACCGGAGCGCGCTCTGCTTGGAGTTCCTTCATCCGTTCGGTCGCCCCACGCCCGAGCCAAAGCTGTTGCCGGGGTCGAAAATCGACGCCATCGTTACGGGTCGGACCTGCCGACGACTCAAGGCCTCATTGGCACCGCTCGGGAACCCACCGCACCCACAAATGACGCAGGCGCCCCGCACCTTAACTGGGCCCATGGCGCCCAAACGCGTCGGCAACGCGCCGGGTAGCGATGGCATCGATCATCGAGGGCGCTTGGCTCCGACAGCGAGGGCTTAGAGCCAGCCGCGGCGGCGGAACAGGATCGTCAGCCCGACGAGCATCGCCCCCATCAGGGCGACGACGACCCAGAACGAGAACGGCTCGTTCTCGCCCGGCACGGGCACGTTCATTCCGTAGATCGAGGCGATCAGCGTCAGCGGCAGGAGGATGACCGAGGCCGCGGTCAGGATCCGGAACGAATCGTTCAGCCGGTGGGTGATCACCGACTCGTTCGTCGACTCGAGGGCCTCGACGACCTCCTTGTAGTTCTCGAGCGTGTCCCAGATCCGCTCGGCGGCGTCGGAGATGTCGTCGAAGTAGATCTCGAGCTCTTCGGCGAGGTAGCGCTGCTTGGTCCGCTCGAGGTCGCGAAGCACGGCCCGCTGGGGCCGGACGATCCGCCGGAAGTTGATGATCTCCTGCTTCGCGTTCGAGATGTCGCGGACGATCTCGCTCGAGCGGCCCTCGAGGATGTCGTCCTCCAGCCGGTCGAGCTTGGTGCCCATCTTGCGGAGCATCGGGAAGGCCGCGTCGACGTTCGTGTCGACGATCTTGTAGAGCAGGTAGCCGGAGCCCTTCGAGAAGGTCGACTCGCGGAGCTCCTCGCGCTCGCCCATCCGCTCGAACATCGCCGCCAGCGGCGGTAGCGGCGTCTCGGCCAGGGTGATCAGGTAGTCGGGCCCGACGAACAGGTCGAGCTCGGCGGTGAGCAGCCGGCCCGACGCCTTCTCGAAGATCGGGAAGTGGAGGACGATGAACAGGTAGTCGTCGTAGACATCCAGCTTCGACCGCTGGTTGCGGGAGTAGACGTCCTCCCAGTCGAGCGGGTGGAAGTCGTAGCGCGCCTCGAGCCACTCGCGATCCGCGAGATGGGGATCCTCGATGTGGATCCAGCGGAGGCCGGCGGCCTCGACGACCTGGGGCTCGGCTACCTCGACGGCGTCCGGCGCGACCGAACCGCCGACCGGAATCGATCGGCGCAGCCGCGGGCGAGGGA
>VBFG01000081.1 GCA_005882635.1 Chloroflexota bacterium | reverse complement strand
GACGACCTGGAACGTCGGCTGGCCGCTGCCCTTTTGCGGCACCGGATCCGAGCTGAACCCGTCGCCGCGGAGCCGCGCCTCCGCCTCGGAAAGGTCCATGCCGATGACGTTCGTCACGGCCCGCGTCGTCAGCGTGTCGGGGCCCGTCGAGACGACCGGGCCGGGCGTGACGACCGGGCCGGGGGTGACGACCGATGGCAGCGGCTGCGGCGTCGGTGTGGGCGCCGGCTGGAGGACGCCGAGCGTCAGGAGAAGCGCGTAGACCGCGCCGATCGCCGTCGCGATCGCCGCGATGCCGCCGAAGAAACCCTTGACGGACAGGGGAGGCACCTCCCACGCGCGCGAGCCGTGACCATACGAGTCGGGCGTCTCGGTCGCGTCTCCGGCCGAGCGGGCCCCACGGTCAGCGAGTGGGGAGCGACCGGGCCCAGTGCTCTGGCCGGAGGCCGAGGCACGCCGCCTCCGCGCCGCCGCGGCCGCCGACGGTGCCCGTCATCAGGTCGCGATACCACGGCTGCCAGGTGTCGGTCTCCCGGTGGTGGTCGGGATACGTCCGCCCGAACGGCGGCAGCTCCGTCGACCGGCAGGTCGTGCGGCCGTCGACGTCGTGGAGGTTGGGCAGGATGTCGGTCCCGATCCCGCGGCCACGGAGAACGCCCTCGACCTGGTGCAGCCACTCGTGGACGAAGCCCTCCTCGGGGTGCAGCCGACCGGGATAGCCGGCCCAGCCATCGCTGATGATCGACGAGAAGCCCGCACCCATCGACGCGCTCCCAGGGCCGACCGTGCAGCCCCATCCGCACAGCGGCACGTCGCCGTCGCTCGGCCAGAGGAAGTACACCGAGTCCACCTCGCCTGCCCGGACCGATGCCCAGAGCGAACGCGGAACGTCGTCGGGACCCACCCACCAGCGGCCGTCGCCGATCGGGCTCAGGCTGCGGATCGGCTCGTCGAGCCGGATGACGTCGATCAGGTCCATTCCGGCCGAGCCCTCGCTCCAGTGGTCGATCGCGGCCGGGACGCGCTCGAGGACGTGTGCCGACGCCGCGATCTCGGGCTCGCTCATCGCCCGCTCCACGCCGTGCGACTGGCCAAGGCGGAAGCCGCGACGGGGCTCCCGCCACGTCGCCTCGACGCGAGTCGCGAGGAAGGCGACCGCGCGCCAGGTCACGGTGGTCACCCGCCCATCCTCGCATCCGCCTCGAGCGGTTTGCGGTCCGCTCAGTCGTCTGAGGCGGTCGCCTCCTGGAGGCCGCGCTCGTGGGCAAAGCCGAGGCGGACGTCCAGGCGATCGGCTGCCGGCAGCACGAACCGCGTCGCGATGACGGCCGCGATCGCGACCGAGACCGTCCCGAGCGCGACGATCGCCACGGCACTAGTGGCGAGGAACAGCAGCAGGAGGGCGCCCATGGCGCCGATCCGGGCCGGGTGGGCCAGCGCCAACAGGGCGGCGAATCGGAGCCGGTCGCGGACGGGCCAGCCCGACCGAGCCGGATCGCACAGGATCGGCCACGCCGTCCAGGCGTAGAGCCAGGTCGCGATCAGCCCCCAGAAGGCGAGGGTTGCGAAGGTCCAGCCGAGGAGCGTCGCCGTCAGCAGCCCCGTCGCGACGTTGAACGCCAGCATGATCGCCACCAGCGAGAGCCCGACGCCGAGGGCGAGCGTCGCCCGGACGTCATTGCGCCAGGCGTCGGCGGCATCCCAGAACGAGACGGCCTGACCGCGCACGATCCGACCCGCCATGCGGAACAGGCCGGCCGTCGGGAGGGCGAGGGCCGGCAGCGCCACGAGGCCGACCGGCGCGACGATGACGGCGACCAGGACCCCGATGGCGGTGACGGACCAGACGACGTTCGCGGGCACCAGCCGCCAGGAGTGGTAGTAGAGATCGCTGAGCGCGGCGCGAGCCGCGCCTCCCAGGGACGCGCCGGCGCTCGCTGGCGGGAGCGCGTCAGCCCTTGACGCCACTCGCCGCGATCCCCTCGACGAAGTAGCGCTGGAAGAAGACGTACAGGATCAGGATGGGGATCGTCGCGAGGACGACCATCGCCATCAGCGGCGGCCAGTTGGTCTGGAACTCCGTCCGGAAGAAGGTCAATGCGATCGGGATCGTGAAGTACTGGCGCTCGAGCAAGACCAGCGGCCAGAAGAACGCGTTCCACGTTCCCTGGAACTGGAGGATCGCGACCGCCGACAGCGCCGGCGTCGCGAGCGGCAGCATCACCCGCCAGAACGTCGTGAAGAAGCCCGCCCCGTCGATCCGGGCCGCCTCCTCGATGTCGCGTGGGATCGACAGGAAGTACTGCCGCATCAGGAAGACGTTCGTGCCCATCACCGCCATGACGAGGACGACCCCGAGGTACTCGAGGGGTCCGCGGGTCAGGCCGATCAGGTTGAGGAGGAGGTAGACCGGAACGAGCCGGAGCTGGTCCGGGATCATCAACGTCGCGAGGACGATCAGAAAGAGCGCCTCGCGGCCGGGGAACCGCAGCCGCGCGAATGCGTACCCGGCGAGGCTCGCCAGGACGAGGTTCGACAGCGTGACGGTCAGGGCGATCCCGAAGCTGTTCGCAAACAGGCGGAGCAGCGACGGATCGAGCCGCTCGAAGAGGTAGGTCCAGCCCTCGGTTGTGACCGGCTGCGGGATGACCGACAGGTTGACCGAGTCCGCCTGGGTCTTGAACGACGTGATGACCGACCAGGCGAACGGGACGAACATCAGGATGCCGTACGCGATCATCACCGCGTACGCGATCCGCCGCCGCCAGTGGGCACCCGTGTCCCCGACGCGCCGGACGACCGGGGCCGCGCCCGCCAACGCATCGCCGGACCGGAGGGTCGTCACCCCGGCCACGGTTCCGCCGGGCGTGGCGCCACCGGGCATCGGGCTCCGGTCGGTGCCGGTCACGGCCTGGTCACCATGAGGGCGCCGATCCGAACAGCCGCCGCTGGATCAGGGTCAGGGTCAGGATGATCGCGAACAGGATCAGCCCGACAGCCGCGGCCCGGTCGAAGTCGAACTTGAAGAACGCCAGGTTGTACAGGTAGAGAACGACCGACATCAGGGCGTTCGCCGGATCGCCCGTCGTGCCCCCCGCGATTCGGGCCTGGTCGAACAGCTGGAGCGCCCCGATGACGGCGACCGTTGCGACGAAGTAGTGGCCGGGCTTCAGCAGCGGGAACGTGATCCGCCAGAACATCTGCCAGCTGCCGGCCCCGTCGATCGCCGCCGCCTCGTAGACCTCGCCCGGGATCGTCTGGAGCGACGCGAGGTAGAAGAGCATGAAGGTCCCGGACGTCGTCCAGGCGTTCAGGAGGATTACCGAGTTCAGGGCCGTGTGCGAGTCGCCGATCCAGTTCTGGTTCGGCGCGAAGCCGAACAACTGGAAGATCGGATTCAGCCCGAGCGCGCCGCGGATGCCGTTGAACAGCCCGTCCGGCTGCGCGAGGAAGATCCACAGGACGGTCACGGCGGCCGAGGATGCGATCGCCGGAAAGTAGAACGCCGCCCGGAAGAACGTCCTTCCGCGGAGCTTCTGGTTGACGAGGACGGCGAGGAACAGGCCGACGGCCATCGTCAGCGGCACCCAGACGATCGCGTAGTAGACCGAGTTCTGGATCGCCCGGATGAAGATCGGGTCCTTGAAGACGTTCTGGTAGTTGGCGATTCCGATGAACGCCCCGGCGCCGCTCCGGATGTTCCACTGGAAGACGCTGATGAACAGGGCGTACAGGATCGAGCCGATGTTCAGCACCAGGAACAGGAGCATCGGGATCGCGATGAACGCGTAGGCGGCGAGCGCCTCGGATCGTTGACCGATGCCGGTCGATACTCGACGGTCCCGGGCGCTCGCGATCGTCATCCGCGTACCTCACTCACAAGCATCGGAGCGGCAGCCGGGGCGTGGCCTCGGCTGCCGCGCTCGATTCCGGCGCGTCCGCCGGAGCTGTCAGCTTGCCGTCAGCTCGCCAGCGCGGCGTCGACGGCGGTCTTCGTCGCCGCGATCACCGAGTCGGCGTTGTACGTCTTGTCCTGGATCTCCTTGGTGAAGGCGTCCTGGAACGCCTTCTGGACATCACCGTAGCCCTTCATGAAACCGGAGCCCGGCTTCGCGAACTGGGCCTGGGCGACGAGGATGTCCTTGCCGGTCGGCGTCGGGACGTCGGTGCGCGAGGGCAGCGCCACGCCGCCCGATGTCCACTTGGTCATCCCGTCCTTCCCGGCGAGGAACTGCAGGAGGACCCATGCCTGGTCCTTGTCCTTCGAGTCCGCGCCGATGCTGTAGGCCGCGGTATACGAGATCGTCACCGGGCTGCCCGACGAGCCGGTCGGAATCTGGCCCCAGGCGTACTTCACGTTGGGATAGGTCGAGCTCATCGCCGGGTCGAGCCAGCCGCCCTCGAAGGCGATTGCGGCGTGCTTCTTGCCGAGGCTCGTCCCGCACCAGTCATCGCCCATGTCGCTCGCGGTCATCCCGATCCCGTTCTTGAACAGGTCGAGATACCACTGCACGGCGGCCTTGGTCTGGGGCGTGTCGACCTGATTGGTCTTTCCGTCGTCCGAGACGATGGAGCCGCCCTGCGCGTAGATGAAGGCGAGGCCCCGGTCGAGACCCGGGTTGAGGCAAATTGGCGCCTTGAGGCCATCCTTGCCCTTGAGCGCGGTGGCCGCGGTCACGAGATCGGCGAGGCTCGTCGGCGCGGTCTGGACCTCGGCCGTGTTGTAGGCCATGCCGATCGTGTTGCCGTCCTTCGGCAGGCCGTAGGTCTTGCCGTCGCTCCCCTTGAACGGGGCGAGGTAGCCGGGGAAGAACGCGCTCGTGTCGAATCCATATTTCGTGAAGTAGTCGTCGAGCGGCTCGAGGAAGCCCTGGTCCGCCCACGGCTGGCCGAACGAGGCATCGACGTAGAAGAGGTCGGGAACGTTCTTGGACGCGAAGTTCGTCGCCATCACGGTCGGGTAGTCGCCCGTGATCACCTTGTAATCGACCTTCACGTTCGGGTAGGCGGCCTGGAACGCCGTCACAGTGTCCTGGAGCGCCTTGTTCTCGGCATCGGACGACTGCCAGCCGGAGAGCTTCGCCGTTCCGGTGATCGCGGAAAGATCGGCGCTGGGAGCCGCAGAGGCACCGCTCGCCTCGGCGCTGCCTCCCGGCGCGGCCGATGTGGTGCCACCCGTGGACGGCGCGGGGGTCGAGCCCGACGTACAGGCGCCCGCGATCATCACGATCGAGGCGCCAAGAGCCAACACACTGCGACGCATTGGCGTCCTCCTCCAAAGCCCGGTCGCGACTTCTGGGCGACGACGGGCGGACGTGGTGACGAGACCACGGTTGGCCCACGGTAGGCGCGCGGCCCACTGCCCGATGTCGCAGCGACGGTCGCTGGAATCGCAATCGTGTTGCATCGAGATGTCAGGAGAGGGCGGCGGCGATCTCCCGCAGGCGACGCCGCAGGAACTCCTGTTCCGGCTCGTTCTCGGTCAGCTCGAGCGCCCGTCGATACGCGGCCCCTGCCTCATCGCGCCGCCCGAGCCGTCGGAGGAGATCGGCCCGCGTCGAGTGGAGGTACGGGTAGTCGTCGAGCTGGCCGCCGGCCAGGATCGCGTCCACGATCGCCAGCCCGGCCTCGGGCCCGTCTGCCATCGCGACCGCGACGGCGCGGTTGAGCTCGACGACCGCTGACGGCGCGACCTGCCCGAGCACGCGATACAACGCGGCGATCTGCGCCCAATCGGTCTCACCATTTGACGGCGCCTCGTCATGGAGTGCGGCAATCGCGGCCTGGAGCTGGTATTGCCCGACACGCCGCATCCTCATGGCCCGGTCGAGCGTCGCGCGTCCCTCCTCGATGCGACGCCGATCCCAGCGCGACCGATCCTGCTCGTCGAGGAGGACGAGCTCGCCCGACGGTCCCGTCCGCGTCTCACGCCGGGCGTCGTGGAACAGCATCAAGGCCAGCAGTCCGAGCACCTCGGGCTCGTCGGGCATCAGCCCGCTGAGGACCCGCGTCAGGCGGATCGCCTCGGCGCACAGCTCGCGCCGGATCAAGTGCTCGCCGGCGGTCGCCCGGTAGCCTTCGTTGAAGACGAGGTAGAGCACGCGGAGCACGCCGTCGAGGCGCTCGGGCAAGGCCGCGTCGTCGGGCACGCGATACGGGATCCCCGCGTCGCGGATCTTCCGTTTCGCGCGGACCAGACGCTGGGCGAGGGTCGGCTCGGGGACGAGGAAGGCGCGGGCGATCTCGGGTGTCGACAGGCCGCCCAGCGTCCGGAGGGTCAGCGCGACGCGGCCGTCCATCGGCAGCGCCGGATGGCAGCAAGTGAAGATCAGGCGCAGCCGGTCGTCGACGAGGGCGTTCACACTGGACGCACCGTCGGAGCCTGCATCGGGGTCGATCGCAGCGAGCTCGGCTTCGATTGCAGCTTCACGGCGGAGCAGCTCCTCCTTCTCGGCGAGGACCTTGCGCCGGCGGAGTCGGTCGATCGCCCGGTTGCGGGCCGTCGTCGTGATCCATGCACCGGGGTTCTCCGGCACGCCCCGGTCTGGCCACGTCTCCAGGGCGGTGACGAACGCTTCCTGGACCGCCTCCTCGGCGAGATCGAAGTCGCCGAGGACGCGGATCAGTGTGGCGACGGCGCGCCCCTGTTCGTCCCGGAACAGGCGCTCGACGATGGCCCGAGCGTGCGCGTTCGGAGGCAAGGTGCCAGGTCGCCTCCTGTCAGTCTCGGCGACGCGGGACGCCCGGCTCAGCCGGCGACGCCGGCGGCCTCCGCCGAACCCATCGGGGCCTCACCGAATTCCCAGATCGGGCGGACCTCGATCGAGCCGTGCTTCGCCGCGGGGATCCGCCCGGCCAGCTCGATCGCCTCGTCCAGATCGCGGGCCTCGACGAGGTAGAACCCTCCGAGGGCCTCCTTCGTCTCGGCGAACGGCCCGTCGGTCGTGATCAGCACGCCGTCCTTGATCTGGACGGTGGTCGCCGTCGACGTCGGGTGGAGCGCCTCGCCGGCGATGAACAGCCCGCGCCGGCGGATGTCCTCGGTGAACGCGTTGTAGCCCTGCAGCTCCGCGGCCGCCACATCCGGCGGCGGGGCCTCGGTCGGCTCCTCGGCATAGATCAGGAGCAGGTAGCGCATCGGGGCCTCCTCACGAACGCCGGGCGCGCTCGGGCGCGCCTCTGATCGAACGACGAACGGCCGCCACGTCGATCGACATTCATCGACACTAACTGACCGACTGGATCACGGGTTCACGCAGGTTCCGGCCCTGGGCGACCGGCAGGTCGGGCTCGTCCGCGTCGACCGCGGCGGGGGCGGCGGCTGCCGCGGCCTCGATCAGCGGCCGCAGCGCCTCGAGTCCGTGCCGGATCGAATCGTCGACCATCGGCAGGATCGTCTCCGCGATGGCCCGGTCCCTGGCGGATCGCGGCCGGCCGAACCGCATCTCGAGCCTCGTCCGGCCGTCACCGAGGTCGTCGAGGGCAAACGTGTTGAGGAGCTTCGGCGTATTCGGGATCGGCATCTGCGAGCGGTAGGTGACGTAGTCGTATGGGCGCCAGTCCATGACCTCCTCGACGATCGCGTCCTTGCCGTGGATGCAGTGGTTGACGGTTCCGGCTCCGCGACGCCCGGCGGTGCCCTCGATCGTCTCGATCCCCGTCACCCCGTACTGCCACTGGATCCGGCGAGCGGGAGACGTGACGTAGTCCCAGACGATCGCGGGCGGCGCGTCATACACCGCGGCGACGACCCTGGCGGCGTCGTCGGGCGTCACGACGATCCGGGCCCCCGCCAGCTCCTCGTCCCAGGCGCCGTGAAGGTCGCGGACCCAGCCGACCACCTCGCCGACGCCGTCGAACGTCTCGCGATGCTCGACCAGTCCGCCGCCGGCCGGATCGTCGAGGCCCATCGCGGCAACGCACGACGCGGTGTACAGGACGTAGGCGCTGAAGCCGGTCGACTCCTCGACGTGGTTCTTGAGCAGGCGGTGGACGACGATGACGTCGCTGCCCACGAGCTCCTCCCGGCTCGCGATCCGCTGGCGGATGATCTGACCGTGATGGGCCACGACTTTCAGGTCGAGGTTCGGGACGAGGATGCAGGCGTTGCACTCGCAGGTCGATGCCTGGCGGATGTCGCGCAGCCGGCGCCGGAAGTCGAAATAGCAGCGCTCGATCGTGTCCTGAAGCTGCGCGCCGTCGACCGACGGAGCGAGCAGGTAGACGAACGCGGCGTCGCCCTCGAGCTTGGCCAGCTTGAACGTCGGGCGGAGCGCGCCGACGACCGTCGCCATGAGGTCGGCCAGGATGTCCTGGGCGTGGTCGAGCTCCGCTCCGGCCAGGAAGCCGGTGTAGCCGGAGATGTCGCTGATGACGAGGCAGGCGGGCTCGGGCTGGTTGAGCATCGGTGGCGGCGTCCCTCGCGCGGATCTCCATGATCGACGACTCGCCGATCGCTGTCTTGTCGCGCATCCCAGGGGTCGCGGTCCGCACCGGCCCGGATGAACTGGCTCAGGCCCGGCCGAGGCCCTTGAAGGTGACGGTGCCGCCGCCGCCCATCGCCGACCTCCTTGCGATCCGCGGCTAGCATCCCACCATGGCCAGCCGCAAGGAACTGCTCGAGATCGGCGGTCGCGACGTGTCGATCTCGAACCCCGACAAGGTCTACTTCCCCGAGACGGGCTACACGAAGATGGACCTCGTCTCGTACTACCTGTCGGTCGCCGACGGGGCGCTGCGCGGCGCCGGCGGCCGGCCGATGGCGCTGAAGCGGTTCGTCGACGGCGCCGCCGGTGAGCCCTTCTTCCAGAAGCGGGCGCCCGACAACACGCCGGACTGGATCCGGACCGCCGAGCTGACGTTCCCCTCCGGTCGGACGGCGGATGAGATCGTGCTCGACGAGCCGGCCGGTCTCGCCTGGGTCGTCAACCTGGGCTGCATCGACCTCAATCCCCACCCCGTCCGCGCCGAGGACCTCGATCATCCCGACGAGCTGCGCGTCGACCTCGACCCGATCCCGGGCGTGCCCTGGTCGCAGGTTCGTGATGTCGCGATCGTCTGCCAGGAGGCACTCGAGGCCGTCGGGCTCGTCGGTTGGCCGAAGACATCCGGGTCGCGCGGGATCCACATCAACGTCCGCATCGGGCGGCGCTGGACGTATTCGGAGGTCCGCCGGGCCGCCTTGGCCCTCGCTCGCGACGTCGAGGCGCGTGCGCCGTCGATCGCGACGAGCAAGTGGTGGAAGGAAGAGCGTCACGGCGTCTTCCTCGACTACAACCAGAACGCGAAGGACCGGACCGTCGCCTCGGCGTACTCCGTCCGGCCGCTCCCGGACGCCAGGGTCTCGATGCCGCTTCGCTGGGACGAGGTCGCCGACGTCGTCGCCGAGGACTTCACCCTCGCCACGGTCCCCGGGATCGTCGCCTCGCGGGGCGACGCCGGCGCCGGGATCGACGAGGCCGTCGGTTCGCTCGAGGCGCTCCTCGAGCTGAGCCGCCGCCACGAGGCGGAGGGACAAGGCGACGCGCCCTGGCCACCGAACTACGCGAAGCAGGCGGGTGAGCCGCCGCGGGTCCAGCCGTCCCGGGCGAGGCGACCGAAGAGCGAGTACGAGCAAGGGCGCGGGGTCGAAGGCGGCCCGCCGCCGGAGGTCGCCGCCGAGCGGGCGGCCGCGGTCGCGAAGGGTGACCCGAACGCGGGCCTGCCGACCGACTGGCCGGGAATGCCACCACGTGGCACGCCCGGCGGATCGCGCCCGACGCCGACGGGCCGGCGGAAGACGACCATCCCCGTCATCGAGATCAGCCGAGCGGCCACGAAGGCGGAGGCCCTCGAGGGCCTGGAACGCTGGAAGGCGCGCCATCCCGAGGCGGCGGAGCACCTGGAGCCCGCCGATGTCCTGACGGACGGGATGCGCGGCCGGTCGTCGCTGTGGTACCGCGTCCGGGTCAACCTGATCCACGTCCCGGAGGCGGACCGACCGCCGCAGGAGGCGCTCGACCCCGACTACGACCCGTGGGCCGGCTACGAATGGCCCGACCGCTCGGGCCAGCTGCAGCGAGCCCCGCGAAAGCGTCGCGACCCGGCCTGATGAGGTCGCTGACCCTCGAGGAGTTCCTGGCGGAGTCGACCGCGGCCGCCGAGCTCGTCGAGAGGCTCGTTCAGGCTGGCGCGATCCCGCCGCTCGCCGACGGCCGCTTCGAGGCCTGTGGAGGGTCGTTCCCGCGACCTGATCTCACTGCAAGGCGGCTGATGCGCCTCCGGCCCGAACTGCCCGGTCGCGGGACTCCCCAGGTGCCAGGCCGGGGTCGATCATCGAGCGATCACGACGGGAGGTGAGCACATGCGGCTGACGGTCCGAAGCCTGTGCCTGATCATCGCGGTGATCCTGTTCGTCCTCGCCGCGATCGGCATCGACGTGCGAGGGATCTCGCTCGTGGCCCTGGGATTGGCGTTCTTCGCGGCGTCGTTCTTCGTGCCCGACACGCTCGTCGGCCGGCGCTGAGGGTCCCGGTTCCTCGGCTGGCTCGGCGGCCGGTGACAGCTGGCACCGGTCAGTTGACAGCGAGGACCGGCCAGCCCGATCGTACCGGCAACACCCCCTGGAAGTCGGGATGCCGAAGCGTCGCTCGGGAGGAGCTCGCTTCCACCGGCTTGCGAGCGCTCGCATCGACCAGCCTGACTTCTGTTGCAGCAGTTGGAGGACCCTGCATGCACGTCAATCCGCACGCTCGTCGGCGCCTGCTCGCGCTCGTCGGCTCAGCGGCGATCGCGCTCTCGTCGAGCCCCTTCGTTGCGGTGACCGTCGCGACGGCCAGCGAGATCCATCCGGCCGTCAAAGACTTCCAATTCGTCAAGAGTGGGGTGACGCCACCCACCGAAGCCGACTGCGAAGCCGTCGCGCGAACCTGTTTCACCCCCCAGGCGATCCAGTCGGCCTACAACGTCGGGCCGCTCTACGAGCAGGGCCTCGATGGCCGAGGCGTGACGATCGGCATCGTCGACAGCTGGGGCAGCGACACGATGGCCCACGATCTGCACGTCTTCGATCAGGCCTTCGGCATCCAGCCGATGTGCGGCGAGGAAGGCGTGACCTGCACCCCTGGGATGCCCACGTTCAAGCAGTTCCACTTCCAGGGCGCGCCGGCCACGACGGCCCAGCCCGGCAAGGGCACGCATCAGGAGGACAAGACCCTCTGGGCGCTCGAGGTCGCATTGGACGTCGAAATGTCACACGCAATCGCGCCGCGCGCGAACATTCTGCTCATCACCGTGCCGACCGCCGAGACGCTCGGCGTGCAGGGCTTCCCGCTGATGATGAACGCCGAGCAGTACGTGATCGACCACGGGATGGTCGACGTCATCAGCCAGAGCTTCGCCTCGGCTGAGGATGCCTTCGGGAGCTCCACCTCGCTCCAGAACCTGCGCCACGCCTACAAGAGCGCAGCCGAGGCAGGGGTCACGGTCCTGGGTTCGTCCGGGGATGGCGGCACGGCCAACGCCCGCAAGACCCCGGTCGGCCAGGGTGGCTCGCTCATTCCTGAGCCCACCGTCGAGTGGCCGGCCAGCGACCCACTCGTCACCGGCGTCGGCGGCACGTACCTGTGCACCGACCCGACGGCCTCGACGAACGACCCGCGGACGACCTACGTCAAGCCCGGCATCGGCGCGAAGTGCGGCAGCAACACCTTCAACCCGGGCGGCATCTACAGCGAGGTCGCCTGGACCTTCTCGGGCGGCGGCTTCAGCCACGTGTTCTCGCGGCCGTCGTATCAGGACGTCCTGCCCGCCGGCTCGACCGCGATCCCGGCCGAGCATCGCGGCGTTCCGGACATCGCCTTCCAGGCGAGCGCGGCCACCGGTGCGCTCGTCTACCTGTCCCTGCCGCCGGACGGCGACAGCGGGCTCCTCTGCCCGAGCGGCGACCCGTGCAGCACCGGCTGGTACGACATCGGCGGCACGTCCCTGTCCTGCCCGCAGTGGGCGGGCCTCGTGGCCATCGCCGACCAGCTCAACGGCGGCGGCCTCGGGCTCATCAACCCGGCTCTGTACGATCTGGCGTCGAACCCGGCGACGTACGCCGCGGACTTCTACGACGTCCACAGCGGCAACTCGAACCAGGCCGACCCGAGTGTTCCGGGCTATCCCGCGGGCGTCGGCTGGGATCCTGTGACGGGCCTCGGCACGCCGAACGCGGCGAACCTGATCCCGGACCTGGTGGCCGCCGCGCACTGACGGTTCGACCAGCAGGTCGCAGACGCGAGCCGCCCGGGCGATGCCCGGGCGGCTCTTCTGTCGTGCCTGGCGTCAGGCCCCGAAGATCTCACCGATCAGGTACGGCGCGCTCTCCTCGAGCTGGTCGTAGCGACACGCATCCGGCCGCTTGTCCGGTCGCCAGCGCTGGAACGTCGTCGCGTGCCGGAAGCGGTCTCCCTGGAGGTGATCGTAGGCGACCTCTGCGACGCGCTCCGCTCGGAGCGGCTCCCAGGACAGATCCTTGCCGCGGTTCCAGCGGCTCGTCGCGCCCGGGAGGCGCTGGCCCGAGGCGTCGGCGGCGCCCCAGGCGGCCCATTCGGCCCACTCGCGCCAGGGATGCTCGTCACTGGCGTTCTTCCGGAGGGGCTCGAGCTCCTTGACGAGAGCCGCTCGGCGATCCCACGAGAAGGACGACGTGATGCCGACGTGGTGGAGCTTGCCGGCGTCATCGAACAGTCCCAGCAGAAGCGATCCGACGTGGGTCCCGGGTCCGTTCTTGTGCCACCGGAAGCCGGCGACGACGCAATCGGCGGTCCGCTGGTGTTTGATCTTGAGCATCGCCCGCTTGCCCGGCTGGTACGGGGCGTCGAGCCGCTTCGCGACGACGCCGTCGAGTCCGGCGCCTTCGAACCGATCGAACCAGTCGGCGGCGGTCGATCGAACGCGTGTCGCCGGCGTCAGGTGGATCGGCGCCTCGACCGCCCCGAACGCGGTCTCGAGACGGGCTCGCCGCTCCCCCTGCGGCGTCGCCCGGAAGTCCTCGTCGTCGAGGGCGAGCAGATCCCAGCCGACGAAGCTCGCCGGGGTCTCGCCGGCGAGCATCCGAACCCGCGACTCGGCGGGGTGGATTCGGAGGAGGAGCGCCTCGAAGTCGAGCTCGCCGTCTCGGGCGATCACCACCTCACCGTCGACGACGCACCGCGACGGGAATGAAGCCCGGATGGGCTCCGCCAGCTCCGGGAAGTAGCGATCGAGCGGCTTGAGATCACGGCTCTGGATCAGGACCTCGTCACCGTCCCGGAAGACGATGGCCCGGAAGCCGTCCCACTTCGGTTCGTAGAGCCAGCCGTCGCCGTCGGGCAGCGCAGCCGATGCCTTCGCGAGCATGGGCTCGAGCGGCGGATCGAAGGGAAGGTGCATCCGCCGAGTGTAGGGCGGACGCGGCGGTCAGCCGCCCGGCAGGCCCTCGAGCGCACGGCGAGCGAGCTCACGACCGAGGTTCCACGCCGGCCAGCCGGTCGTGTCCGCGGCAGCCAGGGCATTCCGGCGCTCGATCAGCTGGCGTTGGAGCAGCGCCCGATCGAGCCCTGCGACGGCGGGCAGTGCCTGAACCAGCGCCGGCACTGCGTCGTCGCCGAGCACACCCACGTATCCGATGTCGAGCCCCGTCCGACCGTCCGGCGGGACCCGTGACGGATCGAGGAGCCGGCCGACGTTCTCGGTTGCGATCAGGCGCGACGGCCCGACGACATTGATCCCGATGAGGACGACGATCGCGGCGGCGCCCAGACCGTGGAGCAGCCATGCCATCCGGTCCCGAAGGAGGAGGACGGCCGTCACGACGATCCCGATCGCCAGCCAGACGATCGTCGCGAGGACGTAGAAGCGCAGCTCGGTCCAGCCGTACGCGTCCTGGTAGATCCGCAGCCGGAGCAGCGCCGAGGCAAGGACGACCGCGGTCAGGCCGGCCAGGCCGAGGCCGGCACCCACGAGGGCCGGTGTGCGACGGGCGGCCACGGCATGGACCAGCGCGAGCAGCCCACCGGCAAGGACGGCGACCACGACGAGCTCGAAGAAGCCGCTCCGCGCGTACTGCGCGTAGGGCAGGCCCGTGGCCGCCAGCGTGTCGAGACCGCCGAACAGGTAGGCCAGCTGGAGGACCACGAAGACCGCGAAGAGGGCATCGACGGCGATCAGGATCGTGACCGCCTCGATCGAACCGAGGACCGGAACCCCGCCGCGGCCGATCGGATCGACGGCCGCGGCCGCGCCGAGCGACCGGGGCTGCCTCCCGACCTCCTCTCGATCCGCCAACGACCACGATCCGAGCCCGCCAGCCGCCACGCCGAGCAGGCCGGCAACGATCCAGGCGATCAGAAACGCCACAGCGAGGCGGAGGGGCAGCTCGCCGAGATCGAGGCGCCAGTCGAAGATCCTGGCGGTGAGATTCGCGAACACCGCGTCCGCCGAGCTGAACAGGACGATGAAGACGACCAGGATCGGCGTCGCGAGGAGCAGGCCGCGCGCGACTGGAGCCGCCCAGATCGGCAGGCGTCGGACGAGCGCGTCTTCGCTGATCTGGGGCCGGCGCGCGGCGGCGGTGACCCGCAGGACTCCGGTCCCGAGCCAGCCCAGCGTGACGAAGCCGAGAACGACCACCGCGTCCGCCGAGCGCCGGGTCACGGCGACGCCGCCGATGGCGGCGATCGACGCGCCCAGCAGGACGCAGCCGGCGCCGATGTCGATGAGGTCGAGGAGCGGATCCGCGCGGACGACGACGCCGGTGATGATCAGGGCCGCTGCGATCGGCAGCCACAGGTCGAGGGCGTCGATGTCGGTTCCGGCCGGCCGCAGGGCGACGGCCGCGGCCAAGAGCGCGACGGACAGCAACAGCAGGTTCAAGCCGAACGCGTTCCCGATGAGGAGCGCCTGGCCGGCGAGGCCGATCGCTGCCGCAAGGGCCAGGATCCGGATCGCGATCGAGCGGGTCATCCGTCCTCCTTCGTGGTCGGTCGGGAGACGGCCCGGTTGCGGATGGTGTTGCGCAGCTCAGCCGGAACCGACGGCCCCGTCGCGGCGTCCCGCACGTGCGCCGCCGCGCGAATCGGCGGGCAGATGGAGGACCGCGCAATGCGCAGCCCCACCCTCGGCCGTCGACCGGCTCGGTTGATCGCCGTCCTTCTCTCCCTCTCGATGCTCGCAGCCGTCGCCGCGGCGTGCGGATCGAGCGCGTCGGCCCCGATGGGCGGGCCCGCGAACCGTGGCGCGGCACCGCTGCCGGCGGCATCGGCCGCCGCCGCGGGCAACCCGGACAACGGCAACAGCTCCTCGGGCGGCTCCGGCTCCGGGTCGCAGGTCGGCAACGACGGCGATCAGGTCGCGATCTTCGACGATGCGAAGATCGTCCGGACGGGCAGCCTCCAACTCACGGTCGCCGACGTCGCGAAGGCCCTGACGAGCGCCCGCAACGCCATCCGGAGCCTCGGCGGCTACATCGGCGGCTCGCAGCAAGAGCGAACCGACGACAAGACGGTCGCGTCCGTGACGTACCGCATCCCCGTCGCTCGCTGGGAGGACGCCCTCGACGCGCTTCGCGCCCTGGGCACGGAGGTCGCGGAGAAGACCGACGCGACGGAGGTCACCGGCGAGATCGTCGACGTCGCCGCTCGGATCCGGAATCTCAAGGCGAGCGAGGCCGCCCTCGTCGGCTACGCCCAGCAGGCGCCGAAGATCTCCGATCTCCTCGAGGTCCAGGCCCGTCTCACCGACACCCGCAGCCAGATCGAGCGACTGACGGCGCAGCAGACCCAGCTCGAGGACCAGGCCGCGATGGCGACCCTCACGGTCACCTTCGGCACGGAGGTCGTCGCCGTCGTGGAGACGGCCCAGCGATGGGATCCTGCGGCGGAGGTCGACCGCGCCTCGGCAACTCTGATCGGGATGGGCCAGGCCGTCGTCAGCATCGGGATCGTCTTCGTGATCGTGTGGCTGCCATTGATCATCGCGGTCCTGATCGTCGGCGGGATGACGCTGTTCGTCGCCCGTCGCCTCGGCTTCGGGCGGCCGGACCGATTCCCGCCGCTCACCCCTCCTCCGTCCTCCGCCGAAATCTGACTGGAGGAGGCGTCGAGCCGGCGACGGCTCGATCGGTTCCGGGCCGGGTGGGCGAATTCCCACCCGGCCCGTCCGCGTTTCCGGCAGGATTCCGGTGATGACCGATCAGCGCGAGCGGTATGACCGGATCGCCGACGGCTACGCCCGCTGGTGGGGACCGATCATCGCCCCGGCGGCGCTGCGAGCGCTCGACGAGGTGTCTGACGATGTCGCCGCCGGCGCGACGAAGCTGCTCGACGTCGGCACGGGGACGGGAACGCTGGCAATCGCGGCGATCCGCCGCTGGCCGACGGTCGAGGTGACGGCCATCGACGCATCGTCGGGCATGGTCGCCAAGGCGCGGGCGGAGGCCAATCGCCTGCTCGGCCGTCGCGATCGGGCGCGTCTCCACCTGAAGGTTGCGTTCGCCGACGAGCTCGATCTGGCCGATGCTTCCATCGACATCGCCGTCTCGTCGTTCGTGCTGCAGCTCGTCCCGAACCGGTTCCGGGCGCTCCGCGAGGTTGCCCGCGTCCTCCGGCCCGGCGGGGCCTTCGGATGGGTCAGCTGGCTCGCCGGATCCATGCACTGGTACCCGGACGACGACTTCGACGACGCGCTCGTCGACGTCGGCGAGGAGCCGCGCGAGTGGGATGACCGGCCGGGCGACGTGCCCGATCCCACTGCGGCCGCCGCCCAGATGCGACGGGCCGGCTACCGTGACGTCCGGGCGGAGGCGGGCCGCCTCGTCCATCCATTCGCGGTCGACGACGTTGTCGGGTTCCTCACCGAGTTCGACGAGGAGGACCTCGTCACGAGCCTCGGCCCGAAGCGGGACCGGTTCGAGGCGGCACTCCGGCGCCGGCTACGGCGTCGATCGCGCCGGGACCTCGCCTTGGATCATCGGACGGTGACCGTCCGCGGCGTCCGAGGCTGAGACAGGGTCGACAGACCCCGCGGCGGAGTCGCCAGACCCCGCGGCTCAGCTCTCCGCCGTCTCCTCGCGGTCGGTCGGGCCGCCCTCGCTCGCCGTGGCGCCCTCGGCGGCACCTTCCTCGGCGCCCTCCTCGGCCTCTTCCTCGCCCTCGGCGACCACGGGCTCCGGCTCGACCTCGATGCGCGGCGCCTGGACCTTCGCAATGATCTCGTCGGGGTCGGTCAGCAGCGTGACGTCGCCGGGGATCGTCAGATCGGACACCTTGATGACGGCGTCGAAGTCGACGAGCGAGTCGATCGCGTACTCGATCGACTGGGGCAGGTGGTCGGGCAGCGCCTTCACCCGGACGTTCTCCGTGGGATGGAGGAGCGTCCCGTTCTCGTCCTCGACCGCGCGCGAGATGCCCGTCGCAACAAGCGGCACGTCGACGGTCAGCTCCTCGGTCATCCGGACCAGGAACAGGTCGACGTGGATCGGCCGGCGGTGGACGGGATGGACCTGAACCCCGTGGATGAGGACCGGCTGCGCCTTGCTGCCGTTGACCGACAGGTCGATCAGGGCGTTCTGGCCGACCTGGCGACGAAGGAGGTCGAACTCATGAGCGTCGACCGAGACGTTCTCGGAGTCGATCCCGTGGCCATAGACGACGGCCGGCAACCGGCCCTCGCGGCGGATCGCGGCGACCTTCTTGCCGGTGATCGCGCGAGGCTCGGCGGTGAGGCTGGGACGGCTGGGCGCGGCGGTGGACATCGGGGCTCGACCTCGGGATTGGCTGATTCGTCATCGCTCGGGCGCTGCACGCCGACGGGGCTCCTCGGCCCTGCGGGCGCGCCCTGAACCGCGACACCTTATCACGGCTCGATCGCCCAGCCGCCGATCGGGCGGGCCGGTGTACAGTCGGCCCGGGATGAGCGCAACGATCCTGATCGTCGAGGACGAGTTCGCGGTTGCCCGCGGGATTCAGTACGCCCTCCAACAGGAGGGCTACCAGGTCGCGGTCGCGAAGAGCGGCGACGAAGGCCTCGACTTCGCCACGAACCAGGCGCCGGACCTCGTCGTCCTCGACGTCCGGCTTCCCGGGATGGATGGCTTCGAGGTCCTCCGCCGGCTGCGGGCGGCCGGCTCGAAAGCGCCGGTCCTCGTCCTGACGGCTCGAGACGACGAGGTCGACAAGGTGATCGGCCTGGAGCTGGGCGCCGACGACTACCTGACCAAGCCGTTCGGGCTGCGCGAGCTGATGAGCCGGATCCGGGCCCTCCTCCGGCGGGCGTACGGCGACCTCAGCGACGCCGCGGGCGGCCGCGTCATCCGCCACGGCGACCTCGTGATCGATCTCGAGCGGCGCCGCGTCCAGCGTGGGGACCGGCGGATCAGCCTGACCCCGACCGAGTTCGAGATCCTCCGCCACCTCGCGTCCCGGCCCGGCCGCGTCTACACCCGCGGCGAGCTCCTCGAGCTCCTCCGCGACTACGAGGCGCTCGACCAGGACGAGAAGACGATCAACGTCCATGTCAGCCATCTCCGCGACAAGATCGAGGACGATCCCGCGGCGCCCGCGTTCGTCATGACGGTGCGTGGTGTCGGCTACGCCTTCGCCGAGCGGTAGCGCCGGCCCCGCCGACGTCGAGCACCGGACGATCCGCCGGCTGATCCCGGCGCGCGTCCGGCGGCTCGGCCCGAGGACGCTCCAGGGCCGGTTGACCCTCGGGTTTTCGGGCGTCGTCGCGCTGACGCTCTTCCTCGTGACGATCTTCGTCCTCAATCGGCTCGACGACGAGTTCCGTCAGCAGCAGCTGGCGGATCTCCAGGCGCGAACGGGGCTCGTCGCGGCGTACGTGGACGTCGTCGCCGCGGAGAAGGCGGCACCGGATCCCGTGATCGGCCCCGACAACGTCGTCAATCCGCGGGTCGCCTCGGCGCTCCGCTCGGATGCCTACCAGAGCTTCATCGCCGACCAGCTGGCGGAGGCCGACGTCGACATCGTTCTCGGCCGGCAGCCGACGACGGGCGGGGACGCCGCGCCGATCATCCCCGCGGTCGACGGCACGTTCCACGCCTCCGTCCTCGCACCGGGCCGGGCTGGCCTGACCCAGGAATCCTTCGCGGCACAGCCGCTCCAGCGGCCGGCGACCTTCAGCGCGTTCCAGTACACGATCGTCGTCCGGCTCTCCAACCCGTACACGTTCAGGCAGACGGCCATCGACAACGTGGCGACGGTGAGTGCCGCAGTCGGCGCGCTCGCCCTCGGAATCGCCGTGATCGTGGCGGCGGCGATGGCCCTCCGCGTCACCACCCCGCTCCGCCGTCTGACCGAGGCGTCCCGCGCCCTGGCCGAAGGGCAGCTCGGCGAGCGGATCCCGCGGGCGGAGATCCGGACCGGGCCGGCCGAGATCGCGGCCCTCGCGACGCAGTTCAACGCGATGGCCGACCAGGTCGAGGAGAGCGTGGAGCGGATCCGCCGCGATCGCGACCGGAGCCGCGACTTCCTGGCCGACGTGTCACACGAGCTGCGGACGCCGATCGCCGCCTTGCTGACGTTCAACGAGCTCCTCACCGAGCGGGCCGGAGACGATCCAGGCGCCCGAGCCGAGTTCCTCCACAACAGCCGCGTCCAGCTCGAGCGGCTCGACTGGCTCGCCCAGAACCTGCTCGAGCTCTCCAAGCTCGACTCCGGGCTGGTCCTGCTGGACCTCCGGCCGGACGATCTCCGGGTGGCCGTCGAGTCGGCCGTCGAGCAGGCGCGGCCCGCCGGCCGCAGACGTCGCCTGACGATCGACCTGCATCTGCCGAACGCCCCGATCCGGATCCGGCACGACCCGCAGCGGGTCGGGCAGGTCGTCACCAACCTCGTCGGCAACGCGATCAAGTTCACCGAACCGGGCGGAACTGTCTCGGTCCGCGTCGCGCCCGCCATCGCCGGCGAGGGGGGCGCCGGGGCCGACGGGGCCGATGGCGCGACGATCACCGTCGGCGACACCGGCGTCGGGATCGAGCCGGACGAGCTGCCCCGGATCTTCGATCGCTTCTATCGCGGCTCGCGGGCGAACGAGGCCCGCGCCAGCGGCAGCGGCCTCGGTCTCGCGATCGTCCGCTCGATCGTGGAGATGCACCACGGGACGGTCGAGGTCACGAGCCGGCTCGGCTCGGGCACGACGTTCAGCGTCACATTGCCGAGCGATCCCCGCCGTGAGCACGGGCCGGATGGCACGGCGCCGGAGCCGCTCCGGCCGATCGAGGAGTCGCCGGATCGGGGGAAGATGGTGGATTCTTCACCGACCGCGCGTCCGAGCCTGAACGGCGAGACGTCAGTCTGAGCAAATTCACGGACGCCCCTTCGCGCCGACGGGCTGTCGGCGCGGCCCCACGATGAGACTCGCAGCCCCATGACCGATCACCCACTCGACCCCGAGGACGAGACGCAGCCGCACGACGTCGCCAGCTTCCCGGCGACCCCGAGCCAGACCACGGACCGGACCAGCGAGCCGACGTCCTTCTCACCGACCCCTGACCCCCGGCCCGACTGGGCCGGCGTTCGCTGGAGCTCCCCGGAGCCGACGCCGGAACGCTGGTTCGAGACGGCGCCACCGGTCCCTGCTCAACCGGTGGCGGTGACGCAGCAACGGGGTGGCGGGGCCGGAATGGTCCTGGCCGCGGCGCTCGCCGCGGCGGTCCTGGCATCCGGCGGGACGGTGATCGCCCTGAACGCGAGCGGCGCGTTCGACCGGACCGGGCCATCCACAGGCGCGAACGGCAGCAATCCCAAC
>VBFG01000149.1 GCA_005882635.1 Chloroflexota bacterium | reverse complement strand
CTCCGAACCCATGGCGCCCGATTACTGACCGGCGAGCGCGCGGCGTGGGCGGAACTCGGACAACTCCAGAGGGCATCCCAGTAAGGGCAGTCGCCCTTCTGGCCGAGTGACATTCCCGCACGCTGACTGATCAGAGCGTGGATTGCGTCGGCAATTCAACGCGACCTGTCGTCCATGAACGGACATCCACCCGAGTAGACGCTCGGGACCGTGTGAGTCTCGTCCTTTTCATGGACGCTTCCCGCACGTCGTTCCAAGGACCGCCGTCGGACTATATCCAAACCCGACGCTCCACTCGCCCGTCCGTGCATCAACCACGGCGACTTCCACGTTTTCGCTTGGGAAGCCCTTCGCGGGCTTGGCGAGAACTTGCACGAGATAGGCCGGGAACTCGGGCGGGACATATCCATAACTCGGCATGGTCCGGGCGACGTAGTAGCCAAGGAAGATGCACCCGATCTTGGTCCAGACGAAGTGATCGCGCCCGGGTCCGTAGCCCGGACCCGGCTCGGCGAGCGCCCTCGCCTCGGCTCGGTCGGGACCGACCCCGACTGACTGGATTTCCGCGGGGGTCAGCGGCCGGAACCCAACGCCGGTCATGGTCCTCAGCCAGTCCTGGATCTCTGTCGGTGGCGCCAGCGGGTAATTCGCCGCCTGGTCGTTCGCGCTTGGCGTCGCGGCAGCTGGAGCTAGGGGCGACGGGGAGGAAGTCGGGAGTGGCGTCGGCGATGGCAGCGATGAACAGCCGGCCAAGCTGAGTGCCAGAACGACCGGTATGGCGAGCGACCTGCGCGCGTGCATCGCCAGGGATCGTGACATAGGCCGGAGACGGTCCACTTACTGTCACGGTTTCGGCTAGCGTCAACCAGCCTGTTGTCCCCTAGCTCGCGCGAAAACCAGACGATCGCTCAGCCTCATTGGCAAGTGACATTCCCGGACACTTAGGGACATGCGCGTCCTGGCGCACGACCCGTGGCCGGGCTCCCGGACGCTGGCTCCCTAGCCGGGTTCCTCGTCGCTCGTGGAGTCTTTGGCCCAGCCGAGATGCTTGCGGAGCCAGCCGACCGAGGCAAGATGGTAGGTCGCGACCTCGTCGTAGGTCGGGAGGGATTCAACCGCTGCGCGAGAGAGGTCCGTCCTGACCTCGTCGGTGGTGAGGGCCGTCACGTCATCCGCCGGGATCATCACGTCCCGGCCGTGCGCGGTCAGTTTGACCCGGACACCGTGGAAGATGTCCTCGGCATCTGATCCGAGCATCTCTCGAACCGTTCCGACTGACGCTCCATCTTCGGTTGTCACGCGAGTGCCGTAGATCACGCCGCGCCAGCCAATCGGATCGGGATCGGGCACGATGGGTTCCTCCCAGCGGTCGAACGGTCCAGGGTTTCCTCAAGCGTAACGTACGAACTTCGGCATTGACGATATCGAACGCATGTTCGATACTGGACGTCCGATGGCCAGCCTTTCCCCGGACGTCTCGGCGGCTCTGGCGTCCCTCCAGACACGGTGGGGTGCCGCAGCTCCGCGGGTGATCGGGGCGCTGGCCACGGCGCCGTTGCCGGTCGAGCCGCCCGACGACCCATCCGAGTTCGTTCCTGCTCCCGCGGGCGAGCCGCGAACTGGCGTCGAGCGGGTCGTCCGGACCGGCTTCCCGAACCTCGACGCGATCGTCGGGCCGGGCGGGCTGCCGCGCAGCGCCAGCGTGGCCCTCAGGGGCGCGCCGAGCTCCGGCACGACCACCCTCGCCCTCCGGCTCGTCGCCGAGGCCCAGGCCGACGGCGCGATCGTCGCCTGGCTGGACCTCGCCCAGGCGCTCGACCCGGTCGAAGCCGCCGCCCGCGGCGTCCGCCTCGACTGGCTCGTCGTCCTGACGCCGGAGACCCTCGACGAAGGGCTGTCGATCGCCGGGATGCTCCTGGCCGCTCGCTCGGTCGATGTCCTGGTGATCGACCTGCCGCCGCGCCCGAACGCTGGCACGACGCCGGCGAAGGTCGCCGACCGGCTCAGACGCCTGGCGGCGCTCGCCCGGCGGGCCGAGACGCTCCTCGTCGCCCTCGAGCCACCCGGGCTCACCCACGGTCTCGCCACGGCAGTCGCCGAATCGACCGGGCTCCGGCTCGAGCTCACCCGGCGCAGCTGGATCCGGCTCGGCCGCGACATCGTCGGCCAGCGGACCGAGGCGCTCGTCGCCCGGAGCCGCTACGGGCCGCCGGGCAGACGGGCGGACCTGCGAATCCTCTACGCCGAGGGCGGCGAACGGGACCGCTGCCTCCGCCGCCCGGATCTCCTCCGCGACGAGATCGTCGTCGCTCTCCCGACTGCCGGCCAGACCGGCCTTCCACGGACATCGACCGATGCGACTCCTCCACCTCTACTGGCCCCATCTCCCGATCCGGCTGGCGCGCGCCCGCCACTCCGACTCGTTCCCGACCGACCGGCCGGTCGTCCTCGGCGGGCAACCCTGGACGGACGGGACGGTCATCGACGCCGATCCGGTGGCCCGGGCGCTCGGCGTCCGGCACGGGATCCCGCTCGGGAGCGCGCACCGGCTCGCGCCTGAGGCCGCCTTCCTCGATCCGGAGCCGGAGGCCGATGCGGCGGCCGTCGAGGCCGCCTTCGAGACGCTCGCCCGGTTCAGCCCGGGGCTCGCCGGCACGACCGACCCGACCGATCCGGCCTTCGGGCTCATCGAGATGCAGGCCGATGGGCTCGACCGGCTGTGGGGACCGGAGCCGCTGCTGGTCGCCCGGTTGGTCGAGGCGCTGGCGACGCGCCCCGCCGGGGAGCGGCTACCCGGCGCCCCGCGGCCCGGGATCGCCGGGACCCACTTCGCGGCGACGGTCGCCGCCGGCCATACGGAGCCCGGCGTCCTCCGCGCGGTCGAGCCGGGTGGGGACGCGGCGTTCCTCGCGCCGCTGCCATCGATGCTCCTCTCGCCGGACGCCGACGTCCGAGCCCGGCTGACGCGGTTCGGCCTGCGGCGGATCGGCCAGGTCGCGGAGCTGCCGAAGACGGCGCTCGTCGCCCGGTTCGGCGACGAGGGCGAACGGCTCCATGCCCGGGCGCGCGGCGAGGAGATCGAGCCGTTCCGGCCGCGACAGGCGTCGGAGCGCCTGGCGCTGGCGCTCCCCATCGATCCGCCCGTCGCGGAGACGGAGTCGCTCCGGTTCGTCCTCCACCGCCTCGCGGCCGCGCTGGCGTCACAGATCGAGGCCCGGGGGATGGCGGCCGCCAGGGCCCATCTCCGGCTGACGCTGGACCTCGCCTTCGCCGTCGCCGGCACCGCCGGGGAGATGGCCGTCGAGCAGCGCTTCCCCGAGCCGACCGCCGACGCGGACGCGATCGAGCGGCTGCTGATCGCCCGCCTCGAGCGGGCGCCGCCGCCGGCACCGGTCGAGCGGATCGAGCTGGAGCTGGCCGGCGTGGAGCCGGCCGTGGGTCAGCAGCTGCCGCTGTTCGTGCCGCAGGCCGCCCAAGCCGCCCGGCTCGGCTGGCAGCTGGCGAGGCTCGCCCTGACGTTCGGCGAGGATCGCGTCCGGCGGGTCACGCTCGGTGACACCGAGGCGCCGCTCGCCGAGCGTCGCTGGGGCTGGCGGGCGTGAAGCGATGACCCGGCTCCTGCGCGAGCACCCCGAGATCGGTGTCGAGCTGGACGACCGCGGTCAGCTGGTCGCCATCGCCTGGAATGGGCTGCGCGAACCGGTCGAGGTCTGCAACAGCTGGCGCGTCGCCGAATCCTGGTGGCGCGAGCCGATCGAGCGCGACTACTGCAAGGTGGTCGGCCGCCGCTGGCTGGCCCTCGTCTACCACGACCTCCTCGCGGGGACGTGGCACCTGGAGCGGCTCTACGACTGACGACGACGTCAGGCGATCGGCGTCCCGAGCGTCAAGGACAGGATGAGGAGGAGAGCGAAGAGGACGACGACGAAGGCCAGTGCCTCGATGTCGGTGGAGCGTGTCGTTCGCTGTTGCTGCACGTCGGTACCCCCGGATCGGACCGGCCGCCAGCCGGTCGACACAACCGTAAACGGCGGCCGTTCACTCGCCGTTACGGGAGGTGACCGAAACGTGTGAGTTGTCGTAACAGCGACAGATCGAACGGCCGACGGAGTGGGCGCCCGCGGGTCGATGCGGGCCGGGCCTCGGTCGATCTGGTCTCCCGTGCGATCAGCTGAACGGGCAGCTCGCGCCGTACAGGACCGACATGATGAGGCTTCCGGACACCGGCGTGAAGCGGACCTGGGCCTTGCAGCCGGCGGGTTCATGGGTCGCGTCGAGGACGACGGTCCCGTCCTCGAGTGGCGAACCTGTCTCTACGGACCACCCCGCTGATCGCAGGAGCATCAAGATCAAGTCGCTCGCGGTCTTCGGTTCCATGTCCGCGGCGAACGCCCCGCTCGTGGGGCCCATCCCGGTCTCGGCGGGCGTCGCACCTAGCAGCTTCGGGAACGACGGTGGCAGGCTGTCGAAGATCTGACCGAATCCCTGGACCTCGGTCGTCGTGGGAGGACCGGCGGTCGGGCCGAGGACCGGGCTGGCGGCCGGGCCGGATGGGCCGCCCGGAACAGGCGTCAGGCTGGGTGCGGGAGAGGGCGTCGCCGTCGGCGCGGGCGTGGCGGCGGGACCGCAGGCGGACAGGATGGCGAGGATCGCGGCCGTGATCGAGACGAGGGGAAGGGCGGCCGGGCGTCGGGGCGCGGTCACCGCGGCATGGTAGACGGAGGGACCGGAATCCGGCGGGAACGAGGAGACCGCCGTCGCGCCCCAGCACGACGG
>VBFG01000080.1 GCA_005882635.1 Chloroflexota bacterium | reverse complement strand
CGAAGCCGACCGATGAGCGCCGCCGGCGGCTGCCGGGACGGACCGCGCGAAAGCGCATGCAGGAGGTTCGTGCCGTCGATCAGCAGCCGGCTGACGCCGGACAGCGGCTCACGGGTCGGGCGGACGCGGGTCACCGCCGGATCGTAGCCCTCGGTGGCAGCGAAGGCCCGATGGCAGCGCCCGGTGCGAGCGCCCGATGCGAGCGCCCGCCTCGCACCCACGCCGCCGGTAGCATTCGGCGTCGATGCCCGCCACCGGCCTGCTCCTGCTCGTCGACCTCGACGGCGTCCTCTACCGCGGTGCCAGCCCGGTGCCCGGCGTCGCCGAGGTCCTCGCAGGGCGCGCCCGCGCCGGCGACGACATCGTGTACGTCACGAACAACTCGATGTGGTATCGGGCGGAATACGTCGACCGGATCGCGGGGATGGGCGCGCCGGTGACCGCCGATCGGATCGTGTCATCGCCGCGGGCGACCGCGCTCTACCTCGTCGACCACGCGCCGTCGGTTAGCCACGTCCTGACCGTCGGAGCGAGCGGTCTGGACCGCGAGCTGGAGGACGCCGGCTTCCGGGTGACGCGAGCCGGCGACGCCGCCGAGCACATCCGAGGCGGCGGTGTCGAGGGCACCGACGGCGGGAACGGCTGGGACGCCGCCGGCCGGCCGGACGCTGTCGTCGTCGGCCTGGACCCGAAGTTCGACTACCTGCGACTGACCGTCGCCACGGACTGTGTCCGCGCCGGCGCCCGCTTCGTCGCGACCAACCGCGACCCCGTCTATCCAACCGAGCGAGCGGTCCGGCCCGGGGCCGGCGCGATCGTCGCGGCGGTCGAGGCGGCCAGCGGCATCACCGCGACCTCGATCGGCAAGCCCGAGCCGTACCTGCTCGAGGAAGCCGCCCGAACGGTGGGTCGGGAGCCCGCCGAAGCCGTGATGATCGGCGACAACCTCGGGACGGACGTCGGGGCGGCGGTTGCGGTCGGTGCCCGAAGCGTGCTGATGCTGACCGGGGTGACGACCCGGGCGGACGCGGAGTCGGCCCCCGTCGAGCATCGACCGACGGCGATCGCCGCCGACGCCGCCGAGCTGGCCCGAGTCCTCGAGGCGTTGGGCCGGCCTGCCCGACCGACATGAACCGCGTCGCCGTCGTCGGCACGTCCGGATCCGGCAAGACGACGGTGGCGGCGGCGCTCGCGAGGCGACTTGGCGTCCCGCACATCGAGCTCGATCGGCTCTACTGGGGCCCGAACTGGACCGGCGCCGATGAGGAGACGTTCCGCGCCCGCGTGCGCGAGGCGACGAGCGCCGACCGATGGGTCTGCGACGGCAATTACGCGCCGGTTCGACCGACCATCCTCGCCCGGGCCGACACCGCGGTCTGGCTGGACCTGTCTCTTCGGACCTGTCTTCGTCGGATCGTCGCGCGGACATTCCGGCGGGCGCGATCCGGGGAGGGGCTGTGGGGGACGGACAACCGCGAGTCCTGGCGGGATCAGCTCGGTCGGGACTCGCTGATCTGGTGGGTCCTCACGACCCATCGCCGCCGTCGCCGCGAATACGAGGCGCGGTTCGCCGATCCCGCACTGGCGCACCTGCGCGTCATCCGGTTGCGATCGCCCGCCGCCGTGGCGTCGTGGCTGGAGGGCGTCGATCCGGCCACCGTCGAATCGTCCGGAATCGAACGCGAGGCGGAGTGACCTCCGCTCCCGATCGACCGTCCGAGACCGGACTCCGAGATCGGACGATCCCGAAAAGATGGGAAGGTATGCCGGCGCCGTTCGAAATCGGACGAATCCATCGCGGCGAAATCCATCTGCGGGGACGCCGACGAGGACGACCCCCGACACGCGCGACGACGGTCCAACCGCGGATTGGACGATCGTCCATGCCGGTACCGGCGCCTCGAACCCAACCTGACGTTCATCGCGCGTTGCGCGCAACCGGACCTCGTGCTCGAAAGGTCGCCTCCCGCATGAAGCATCTCAGCTCGGTCGTCGCGGCGGTGGCCATCGGCCTCCTGATTGCCGCCTGCTCGTCCACTCCGACCACGCCTCTGGCGACTGCCAGCCCGGCTCCGTCAGCGGCTCCGTCGGCCGTGCCGGCGACGCCCACGCCGAGCTCGACGCCGGCGGTGACGTCGCCCGCCCCGTCCGCGAAGCCGTCCCCGAGCGCGACGCCTGCGCCGGTCGCGTTCACGGCGGCGGAGAAGCGTCTCGTCCAGGCACTTCGCGCGGACAGCCGCATCAGCTGCGCGCCGAGGCGGACCGATCTGCCGCCGCTCGCCGTCGCCGGCATCGAGTGCCGGCTCGACACCGCGCTGGTGGATCGCGTCGGTGTCTACGGCTTCGAGGGCCATCTCGATGCGTCCGGCAAGGAAGTCGGCACTGCGCTCGAGGCCTATCTCGACCGCCTTGACCAGGCAGGCGTCCAGCCGCACCGCGGCAACTGCGCCGCCACGACCGCGGGCGACAGCTCGTGGCCGAACTACCTGCCCGACGAGGGCGACGACGGTGGGCTGCGAGCGGAGCGATCGGGCTGCTTCGTCGATGCCGGGATGGCCAACGTGCGGCTGACCTGCTACGACGATATCTACATGGGCGTCCTCGGGAAGACCGCCGACGTCAAGGCGCTCTACGCGTGGTCGTGGCGGATCGCCGCGGGCGACGACACCCACCGCGATCCACCGGGGCTTTGCGCGGCGCCGGACTGACCGAGGCGGGTCGGGCAGGCCTCGGGGCAGACCCTACCCGAAGTTCGAGGCCCAGGCGTCGAACTCCGCTCGCAACCGATCGAGGGTCGGCTCGTCGGCGAAGGCGACGTCGAGCGCGCCGCGGTTGATCGCCCAGAGCTCATCGGCCTCGAGGCCGATCTGGTCCAGGGCTCGTTCGTACTCGTCCGTCAACGACAGGTCCGACACCGTCGCGTCGTCGGTCGAGAGGGTGACCTTGACCCCGGCGCGGTGAAGCCGCCCGAGCGGGTGCGACGCGATCGACGGAACGATCCCCGCCTGCCAGTTCGACGTCGGGCAGAGATCGAGGCTGATGCCGCGCTCGATCAGCTCCCGGCAGAGGTCGGGATCGTCGATGGCGCTCGGACCGTGGGCGATCCGCTCGGGATCGATCGCGAGGGCTCGCCGCACCTGGGGTGCGCCGCCCAACTCCCCGGCATGGACCGTGATCCGGAGCCCGCCGGCTCGGGCCGCCGCAAACGCCGCAGCGTGGAGGGTTGGATCCGGATACCGCTGCTCGGGCCCCGCCAGGTCCCAGCCGGTGAGCCCGTCGGTGCGGAAACGGGCCGCCATCTCGGCCAGCTCGACGTTCGCCTCGGGATCGTCTGACCGCAGGGCGGTGCAGATCAGCTGGACCTCGGTTCCCGTTCGCGCCGCCGCGTCACGCGCCCCGCGCGCCACCGCCGCGATCCCATCCGCCAGGGAGAGCCCGCGCGCGAGGTGCAACCTTGGGCCCCAGCGGATCTCGACGTAGCGGACGCCCTCGGCCGCCTTCGTCTCGACCAGGTCGCTCGTGACCCGCTCGAGCGCGTCGGCGTCCTGGAGGAGTGCGATCGGGAGGTCGAACGCTCGAAGGAGCTCGGCCTGGTCGCGGCACGGCATCGGCGCAACGAGCGCCGCCCGCATCCCGGCGACGTCCCGCGGCGCATCCGCGCCCCGCGTCCGTGCCAGGTCCAGGGCCGTCTCGATCCGGAGCGAGCCGTCGAGGTGGAGATGGAGCTCCGCCTTCGGCATCGCCCGCAGCCAGGCCCGACGCGCTGCGGCGTCGCGCGGAACGTCCATCGGCCGATGCTACGATGCCGCCCGATGCGCAGGCTGCTCCGCGACGGCGCGTGATGTCTCGCTTCCTGCGACGGATCGTCCTGACCATCGTGTGGCTGGCCCTGGTCGCGGTGATCGCGATCGGTGGCGCCGGTCTCGTGACCACGATGTCGAACCAGCCCGGCACCCCCGCCCGAGCGGAGCTGACCGCCGACGGCGACAAGGCGGCGCAGGCCGGGCTCGAGGCGGCGGCCGTCGACCTGGTCGACCTCACCGCCGACGTCGACCGGCTCGGTGAGCTTGGCCGAGGTGCCCTGACCGCCCTGGTCGACTCCGACTTCGCGACCCTGAGCACCTCGATCGCGGATGGGCAGTCGCTGGCGCGCTCGATCGAGGACCGGTCGGCCGTCATCCGCCAGGGGCTCATGGAGCTGCCGGGGACCGGACTCTACGAGCCGATCAACTGGTCGCCGGAGACGCGGCGCCGCCGCGACCTGGCCCTGGTCGCCATCAACGCCACGAGCGGGCTCGAGGGCGCGTGGGTCCGCCTCGCGGCCGGGTCGACGACGGCGAACACGCTCGGCGTCCTGCTCACCGATCACGACAAGATCGCCGGGCAGGCCGCCGCCCAGGGTCGTTCGGCGAAATACGCCGCGGCGCTCAAGACGCTCGCCCAGGCCCAGGCGAAGCTGGCCCAGGCCAAGACGCTCCGGGACGCGCTCCGGGACGCCCTTGCCAACACGATCGTCGACGTGACGACGCTCACCCAATGGATCGACCGGAACGACGAGTACGACAAGGCACTTGCCCATCTCTACAAGGCGACGATCGCCGCCAAGGGCCGGATCACCAGCGATCTCAAGCAGGCCGCGATCGAGGAACGCCAGGCCCACGACCTGTTGCCATCGAACACATCGGGCCTCGTGATCATCCTGGCCGAGATCGGTCGCGGCGGGCTGAACCAGGCGGTGATCGGGATCGAGCAGACCCGGGCGAAGCTGCAGGCCGCGGTCGACGAGCTGACGGCGGCGCCGGCGGCCTCGGTCCCGGCGGCCTCCGTCCCGGCGGCCTTCGCCTCGCCCTCCGCGGCGCCCTGAGCCTCGCCGCCGTCTCGCCCGCCGTACACTGCGGCGACTGAACCCGACCGCCCATCCGCCGGGCGCGACCCACCGTGAGGAGCCCATCCGTGCAGCTGCGCGTCGTCCCTGACCAGCCCTGGGATGTTGAAGCCGATGTCCTCGCCATCCCGATCGTCGGTGAGCCGGTGTTCGACGGACCCCTCGGCGAGCTGAACCGACGGACCGGCGGCGAGCTCGCCGCGCTGGCGGAGTTCGGCGAGCTCCGGGCAAAGCCGTTCACCTCGTCGCTGGCGGCGTCGGGTGAGGTCCGGGCGAAGCGCATCCTGACGATCAGCGTCGGCCCGGCCGACCACCTCGACCGCGAGACCGTCCTCCATTTCGGCGCAGCCGCGGAGCACCGCCTCGGCGGCCGGCATGCGCGCAGCCTCGCGGTCTGGCTGACTCCGCTCGCCGACGCGATCGACGGCGGCCTGTCGACGGTTGCCGAGCTGGTCGCCCGCGGCGTCGTCGAGGGCAGCTTCGATCCGAAGACGCTGTACCGCGATCGTGATGACGTCGCGACCGCGCCGCCGGTCCTCGACGAGCTGGTCCTCGTCATCCCGGGCGGCGACACCGCCGCCGTGCAGAATGCCGCCGAGCGCGGCGTGATCATCGGCGAAGGCGCGAACCACGCCCGATCGCTGTCGAATCGGTCGGCGAACGACGTCAGCCCGGAGGTCCTCGCCGAGGAGGCCCGGTCGGTCGCCCGGGACCACGACCTGTGGATCGACGTGATCGAGCCGGACCGCGCCCGCGAGCTCGGGATGGGCATGTTCCTCGCCGTTGGCAAGGGCAGCGACAACCCGCCCCGGATGATCGTCCTGCGGTCCGGCGGGGAGGGGGAGCGGGACGCCCTCGACCGCCATCTCGCGATCGTCGGCAAGGGTGTCTGCTTCGACTCCGGCGGCATCAGCATCAAGCCCGCCGACCGGATGGAAGAGATGAAGATGGACAAGATCGGTGCCTGCACCGTGATCGCGGCCATCGGTACCGTCGCCCGCCTCGCACCGGGCACCCCCCTCCTCGCCGTGGCTCCGGCGGTCGAGAACATGCCCGGCTCGCACTCGACTCGGCCGGGCGACGTCGTCCGAGCCCTCAACGGCAAATGGGTCGACATCACCAACACCGACGCGGAGGGCCGTCTGATCCTGGGCGACGCGATGACCTACGCGGAGCGGCTCGGGGCGACCCACATCGTCGACGTGGCAACGCTGACCGGGGCGGTCTCGCGAGCGTTCGGGCACCTGATCACCGGTGCGTTCGGGACGCCGCAGGCCTGGTATGACGAGGTGATGTCGGCCGCCGATCGCGCCGCCGAGCGCTACTGGCAGATCCCGCTCCTCGACGACTACGTCCCCGACATGGACAGCTGGTACGGCGACATCCAGAACTCAGGCGCCGCCGAGGGCTCGCTGATCAAGAGCGGGTTGTTCCTGCGGGAGTTCCGGACGGTGCCGTGGGCCCACCTCGACATCGGCGGCTCGGGCTATTTCCGCAAGACGACCGCCTGGGCCCCGCGTGGGGCGACGGGCGTGACCCACGCGACGCTCGTCGAGCTGGCGCTGGCGGGGGCGAAGGCCTGAGTCCCCTCATCGTCGGTCTTGCGGTCGGCGGGGCCATCTTCGGAGCTCTTGCCGACCGGCTCGCCGTCCGCTGGCCGGAGCACGACGAGGAGCATCCCGCTGGCCGAGCGGTCGGCTGGCGCACGGTCGCAACCGCGGCGATCGGCGCGTTCGCCTTCGCCGTCCTCGGGCTGCGATTCGGCGCTGCCGAGCTGCCGGTCCAGGTCCTGTTCGGCGCCTGGTTCGCCTGCCTCGTGGCCGGCTTCGCGATCGATCTGGATCAGCGACTCCTGCCGGACGAGCTGACGATCCCCGTCGTGCCGCTGGCCCTGCTCCTCGACGTCACCGGCCACAACCCGCTGGTCGGCGGCTCGCTGCTGGGGGCCCTGCTCGTCGCCGCGATCGTCCCGATCGGGCTGTACCTGCTGTCGATCCCGTTCGGCGCCGGCGCGTTCGGGATCGGCGACGTGAAGCTGCTCGTCGGCGTCGGGTTGATGACCGGCCTGACCCGGACGGTCGCCGGCCTGCTGGCCGGCCTGCTCGCCGCCGGCCTCGTCCTCGCGGCCCTGCTCGCGACGCGAAGGATCGGACGGCGGACGTATGTCCCGTTCGGGCCGTTCCTGATCTTCGGCGCGCTCTGGTCGATCTTCGTCAACGGCTGATTTCGACGTGCGGATCGGGCGCCTACGGAGTGGTTCGTAGCGGTGTTGGGACCATCGTCAGGGTCGCCTCGCCGGAGGGCCGCTGATATGGTTCACACGCAGGGGTATGATGCCGACCAGCCGGTCGTCGTCCTGAGGGTGCCCATTCGGGTCGAGCCTGATCGGCGGGCTTAGCCGCCACCCGCGCCCCGCGCACGTCAAGCGCACAAGACGCGATCAACGGAGTTTGCTCGCACGATGACGCCGCCTCTGTGATGCGCCCCAGCGCGCACACGGCAACAACACCGTCACATCCCAGCGGGACCGGCCTCACCGGCCAGGTCCCGGTGCGCGGTGACTCCGTGTCCGGTCGACATCAGCCCGCCCGACGCGCGGTCGGACGCGCCCTGCGGCGCGCCCCGCTCCTGATCCTCGTCCCGCTGCTCGTCGGGATCATCGGCGGCCCGGCCTCGCCGGTCGGCGCGGACGAGCTGTCGGATGCCCGGGCTCGCCAGAACGCGCTCGCCCAGCAGCTCCGGGACCAGAAGGCGCAGATCGCCCAGATCAACGCCCTCCAGGCCGACCTCAGCGCCCAGATCGCCTCGACCCGGCACGAGCTGAGCGGGATCAACGCCAACCTCGTCGAGGTCCGGGCGTCGATCGGGTCGATGGTCAAGCAGATCAACGTCGTCCGGAATCAGTACCAGGCCCAGGTCTTCAAGCTCCAGCAGCTCGACATCCAGCTCGACCGGATCACGGTCGAGGAAGGCGTGATGACGATCAACCTGCGGCAACGCAAGGACGTCCTCGCCGAGCGGCTACGGAGCGCCTACGACACCGACCGGACGTCGCTGCTGGAAACGTTCCTGTCCGGCCAGTCCTTCACCGACGTCCTGTCCGAGGTCAGCTACTCGATCGACGCAGGCGAGCAGGACAGGGCCCTCGCCCAGCAGATCGTCGAGGACCAGGCGGCCCTGGCCGCGGTCCACGAGACCGTCGACCAGACGCGGCAGGCCACCGACGACCTCCGAATCGAGACCGCCGCCCAGAAGGCCAAGCTCGACGCCCAGCTCACGGAGCTCAAGGCCGCCCAGGCCGAGCTGAAGCGCCTCGAGGCCGCGACCAAGCGGGCTCTCGCCATCCAGAACGCGGCATACGCGAAACTGATGGCCAACAAGAAGCAGCTCGCCAAGGCGATCGCGGCCACGACCTCGGCCCGCCGCCTGCTGGCCGGCAAGATCGCCGACCTGGTGGCCCAGCAGTACAAGCTCGGCAACATCCCGTCGCAGTACAACGGCACCCTCAAGTGGCCGATGGCGGGCGTGATGAGCCAGGACTTCGGCTGCACCGGCGTGATCTACGAGCCGCCGCTCGGCGACTGCGCCCACTTCCACCAGGGGATCGACCTGGTCGCTCCGTGCGGCACCCCGATCCACGCGGCCGGCCCCGGCCGAGTCGCCTATATCGGCTGGAACTACGCCGACGGCGCCGACCCCGCCTGGATCGTGATCGTCGCCCACTCGTCGAACCTGACGACGTGGTATGCCCACATGAAGCAGTACGCCTACCCCGGAGGGATCAGCACCGGCTCGGTGGTGAGAACGGGGCAAACCATCGGCTACGAGGCATCGACCGGCCACTCGACCGGCTGCCACCTCCACTGGGCGGTCATGTACAACGGCTCCTTCGTCAACCCGCGGCTGTTCGTCTGAGGCCGCTCCGACGGCGTCGACTGGGCGGAAGCTGCAACCGAACCTTCACGCTCCGCTCACCGGCAGCCCACGAGGCGAGTGCTAGCATCCGATCATGAAGCGGACGATGGCGGTGATCCTCGCCGGCGGTGAGGGTGAGCGCCTGTCGATCCTCTCGTCGGTCCGCGCCAAGCCCGCCGTCCCGTTCGGCGGCAAGTACCGGATCATCGACTTCACCCTCTCGAACTGCGTCAACTCGGACGTCTCCAACGTCGTCGTCCTGACCCAGTACAACCCGCGCTCGCTGAACGATCACATCGGCCTCGGCCGGCCGTGGGACCTCGACCGGAACAACGGCGGGGTCAAGCTGCTCCAGCCGTACATCGCCCGCGGGCGAGTGGCGGAGTGGTACCGCGGGACCGCCGACGCGGTGCTCCAGAACTTCAATGTCATCGAGCACGACGCGGGCGATGTGATCCTGATCCTTGCCGGCGACCACATATACAAGATGGACTACCAGCCGTTCATCCAGGCCCATCGCCGGAAGCGGGCCGACGTGACGATCGCGGTCCGCCGAGTCCCCCTGGCCGAGGCGACCCGGATGGGGATCCTCGCCCTCGACGAGAACAACAAGGTCGTCGAATGGCAGGAGAAGCCGAAACATCCGAAGAGCGATCTCGCCTCGATGGGCGTCTACGTCTTCTCGAAGCGGGCACTCCGGAAGTGGCTCAGCGAGGATCGCAACGACTTCGGCCGCGACGTCATCCCGGCGATGCTCGACGGCGGCGCCCGCGTCTTCGGCTACCACTTCGACGGCTATTGGCAGGACGTGGGCACGGTCCAGAGCTACTGGGAGGCGAACCTCGCGCTCCTGGAGGACCGGCCGGAGCTGGACCTCTACGACCGGGAGTGGCTCATCCACACCAAGTCCGAGGAGCGGGCGCCAGCCCATGTCGGACCGACCGCCCAGGTCCACCGCAGCCTGATCAGCCACGGCTGCGTGATCAACGGAACGGTGGTGAACAGCGTCCTGTCGCCGGGCGTGCGAGTCGATGTCGGCGCGGTCGTCCGCGACTCGATCGTGATGTTCGACTCGGTCATCCGGTCGGGCGCGGTCGTCGACCGATCGATCCTCGACAAGGAGGTCGTCGTCGGGCCGGGCGCGATCGTCGGCGACGGTCCGGACTACGACACGCCGAACAAGCAGGAGCCGGGCCGGCTGAACACCGGGATCACGGTCGTCGGGAAGCGGGCGATCATCCCGCGCGGCTCGCGGATCGGGCGGAACGTGAAGATCGCCGGTGACGTGAAGGCGACCGACTTCACGACGCGGGTCGTCCGGAGCGGGTCGTCCGTCGACGCCGCGCGGCCGGCAAGCGCGGCGGCGCGGCTGGCAGCGGCCAACCAACGCCAGCAGCAGCGGGTGGCGGTCGGGGGCGGCGTGGCACCGTCGACGAACGGGCACGGCGCCTCGAGTTCCGTCCGGACCACGCGCCCGACGGCGTCGGCCGGAGGCGATTCGGAGGGCTGAGGGGCCTCGTCGGGCCCGCGCGGCGTGTACATCTGACCTGATCGCGCCCGGACGGTAGACTGCCCGCCATGCCTGCAGCGGAGCCGGCCGGCCGCGTCCGACCGGCGGATGTCGAGCGCTGGCTCGACGAACTGGGCCTCGAGGCGCAGGCCCGGGCCGACCGCGACGGCGTCACGTCGTGGGACCTCCGGCTCGACGGTCGCCGCCGCTTCGACGTGCCGGTCACGCTGATCCTCGACCCGGCCCTCGCCCTGATCTGCTGGGTCCACTTCGCCCCGCCCATCGCCGACGCGTTCCGGAAGTCGTATCGGAAGCTGTTGCGCTGGAACGACGAGTACCCGTTCGTGAAGTTCTCGCTCGCCGAGGACGAGCGGCCCGTCCTCGCGACGGAGCTGCCGGTCGAGACGGTGGACCGCGAGGAGCTCGGCCTGGCGATTGCCCGCTCGCTGGCGATCGCCGACGAGCTGCTCGAGGAGTCGGCCGGCTGGCTGTGGATCGGTGGCCGGATTCCGGACCAGGCCGGACGCGTGAGCCGCGGCGCGCCGCTCCTCGCGCGGTTCGCCGATCAGCTCGGCGAGCTCGTCGGATGACCGGACTCCTGACCGGACGGCTGACCGGGCCGCGCCGGGTCGTCGGGTCGCTGTTCGCGGCCGCCTTCCTCGTGGCGGCCGGTGCCCTCCTGCCCGCCGGCCTTCCCGGTGCCGCCCCGCCAGTCGCAGCGGCGAGCGGGCTGACGACGACCGCCGACGCGCGCTACGTCGTCGATCCCGCGAAGCATGCCGTCCACGTCACGGTCGCCCTGTCGGCGACGAACCATCTCAAGGACACGAAGACCCACCGCTACTACTTCGACCGGGCGTACATGGCCGTCCCGCCCGGCACGACGGGCTTCCGGATCACGAGCGCCGGCGCCAAGCCGCACGTGACGGTGACCGCCCGCCGCAAGACCTACAACCTGCTCCGGATCGACTTCGGGAAGCAGCTCGCCGCCGGCGCGACACGCACGTTCAGCCTCGCCTTCGACATCCCCGATCCGGGCGGCGCCCCGACCCGCGCCACGCGGATCGGCACGAGTCTCGTGACGTTCAGCGCCTGGGGCCTCGGCAGCGATGGCGCGACCAGCGGCAGCGTCACGGTCGTGTTCCCGCCCGGCTTCAGCGTCGACGTCCAGGCGGCCGGCCTCGGCGATCCGACGACGGACGCGGCGGGCAACACGGTCTTCACCACCGGCCGCCTCGCGAACCCGCTCACCTTCATCGCGTCGTTCGCAGCGGATCGCCCGAGCGCGTTCAAGGAGAGCACGATCCAGGTCCCGCTCGGCGCCGAGACGATCCCGATCACGATCCGCGCCTGGCCGGATGATCCGGCCTGGGCAAAACGGGTCGGGAGCCTCCTCAAGCGTGGGCTGCCGGCGCTCGCCGATGCGATCGGCCTGCCCTGGACGGCGACTCGTCCGCTCATCGTCCAGGAGGCCGTCAGCCGGAACGCCGAGGGCTTCGCCGGACGCTACGACCCACCGGCCGGCACGATCGAGATCGCCTACTACGCCGACACGTTCGTCGTCCTCCACGAGGCGGCCCACGCCTGGTTCGACGGCCGGCTCCTCGCCGACCGCTGGGCGAGCGAGGGCTTCTCGTCGTGGTACGCACTGCAGGCCGCCAAGGCGATCGGCGAGAAGAAGGTCGTCGGGGACACCTTGACCCCGGCGCTGGAGAAGCTCCGGGTCCCGCTCAACGCCTGGGGCCCGCCGAGCCTCGACGGCACGACGACGCCCGTCGACGACGCCGAGTTCGCGACGGCGCTCCAGCTGGCGGAGATGACGGCCGACCGCGCCGGGGCCGACGGCCTCAAGGCCGTCTGGCGTGCGATCCTCGACCGCCGGGCCGGCTATCAGCCGGCCGGCTCGGCAGCGGTCGCGGGCGTCGAGCAGAGCGACGCGGCTCCCGACTGGCGCGGCCTCCTCGACCTGTTCGCCGACCGGGCCGGCGTCGATGTCTCTGACCTCTGGCTGAACTGGGTGGTCCGCCCGAGCGAAGTCGGGCTGCTGGGTGAGCGCGTGGCCGCGCGAACGAAATACGACGCGGTCGTGACGCGGGCGGCCGACTGGCAGCTGCCGCGGGTCGTGCGCGACGCGCTTCGCGTCTGGCAGTACGAGCAGGCAGGCGAGCTCCTCGACTCCGCGTCGCGCGCGCTCGACGACCGCGATGCGGTGGGCACAGCAGCGACGTCGGTCGGGCTGACCTTGCCGCCGACGATGCGGAACGATTTCGAGGGCCCGCGCGGGTTCGCCGCGGCGTCGGCCGAAGCGGACGCCGAGCTCGGGGCGATCGCCGCCTACCGGGAGGCGGCGGCCGCTCGACCGCTCGCCCCGAACCTCGTCCAGACGATCGGCCTGTGGAACGCCGACCCGAGTGGGGTCCTGGCGAGCGCGGCGTCGGCGTTCACCGCCGGCGACCTGCGGGCCACGGTCGAGGGGAGCTCCTTCGCAGAGGCGACCTGGACGTCGGCGGCCGAGGTCGGGCGCAACCGCATCCTCGCGGTGACGGCGACGCTCGGCGCTCTCCTCCTCGGGTCGTTTTTGATGGTCCGCTGGTACCGTGATCGCGGCGTTCGGCGCCGGGCGCTGCTGGCCGACGGCTGAGCCGATCGCCGCGCGATCACGAGGGGAGCAGGCTCGGGGATGAGCACGTGGATCCGCCATCGGGCGGCCCGGTGATCGAGCGGCGCGTCGGATCGTCGTGGCTCGCCGCTGCCGCGGCGGTTCTCGCCCTCGTGGGGCTGCTCGGACCGGCGGCTCCGTCGGTCGCCGCGGCGACGACGGACAGCCTCGGCCTGACGACGAGCACGACCTACACGCTCGTCCCGGACCGGCACGTCGTCCGCGCCGCGATCGACGTCACCGCCCGGAACAACAAGCCCAACCGCGTGTCCGGCGGGGTGATCACCCGCTACTTCTACGACTCGTTCCGGATCGGGGTCCAGCCCGAGGCGCGGTCGGTCAGGGCGTCGTCGGGCGGAACGAGCCTCCATGTCTCGACGACGCCGGCCGACGGCTATACGACCGTCGAGGTTCGCTTCCGCAGCTCGCTCTTCTACAAGCAGAGCGCGAAGGTCCATGTCACGTTCGACCTGCCGGGCGGCCCGCCTCGATCGAAGAGCGAGGTCCGCGTCGGCCCGGCCTTCGCGACGTTCGTCGCCTGGGCGTTCGGCGACAGCGGATCGGTCCGGATCGTCATACCCAAGACGTTCGACAGCGACACCAGCGGCGCCGACGTCACGAAGTCGACCGCCGGGGGATCGACCGTCCTGTCCGCGGCGAACATCACCGACGTCGGCGCCTGGTACGTCGTCGTCAACGCCGACCGCCCGAGCGCGCTGACCAGCAAGAGGATCAGCCTTCCCGGCGCCGAGGAGCTCGTGATCCACGCCTGGCCGGACGACCGGCCGTGGAACACCCAGGTCTCGGAGCTCCTTTCCAAGGGCCTCCCGGAGCTCGTCGACGAGATCGGCTTGGCCTGGCCGGTCCAGGGCGACCTGTCGATCTTCGAGGTCCACACGGCGCTCCTCGAGGGCTACGCCGGCGTCTTCTTCGAGGGCGAGAACCGGATCGAGGTGAGCGAGGACCTCGACGACCTGACGATCCTCCACGAGACGTCCCACGCCTGGTTCAACACGAACCTGTTCGTCGGCCGCTGGATCAACGAGGGCTTCGCCGACACGTACGCCTCGAGGTCGCTCGACGCGCTCGGCCTCGGGGCCTGGGCGCCGGGCGACGTCCAGCCGACCGATCGGGCGGCCGTGAAGCTGAACGACTGGGTCTTCCCCGGCCGGATCGCCGATACCGAGACCGACGCCCGCGAGCAGTACGGCTACGACGCCTCGTGGACCGTCGTCCGGTCGATCGTCAGCGACGTCGGGACCGTAGGCATGCGGGCCGTCCTGAACGCCGCCGACAGTCATCAGATCGCGTACGTCGGTGCCGGCGACCCGCAGACTGTCTCGGGGCCGAACGACTGGCGCCGCCTGCTGGATCTCGTCGACGAGATCGGCAAGTCGAAGACGGCCGACGACCTGTTCCGGCGGTGGGTCGCCGGCGCCGGCGACCTTCAGCAGATGGACCAGCGGGCCGCCGCGCGAACCGTCTACGTGAAGCTCACATCCGATGGCCGCGACTGGCTCGCCCCCGCCTACGTCCGCCGGGCGATGAGCGACTGGTCGTTCTCGATCGCGACGAGCCGGATCGGCGAGGCGGAGGGCCTCCTCGCCAAACGCGATCGGCTGGCCGACCTGTCCGGAGACCTCGGGCTCACGCCGCCGACCGACCTCCGGACCGCCTACGAGACCGCAGACGCCTCGCTCGACGACGCCGACGCGCTCGCGGATCGCGAGATCGTCGACCTCCAGGCGATCCAGGCCGCGACCGCGGCGGTGGAGGCGCCCCGCGACCCGATCGAGGCCGTGGGGCTGATGGGGGCCGCTCCGGAGGTCCGGCTCGACGAGGCGCGGACGTCGTTCAGCCGCGGCGCGACCGACGCCGGCGCCCAGGCCGTTGCCCTGACGGCGCTGATCGCCGGTGCGGCCGAGGTCGGCCGGGGAAGGCTGATCGCGGCCGTGATCGTCGCGGCCCTGGTCGGGCTCGGCCTGGTCGCCGCGCTGCTGGGCGTCCGGCGCCGCAGGCTGCGCCCGGTCAAGGCCCCGAGCGAACCCGATCCGACGACGCCGTACGCTACACTCGCCGATCCGCCTTCCGAGTCGGCCGCGGAGCCGTCGATCGAGCCATCGATCGACGCTCCGGCGGACGCCCCCAGCGACAGGGGAGACGAACCGTGAGCACTCACCGCTGATGGGCCTGGTCCGGACGCGACCGTCGCGCGAGATCCTGTCGGGCGACTCCGCCGACGTCTATTTCGCGCGAGCCGCCAGCATCATGGAGCGCGAGGGCCTCGACCCCCTCGTCACGATGGAGGTCTTCGCCCGCCAGGACGCGACCCTGTGCGGCATCGACGAGGCGAAGAACCTCATCGGCCACGTCCTCGCCGAATGCGACCCCACCGAGACGCGTGTCGACGCGCTCAACGACGGGGACCAGATCGCCCCCAAGGAGGTCGTCCTCCGGATCCGCGCCCGCTATCGCCGCTTCGGGCTGTACGAGACGGCGATCCTGGGGATGCTGGCCCAGTCGACGGGCTGGGCCACGGCGGCCCGCCAATGCGTCGATGCGGCCGCGCCGGATCCCGTCGTGTCGTTCGGGGCCCGACACGTCCACCCCGACATCACCGACGTCCTCGACTATGCCGCGATCGTCGGCGGCTGCGTCGGTGCGTCGACGCCGGCCGGGGCCCGCCTCGCCGGCCTCGGCCCGACGGGCACGATGCCCCACTCGCTGGTCCTGATCTTCGGCGACACGGTCGAGGCGGCGAAGGCGTTCGACCGCGACCTCGACGACGACGTCCCCAGGATCGTCCTCGTCGACACGTTCCGCGACGAGGCGGAGGAGGCGCTGCGGGTGGCTCATGCGCTGGGCGACCGGCTGTACGGGATCCGCCTCGACACGCCTTCCGAGCGGGGCAGGGTCACCGCGGACCTGGTCAAGGAGGTCCGGGCGCGGCTCGACCAGGAGGGCTATCGCCACGTCAAGATCGTGGTGTCGGGTGGCCTGAACCCGGAGCGGATCCGCTACTTCAAGGACGAGAGCGCCCAGGTCGACTCGTTCGCCGTCGGGTCGTACATCAGCGGCGCGACCCCGATCGACTTCACAGGCGACATCAAGGAGATCGATGGCCGGCCGATCGCCAAGCGTGGCCGCATCCCGGGCGTGACGGACTCGCCGCGGCTACGCCCGATCGACCTGGGTCTCTGGCGCGACGGCTCGTCGTAGCCAGCCGGGGCCCGGTCCTCGCCCCGGCCGAAGCGGCCGTCAGCCAGTGACGAGGCGGTCAGCCGTCGAGGCCATCGTCGTCGCGAGCGCGGCGAACAGCCCGCCCATGACCAGGAGGAGTGCGACGGCGGCGATCCACAGGGGTGGCCCGAGTGTCAGCGCCGACACGAAGACGACGGCGACGCTCAGAACGAAGAATCCGACGGCGAGCCAGCCGATCGACGGCGGAAGGATTCCGCGACCGAGGGCGATGATCGCAAGCGCGATCAGCCAGGCCAGGAACGGGATGATGCCGACGCCACCTGTCACGTAGGACGTCTCGAGATCGATGACCCCGATGACGAGGAGCGCCTCGCCGGCGGCGGCCATGATGAGGCCGGCGATGGCCGCGACGGTCACGATCTTGAGCCAGGGCTGGGCCGCTGGACCCGCGAGCCGGTCGATCGCGAGGACAGGGAACACGAGCGCGACGAGGAGGACCGTGTCGAAGACGTCGTTCACCGGTCCCCAGAAGGCGCCCGCACCCGCGAAGAACAACGTGATCGTGACGGCCGCGATCACGAGCGCGACGAGGGCGACCCAGCTCGCCCAGCTCGAGATGCGATAGAGGTCCTGGTCGGCGATCATCGTCCTCTCCCGTCCGTCGAGTTGTCCGCCCGGTCGGTTGACGATATCATTTGGCTGACGCGATAGTCAATCAATATCGCAAGCCGCATTTGAGGACCCGTGCCTCGACGCTACACGCTCGGGAAACGAGCCGAACAGCACGCCGCGACTCGCGCCAGGATCGTCGCCGCCACCCTCGATGTGTATCGGCGCGACGGCTTCGGGGCGGCGTCGACGACCGCTGTCGCCGCTGCAGCGGACGTCGCCCCGGCAACGGTCCGGAACCACTTCCCGACGCAGGCTGACCTTGCGGCCGCTGCGGCCCAGGCGGTGCTGGTGGACAGCGGCATGCCGGACGAGTCGATGTTCGCGGGCATGGACGTCGTCGGGGCCCGCGTGGCTCAGCTGGCCGCCGAGATCGCCCGCTTCTTCGAGCGAAGCGCCTCCTGGTGGGCGATCATCCAGCGCGATCGGGCGCTGGCCGCCGCCTGGTCGGGTCTCGAGGCGCGGTACTACGACGATCTCGGCCGTCTCGCGGCCACGGCTCTGGCGCCCGACGGCCGCGACGCCGACCCCGCCACCGTCGCGACCGTCGTCAACATCGTCGGCGGGGCGCTCTATTTCGCGCTCCGCGGCACGGGGCTGTCGTCAGACGACGCCGTCGAGCTGGAGTGCTCGCTGCTCCTGCCGTGGCTGGAAAGGGGGCAGTCCGGATCGATTCGGCCGATCGTGTAACCATCGAGGCATGCGAGACGAAGCGCGCGACGACGTCCCGGCCGACGATCGCGAATCCGCCTACGAGCTGCTGCAGCGGGGGAGCGCGCTCCTCAAGCAGCGGCATTTCGCCCAGGCGGCGACGGTCCTCGAGCGGGCGGACCGCGAGGAGCCAGGCAAGGCGTCGATCCTCGAGGCGCTCGGGCGGGCCTACTACAACTCCGGCCAGCACGACCAATCACGGTTAACGTTCGAGCGAGTCCTGGAGCTCGATCCGTCGGCGCATTACGCCCACTTCGCGCTGGGCCAGAGCTTGAAGCAGCTCGGCCGGCGGGACGAGGCGCGGACCCATCTCCGGCTGGCATGTGCCCTCAGCCCGACGTCGAAGATCTACTTCGGCGCGCTCGCTCGCCTCGGCGGCCCGCCTACGGGCGAGGACTGAGGCCCCGCGGTCCTCGCGTGCTCCGTCGCCGCCCGTCGGGACCGAAGCCCGCCCCAGCCGACAGCCTCCGGATCTCAACCAGCTCCTCGCGCGTGAAGACCCGAAGTGGGACGTAGAGCTGCTGCGGCCCGAGGTCCAGGAACAGGAACTGCCCGGTCTCCCGAATTCGGCGGAACGTCCCCCAGCCGGTCTCGCCGACGTAGGTGTCGGTTCGGTAGACGAAACCCGACGGGCCGACGCCGACTGCGGTCTCCTGGAGGATGCGGTCGCGGTACCGCCAGGCCGCCAAGAGGGCGAACGGGAATGCGAACAGGCCAGTCGCGAACGCGATGGCGAGGACGATCCAGACGATCGCCAAGACAGTCTCGGCACTGAGGATCGCCCATGCCGCGGCGGCCGCGAACAGAGTTGCGAAGACGAGGCTAGCTCTCGATCTCCGGATGACGGTTGCGGACGCCATCGCGTATTCGATGACGGTCGCCCGATACGTTCGCATCGGAACGGTGAGTGGCTGAGCGGGGTTGAGGCCTGGGCCCTCGCGGCGCATGCGATCGACGGAGAGCAGCCCGGCGATCGACTTCGCGTCGGCGATCTCACCCGCCTCGACGGCCTTGACTGCCTGCGCGAACGGCCGTCGCTCGAGGCGGAGATGCTCGTCTTCGTCCGGGCCGAGGCGCTCGTCCGGGTGGGCGGGCTCGAGGTCGGTGGCCAGGTAGAGGTGCATGAGCTCCGAGGCGAAGCCCGGCGCGGTCCAGAACACCGCGAGCTTCCGCCAGGTCCCGGCGCGGTAGCCGGTCTCTTCCTCGAGCTCGCGGCGTGCGGCGCGGTCGGGATCCTCGGTGACACCGGTCGACTCGTCCACGTCGAGCGTGCCGGCCGGGATCTCGAGCAGCACCCGCGACGCGGGCGTTCGCCACTGCCGGACGAGTAGGACGCGGTCCTCGGCGTCAATGGCCACGATCGCGACCGCGCCGGGATGACCGACGATGTCGCGCTCCGAGCGCGAGCCATCGGCTCGCTCGATCGTGTCGATCCGGAAGGTCAGATAGCGCCCCCGGTGGAGGACGCGCGAATCGACGACCCGCTCGACGAGCTCAGCGTCGGACGGGCCGGGTTCGATGGGCGGCTCGGGGTCGGCCGAGCCGTCGGTTGGGTGGGACGCGCCCGGACCGGGAGTTCCGGCCCGGGCGGTCGGATCGGTCAGGCGGCCACCTGCTCCCGCTCGGAGATCAGGCTGGCGCCGCTCTCCGCGTCGAACAGGTGCAGCTTGGTGTACGGGAGGAGGAGCTGGAGGACGTCGCCCGGCTTGACCCGGTTGTCGGAGTCGACGATCGCGACGACGTCCTTGCCGAGCGCCGTGACGTGGAGGAGCTCCTCGTTGCCGAGATACTCGACGACGTCGGCCCGACCGGGCACGGTCACCGTCTGACCCTCGGCCTCTTTGAGCTCCAGATGTTCCGGGCGGAAGCCCGCGATGAGCTTGCGGCCATTCACGGCTCCGACCGCGTTCCGCAGCCGGCCCGGCAGCTCGGCCACCCAGCCCTCGGGCCCGACGAGCTTGCCGTTGTCGGCCGTGACCTCGACGAAGTTCATCGCCGGGCTGCCGATAAAGCCCGCCACGAAGCGGTTCGACGGCGTGTCGTACAGGACCTGCGGGGTGCCGACCTGCTGGAGCAGGCCGTCGCTCATGACGGCGATGCGGGTGCCCATCGTCATCGCCTCGACCTGATCGTGGGTGACGTATACGAACGTCGTCCCCATCCGCTGGTGGAGGCGGGCGATCTCGGCCCGCGTCTGGACGCGGAGCTTGGCATCGAGGTTCGACAGCGGCTCGTCCATGAGGAACACGGCCGGCTCACGGACGATCGCCCGGCCCAGCGCCACGCGCTGGCGCTGGCCGCCGGACAGCTCCTTCGGCTTGCGGTCGAGGAGCTTATCGAGGCTGAGGATGCCGGCCGCCTCGTTGACCCGCTTCTCGATGTCGGACTTCGGCAGCTTCCGCAGCTTGAGGCCGAACGCCATATTGTCGCGGACGGTCATGTGGGGGTAGAGCGCGTAGCTCTGGAAGACCATCGCGATGTCGCGGTCCTTGGGCGGGACGTCGTTCACGATCCGGTCGCCGATCTTCAACTCACCCGAGGAGATCTCCTCGAGACCGGCGATCATCCGGAGACTCGTCGTCTTCCCGCATCCGGAGGGTCCGACCAGGACCATGAACTCGCCTTCATTGATGGCGAGGTTCAGGTCATTGACCGCGAGCACGTCACCGTATTTCTTGGTGACATGGTCGAACGTCACGGTCGCCATGTGCGCACCTCACTCCACCGGGGCATCGCGGGTCCCTGCATCCAGCCGCCATTCGGCGTCGTGGACGGACCCCGTACGAGGAGCCGGCTCGAGTTGGCCGATGCTAACACTTCCGGCTGTCGCGCCTGGAGTCGCCCGCGGCGACCGGCGGGCGGACCGATTGGTTCCCTGCCAAACGTCCAGCGGGGGGACCTTCGGCCGGGTCGGGGGCTGCCGTGGCCAGAGCCGCGACAATCCCCGAGCTCGCCGTTGGGCCTGGCACGAAACACGAAGCGACGTTGTCTTCGGGCGACGTCGGACGTCGGACCATCGAGATGCCGGGCACCGGCGGCTGCCTACAATCCGCGCGAGGAGGTTCGCGCATGGCGACGGCCCCGGCGATCCACATCACTCGCGACCGGTTCCATCTGGCATGGGATCCGGCGATCCCGGCCATCGAGACGGTCGGCAGCGGTGACCTCGTCGAGCTCGACATGCTCGACGCCTCCGGCGGGCAGCTGACGGGGTCGTCGACGCTCGACGATCTCGGCCGCCTCGACTTCGGCCGCGTCGATCAGGTCAACGGCCCGATTGCCGTCGCCGGCGCCGAGCCTGGCGACACCGTCCAGATCGACCTCCTCGAGTTCGAGCCCGCCGACTGGGGCTGGACGGCGTCGATCCCCGGCTTCGGCCTGCTCGCCGACGACTTCCCGGATCCGTATCTTCGGATCACCCGCGTGCCGGCCGTCGGCGGTCGCGCGGAGTTCCTGCCCGGCATCCGGGTCCCGGTCGTTCCGTTCTGCGGCGAGGTCGGCGTCGCCCCGCCGACCGGGCCGCGCTCGACGATCCCGCCGGACGTCTTCGGCGGCAACATGGACACCCGCCACCTGACCGCCGGCGCGACCCTGTTCCTGCCGGTCTTCCACGACGGGGCGCGGCTATCGATGGGCGATGGTCACGCCGCCCAGGGTGACGGCGAGGTCTGCGGCACCGCGATCGAGACGCCGATGCGGGCGATCGTCCGGCTGACGGTCCGGAAGGACCTCCACGTGACCGGACCGGAGTTCCTCACGGCGGACGTGCCGGCGACGGCCGGCGGCCGCCGCTACGCGACCGACGGGGTGGGGCCGGACGTGATGGGGGCGGCGCGAGACGCCGTCCACAGGATGATCGACTGGCTCGGCCGGGAGCACGGCCTGAGCGCGGTCGACGCGTACCTGCTCCACAGCGTCGCCATCGATCTCCGGATCAGCGAGATCGTCGACATGCCGAACGTGGTCGTGACGGCCCACTGCCCGCTGGCGATCTTCGACTAAGGGGACGGCCGCCGGCGGTGCCGCCGGCCGCTCTGTGCGATCGGGAGCCGCCGGTCACGCCTCGGCGACGGCGTCTCCGAGGGCCTGGAGCCGGCTCGCCTCGCGAGCCCGGAGGACGATGCCGACGATGATCCCGGCGACCATCCAGATGGCCACGAGGGGCGGCACGACGTTGTACGGCTGCACGAGCGGGTCGAGCGGGATGTCGAGGATGGGGATCGTCAGGCCGCCGAGGACGCCCAGGAAGGCCGGGATGAGCAGGATCACGCCGAGGACCGGGACCACGGCGTGCTTGAGCACACTGAACTCGTCCCGTCGCTGGCGGTAGTAGAAGCCGATCACCGCCACGTTGACCGCGATGTACATCCCGGCGAACAGCAGCCCGAGGGCGTAGCCGATCCAGATGTACGTCGTGAGCGGTCCGCCGTTCGTCTGGTTTGCAAACAGCATCCCCAGGCCGATCGCGAGGGCGATCCCGAGCACGCCCTGGACGTGGACCGCGTTGACAGGCGTCCGGTATGTCGGATGGACGTCGGCCAGCGCCGCGGGCAGCAACCGGGTCCGACCGAGGGCGAAGATCGCCCGGGTCGAGGCGTTCGCCCCGGCGCTCGCATTCGCCAGCGAGCTGTTGATGATCGCGAAGGTCACCAGGAGGCTGCCGATGCCCGGCAGGACCTGCTCGGCCATGCCGCCCCACGGATTGCCCTCGTTGGCGGTCAGGAAGTCGGTCTTCATCTTGTCCGGCCCGAAGAAGACCGTCGCCGCGTAGTAGCAGAACACGTAGAAGATCCCGATCAGGACCGCCGACCACAGGACGGCGCTGCGGATCGTTCGCTTCGGATCGCGGGTCTCCTCGGCCAGTGGCGCCGCCGCCTCGAAGCCGACGAAGGCGAGGAGGCAGAACACCATCCCTTGCAGCGCGGGCTTGATGCCGTCGGCGCCCGGGAGGAAGACCGACAGCGTGTTCCGCGATCCCGCGTTCACGACCAGCAAGAGCGACACGACGACGAAGATGCCGATCTCGATCAGTCCGAGCGCGACGCCGACGCGCGTGGACAGGGCGATCCCGCGATACACCAGGAGCCACACGACGAGGCCGCAGATGACCGCGAGCGGCAGCCACAGCAGGTCGTTCGAGAACCCGGTGATCGTCGTGATGAAGTCCGCGGCGAAGAATCCGAACGACGCGTAGAGCGCCGCGGGCACGATCGGCTCGGCGAGCAGGAAGGCCCACGCCATGAGCCAGCCCGCGAAGGATCCCAGCCCTCGCGCCACGTACGTGTACATCCCTCCGGCCGATGGCAGATGCCGCGCCAGCTCCCCGATCGAATAGGCCGTGAACAACGCAGCGATCAGGGCCAGGACGACCGCGAGCGGGGTGATCCCGCCGGCGAACAGCGTCGCGGCCCCGATGGAGAGGGCCGTGGCGACCGCCGGCGCCATGTGGGTGATCGACTGGAACAAGACCTCGGTGAGTCCGATCGCATCCCGCTCGAGGCTGCGCGGAGCACTCGTGGTCGCCACAGGTTCCTCCTTCCCTCCCATCGTCCGGCGTCCGCTTCCGGACCGGTCCCTATTCTCGGGACCTCTGCAAGGGCCGCGCGGCCACGGCGTCCCCAGCCGCGACAGCCGACTGTGTTCGTCGCGGATGGGCCCCAGCCGCGACAGCCGATAGCATCGGCAGGTGACCCCGAGCCCGAGCGCCCGGACGGAGCGTTCCTACCGCGCCCTGCTGACCGTCCCCGGCCTCGGCCGGATCCTCGTCTCGATGCAGCTCGCGCGCATCGCCCAGTCGATGGTCGGCGTGGCCCTCGTCCTCTTCACCCTCGCCGAATACCGTTCGCCGGCGCTGACCGGCATCGTGACCGCCGCGAGCGTCCTCCCCGGCATCCTCGTCGCCCCGATCGCCGGCGCGTTGCTCGACCGGCACGGCCGAACGCGGCTCGTGATCCTCGATTACGCGGTCGCGCTGCTGTCCCTGGCGCTGATCGGCGGCCTGGCCCTCGCCCACGCCCTGCCGGTTCCCCTCCTCCTCGCGATCACGATCGTCAGCTCGCTGACCGCGATCCTGTCGCAGACCGGCCTCCGGAGCCTGTTCCCGCTCCTCGTCCCGGAGCGGCTCTGGGAGCGGGTGAACGCGATCGACTCGAACGGCTACCTGATCGCCACGATCATCGGGCCGCCGCTGGCGGCGGCCCTCGTCTCCCTCGTCGGCGGGGCGACGACGTTGATCCTCATCGGACTGGCGTACGGCGCGGCGACGCTGTCGATGGTCGGCGCGCCGGATCCGGATACCTCGGCTTCGTCCTCCGGCAACCTCCTCGGCGACGCCTGGGCCGGCGTCCGCTACACGCTCCGCAACCCGACGCTGCGCGGGCTCGGCGTCTCCATCTCGCTGCTCAACCTGTCCGGCGGGATGGTGACGATCGTCGTCCCGCTCGTCGTCCTCGACCGACTCCACGCGCCGGAGGTCGCCGTCGGTCTCGTCTTCGCCGGATCAGGCGTCGCCGGGATGATCTCGGCCCTGGTGGCGGGCCGGATCGACAGCCGTGGTCGGGAATGGGACCTCCTCGTGCTCCCGATGGCCGGGATCGCGCTGGCCGACCTGCTGCTCCTCGCCGGCGCCGGAGCGACGGTCCCGATCATCGGGCTCGTCTGGCTCGCGGCCGCGCTCGCGCTGAGCGGGCTGCTCAACGGCCCGATGGACATCGGGCTGTTCACGATCCGTCAGCGGCGGACCGACCCGGCCTGGATGGGCCGCGCCTTCGCGGTGTCGATGGGCTTCAACTTCGTCGGCTATCCCATCGGGACGGCGCTCGCGGGGGCCCTCGCCGCGATCTCGATCGAGGCTTCGATCGTCGTCGGCGCGGTCGCCTGCGTCGTCGCGGGAATTGCCGCGGCGGCGTTGATCCCGCGACGCGCTCCCGAGCCGGGCAAGCTCGCCCCACCGGTCATCGAGCGCTCCGCCGAGCTCAGCTCCCCTTCGGGACGACCGTGATGCTGCTCGCCGAGCCCACGCCGCGAACCGGGGCGCCGCTCGCCGCGGGGTTCTGAGCGCCGCCGTTCCCGCCGCCCTGGCCGCCGCCGGTCACGAACCGGCCGCCGCCATTGAGCTGGACGATCACGCTGCTCCCGCTGGTCACATCGGAGGCGCTCGCAGCCGTCTGGCTGTGGTAGGTCGTCTGGGCCGTCGTCGGGATCGTGATGGTCTGGCCGGACGCGAGCTGGAGCGTGATCGAGTCAGCCGACACCGCGGTCACGGTGCCCGACAGCGAGATGGCGCCGCCGGGCCCGGCGAACCCGTCCCGGCCGGGCGCGCCGCTGGCGTCCGGTCCGAAGAATTGGCCGTTGCCTCCGAAGCCGTTCCGATTGGTCGCCGCCGTCGTCGGCGCGGTCGCCTGCGTCGTCGCGGGAATTGCCGCGGCGGCGTTGATCCCGCGACGCGCTCCCGAGCCGGGCAAGCTCGCCCCACCGGTCATCGAGCGCTCCGCCGAGCTCAGCTCCCCTTCGGGACGACCGTGATGCTGCTCGCCGAGCCCACGCCGCGAACCGGGGCGCCGCTCGCCGCGGGGTTCTGAGCGCCGCCGTTCCCGCCGCCCTGGCCGCCGCCGGTCACGAACCGGCCGCCGCCATTGAGCTGGACGATCACGCTGCTCCCGCTGGTCACATCGGAGGCGCTCGCAGCCGTCTGGCTGTGGTAGGTCGTCTGGGCCGTCGTCGGGATCGTGATGGTCTGGCCGGACGCGAGCTGGAGCGTGATCGAGTCAGCCGACACCGCGGTCACGGTGCCCGACAGCGAGATGGCGCCGCCGGGCCCGGCGAACCCGTCCCGGCCGGGCGCGCCGCTGGCGTCCGGTCCGAAGAATTGGCCGTTGCCTCCGAAGCCGTTCCGATTGGTCGCCGCCGTCGTCGGCGCGGTCGCCCGGCCGGCAGCGAACGCCACCCCGCCGACGGCCACGACGAGGGCGACCCCGAGGAGGAGGTTGACGAGCAAGGCGCTGGTCGATCCCCGCCGCATGGCCACGGGGGCGACGGGCGTCGGGGCGACCGGCGCCGCCCCGAGGGGCGTCGGGGGCCCACCAAATGGGCCGCCTGGCGGCGGGCTGCCGGCGGGCGGGCGGCCGGAGGGCGGGCTTGCGAACGGCGCGCCTGCGAACGGATCGGTCGGTCGGGTGGGCTCGGTCATCGCGCGGCTCCTTGGTTGGTCATTCGTCTTCGTTCGTCACTCGTACCTGAGGGCGTTGATCGGATCGAGGCGCGCCGCCTGGCGCGCTGGCCAGACGCCGAAAACGACGCCGACAGCGAGGCTGAACAGGACCGCGGCAGCGACGGTCGTCGGGTTGAACTGGAAGCCCCAGCCCGCGAGCTGGCCGATCAGGGCCGAGACGCCGAGCCCGATGACGATCCCGATCACGCCGCCGAGGAGGGACAGGGTCAGCGCCTCGATCAGGAACTGGGCGAGGATGTCCCGCCCACGGGCTCCGACCGCCTTGCGGATTCCGATCTCCCGGGTCCGCTCGCGGACCGAGACCAGCATGATGTTCATGATCCCGATGCCACCGACGACCAGCGAGATCGAGGCGATCCCGCCGAGGAGGAGCGTCAGCGTCGTGCTGATCGACGACGCGGCGTCGAGGAGCTGGGTCTGGTTGAAGACCGAGAAGTCTGCGGTCGCGGTCGCCGCGAGCTCGTGGCGGCTGCGGAGAAGCGCGGTGATCGCGTTCGTGACCTCGGTCATCCGATCGCCCGACGCGACGCTCACGCCGATCGTCCGGACCGTGTCGCCACCGACGAAGTACTTGCTGACCGCGGCCAGCGGCACGAGCACCTCGTCGTCGGGATTGTTGAAGCCGGACCCGCCCTTGGGCTGGAGGATGCCGATCACCCGGAAGGGCAGGCCGTTGATCGAGATGGTCGACCCGATCGCCGACGCGTCGAGGTTGAGATTGGAGGCGGTGGTCGCACCGAGCACGGCGACCCGCAGCCCACTGTCGACGGTCGGGTCGGTCAGGAACGAGCCCTGCCAGACGTCGTACGCCCGAACATCGGCGTAGGCGGCGTTCGTCCCCACGATAGACGTCGTCTCGTTCTGCGTGCCGACCGCGACCGTGCCGGACGTCTGGAGCTCGGGTGCGACGGCGGCGACCCCATCGATCGTCGCGACGGCTGCGGCGTCTTCGAGGGTGAGCGGCTTGGCCGTCGACCCGCCCGTCGGGCTGATCGTCAGCAGATTGGTGCCGAGGCTCGCCAGACGGCTCGTGATGTTCGACGTCGTGCCCTGGCCGACCCCAACGAGCGCCACGACCGAGGCGACGCCGATGACGACGCCGAGCATCGTGAGGGCCGCCCGAAGGCGGCTCGTCCGCAGCCGGGACACGGCCAGCCGGAGGAGCTCGAGTAGGTTCACGCGGCCATCCAGCCGTCGGTCAGCTGCCCGTCCCGGATGTGGACCTGGCGCGTCGCGGCGGTCGCGACCTCCGCGTTGTGGGTGATCAGCACGATGGTGCGGCCCGTGGAGTGGAGCTCGCGAAGGACCGCGAGGACGTCGCGCCCCGAGGCGGTGTCGAGGTTGCCCGTCGGCTCGTCCGCGAGGATGAGCGCCGGGTCCGTCACGATCGCCCGGGCGACAGCGACCCGTTGCTGCTGGCCGCCCGAGAGCTGGTTCGGCTCGTGGTGAAGCCGATCCCCGAGCCCCAGCCGTTCCAGGGCCGCGGTCGCCCGCTTCGTCCGCTCCCGCCGCCCGACGCCCTGGTACAGCAGCGGCGTCGCGACGTTCTCGAGCGCCGTCGTTCGCGGGAGGAGGTTGTACGACTGGAACACGAAGCCGATCGTCCGGCTGCGGAGTCGGGCCAGGCCGTCGTCGCTCAGCTCGGCGACCGGCATCCCGGCCAGGCGATAGGCGCCGGCCGACGGTCGATCGAGGCAGCCGATGATGTTCATCATCGTGCTCTTGCCCGACCCCGACGGTCCGATGATCGCCACGAACTCGCCCGGCGCGACGGCCAGCGACACGTCGCGAAGGGCTTCGACGCGGACGCCGTCCATCGCGTAGGTCCGGCTCACGCGATCGAGGGCGACGATGGGAGGCGGCGCAGGGGCCGCGCCGATCGGGATCACGGGGCCCTGCCGCCGCCGTCGAATCGAGTCACCGGACCGCCGCCCGGGACGACGAATCCCCCACCGCCCTGACCCCCGGTCCCACTGCGCTGCTGGCTGCTCGTCCCGATGACGACCTGCTCGCCCTCCGTCAGCCCGCTCTTGATCTCGACCAGGGAGCTCGTCATCAGACCGACCGTGACGGCCCGCGTCTCCGGCGTGCCGTTCGCGAGGACGAGGACGGAGTAGTTGCCGGAGGTGCCCCGGATCGCCGCTGCCGGCACGGCCAGGACACCGCTCGACGACGCGGTCGTGATCGTGATGTCGGCCGTCATCCCCGAGCGAAGCGCCTTCGGCGGCGAGGTGAGATCGATCGTGACGGAGTACGAGACGACGGAGTTCGACGAGCTCGACGACACGGCGGTGGGGGCGATCGACGAGACGGTCCCGGTGAGGCTCGCGTTGATCGCGCTCACCGTTACCGCCGCGGTCTGCTTGAGCTGGATGGACGAGATGTCGCTCTCGACGACGTCGGCGGTGACCTGATAGCTCGTCGCGTCGATCGTGATGGCGGCGCCCGACGGCGCATCGGCGCCGGCCTCGATGTTGACCGCGGTCACGGTCCCGGCCGCCGGCGCGACCAGCGAGGGGCGCGCGGCCTGCTTCTGGAGGTCCGTCAGGCTTGCCCGGGCCTGTTCGTACCCGTTCGTGGCGTTGAGGAGACTCATCCGCGTCTGGCGGATCGCGTCGGTCGTCGTCGCGTTGTCGTAGGCCTCCTGGGCGAGGAGCCGCTGGATGTTCGCGCTGGTGAGGTTGTTCTTCGCCGCGGTGATGGCCGCCGCCAGGTCGCTGTTCGTCGCGGTCGCGAGGACCTGCCTGGCGGTGACCGTGTCGCCGACCTTGACCTTGACCGAGGAGACGGTCCACGTCCCGGTCGAACCGGTCGAGGAGTTGTTCGACGACGACGAGGTCGATGCGGTCCCGGTCGTCGGGGCTGCGCCGAACTGGAGGTTCCAGCTCGTGGCCGCGGACACGGCTCCCGTGGCGGCGACGTCGTCGCTGACGTCGGAGGTCGTGGCGGCGGCCGTGAGGTAGGTGGTCGCGGCCGCCGCACCGCGAGGCAGGCCGCCGGTCGCGACGAACAGCGCCGCCCCGCCGACCGCGAGGAGGAGCACGATCGCAAGGACTTTGAGCTTCATGACGGGCCGGCGCCTCCAGTGGCGCCCGAAGGGGTGGGCGCGCAACGCCCGGAGCGTCGACCGGCGAGGTGAGAAGTCGCTGAGAGGGCGACCGAGTCAGCGTTCGCCGGCGAGGTAGGCGTGCCAGAGGACCCGCGCCGCGACGGCTCGCCATGGCCGCCAGGCCTCGGCGATCGCCCGTTGATCGGCGGCGGTCGGCAGGCGGTCCAGCCGCTTTGCCCGGCGGATCGCGGCGGCGAGAGCGAGGTCGCCGTCGGGCCAGACGTCGGGCCGCCCGAGCGCCATCAGCACGTAGATGTCCGCCGTCCAGCGACCGACGCCGAGGAGCCCGACGAGCCCGGCCCGAGCGGCCTCGTCGTCGGCGGCGGCGATCGCCGCTGGATCGAACCGGCCGTCGAGCGCCGCCCGACCGAGCTCGACGACGTAACGCGCCTTCTGGCGGGTCAGCCCGGCGGCCCGAGCGCCGTCCTCGCCCAGGGCGGCGAGCGCCGCCGGTGCCACGCCGCCGGCTGCGCGGCGTAGCCGGTCGAGTGCGGCGGCGCCGGAGCGGAGCGAGACTTGCTGCTCGAGGACGATCGCCACGAGCGTCTCGAAGCCCGGCCGCCGAGCCCACAGCGGCGGCGGCCCGTGGCGGGCGGCGATTGCCGCGAGGTCCGGATCTCGCGAGGCCAGGATCGCTACCGCCGCCTGGAGGCCCGCCTCGTCGAGCGCCGACGACGGCCGGGTCGAGATCGTCATCTGCCCCACCGTAACCCGCCAGCTCGGTGGAACGTTGCATTGCCGGCGGCTTCGCTACGCTCTCAGCAATACAAGGAGCGATCGATGACCGAGCCGCGCGAGACGGAGTCCCGGACAGCCGAAAGCCGCCCGGCTGGGCCGATGCCCTCCATCTACCTTGGCCACGGCGCGCCGCCGCTCCTCGAGGATGCCGTCTGGATGGAGGAGCTCGGCGGCTGGGCACGGAGTATGTCGCGACCGTCGTCGATCCTGATCGTCAGCGCCCACTGGCAGACGGCGCCGATGGCGATCAGCTCCACCCGGCCCGTGCCGCTCGTCTATGACTTCTACGGCTTCCCCGAGCATTACTACCGCCTCCGCTATGACGCTCCGAGCGCGCCGGACCTGGCGGCCAGGGTCCTCGGTCTCATGCCCGCCACGGAGCCAGTCCTGGAGCGGCCGACCCGCGGTCTCGACCACGGCGCGTGGGTGCCCCTCAAGGCGATGTATCCCGACGCCGACATCCCGGTCCTCCAGCTGTCGATGCCCGACCTGGACGCCGAGCACCTGTTCGCGATCGGGCAGCGGCTGGCTCCGCTCCGTGACGAAGGCGTGCTGATCGTCGGCAGCGGCTTCCTGACCCACGGCCTGCCGTTCATCCACGAGTACTTCCTCGGCAAGCCCGGGGCGCCGCAGTGGTCGGTCGACTTCGACCAATGGGCGATGGAGGCGCTCAACCGCGGCGACGTCGACGAGCTGTTCGCCTTCCGCGAGAAGGCGCCGGGAATGCCGTTCGCTCACCCGACGGTCGAGCACTTCGCGCCGCTGTTCGTGACCCTCGGCGCGGTCGCCCGCCCGGACGACCGGCCGGACTACGCCATCGAGGGCTTCGCGTACGGCCTGTCGAAGCGGTCGTTCGAGGCGCGCTGAGCGAGCCCGTGGCGCCGTACCGGCTTCGACGGGCGGACTGGGAGGCTCGGAAGGCCGACTCGGTCCCGCGGTAGGTCGATCGACGGCGACCATTAAGAGGCGGTCGTCCGATATCGAACGCCAGGCGAGGGCGATCCCGTTTTTCGCCTTTCCTCCGAGATCGGACTCCGAGATCGGACGGTCAGGAAAACACGAGTGGGCGTGGACCGCGTTCGAAATCGGAGGATCTCCTTCGGTCAGCGGACGTTTCAGGCTCCTCTCATCGGGTCCGCTGAACCTGACGCCCAACGGTCCGGTCCAGCCGAGGGAGGTCGCGCCAGACCAGCAAGCCTGAACGCTCGTGCCCACGGGCGCGGAGAAGCTCGTGACCGCACGCACCCAAGCCGCCCCCGCGACGACCCCGGCCGACGCCCGCGAGACGGCCGAAGCCGTCCTCTACGAGATCCGCCGGATCATCGTCGGCCAGGACGCGATGCTCGAGCGGGTCCTCGTCGCCCTCCTCGCGGGCGGGCACCTCCTCCTCGAGGGCGTCCCGGGCCTCGCCAAGACCCTGACGATCAAGACACTGGCGGACGTCCTCCACGCCTCGTTCCGGCGGATCCAGTTCACGCCGGACCTCGTCCCCGGCGATCTCGTCGGAACGCGGATCTACCGACCCGACCGCGGCACCTTCGACGTCGAGCTCGGCCCGGTCTTCTGCAACTTCCTCCTCGCCGACGAGATCAACCGGGCGCCGGCGAAGGTCCAATCGGCGCTGCTCGAGGTCATGCAGGAGCGGCAGGTGACGATCGGCCCTGAGAGCCATCCCGTCCCGCGACCGTTCCTCGTCATGGCGACCCAGAACCCGATCGAATCCGAGGGGACCTACCCGCTGCCGGAGGCCCAGGTCGACCGGTTCATGATGAAAGTCGTGGTCGGGTACCCGAGCGCCGAAGAGGAGGCGCTCGTCGTCGAGCGGTCGCTCCGTCCGGCCGCGGCGATCAGCCCGATCCTGACCGCCCAGGACCTGGCGACGCTCCAGGCGATGACCGCGGAGGTCTATGTCGACCGCCCGATCGTCGACTACGCCGTTGCCCTGACCGCGGCGACGCGATCTCCGGAGCGGGTCGGCCTGCCGAATGTCAAGCCGTACATCGCGTTCGGGGCGAGCCCACGCGGATCCATCAACCTCATCCACGCCGGCCGGGCCCTCGCCCTGGTCCGCGGCCGTCGCTACGTCGTCCCGAGTGACGTCGTCGACCTCTCGCGCGACGTCCTCCGGCACCGGATCGTGCCGAGCTTCACCTCGCTCGCCGAGGAGGTGACCCCCGACATGATCCTCGACCGCCTGATCGCCGCCGTTCCGGTCCCCGGGATCGCCCAGGACAGCCTGCTCGCGCGGGCCGAGGCGGCCGACCGCTTCGCTGAGCGCGAGGAGGCCTCGGCATGACGCTCTCGCTCGGAGGTCCGCGTGGGCTCCAGCGCGAGCGACCGCGCGAACGACCGGGACCCGGCCCGACGCCGGAAGCGCTACTCCGCGCCCTCGACCTGACCGTGGGCCGCAGGATCCGGGGCCTGCTCCCCGGCGAGTACCGGGCCCACGACCTGGGCGGCGGGACCGAGCTCGCCCAGGTCCGACCGTACGAGCCGGGCGACGACGTTCGGCGGATCGACTGGAACGTCACCGCTCGGAGCACGATCCCGCACGTCCGCGTCCACGTCCCCGAGCGGGCCCTCACGGCGTGGCTCCTGCTCGATGTCTCGCCGTCGATGACGTTCGGAACGGCTGATCGCCGCAAGGCCGACGTCGCCGAGGGCGTCGCCCTCGCGGTCGGCCACCTCGCGACGCAGCGCGGCAACCGCCTCGGGATCGTCACGTTCGGCGGCTCGCGAGATCAACGGGTGCCGCCGGCCGCAGGCCGGCTGGGCCTGCTCGGGCTCCTCCACGCCGCTCGGGTCGACGCGGTCGAGGAGGGGACCGGGGCGACGTCACCGGCCGACGCCCTCCGCATCGCGAACGCCGCCGCGCCGCGCGGCGGGCTCGTCGCGGTCGTGTCCGATTTCCGCGGCCCGCGCGACTGGCTCCGGCCGCTTGCCGCGCTCGCCGCCCGGCACCACGTGATCGCCGTCGAGATCGACGATCCGCGCGAGTTCGAGCTGACCGACGTCGGGGAGCTGACGCTCATCGACGCCGAGACCGGGCGCGAGGTCCGGGTCGACACGTCGTCGCGGCGGCTGCGAGAACGCTATGCCGCGGCCGCGGCCGACGAGCGGGGGTCGCTGGCCGCCGACCTCCGGCGGCTCGGCGTCGATCACATCGTCCTGTCGACGACCGGCAGCTGGCTTCGAACGCTGGCGGGCGAGCTCCGCCTGAGGGGGATCCGGTCGTGACGTTCGCCGATCCGATCCTGCTTCTCTGCCTGCTCATCGTCCCGGCCGCGTTCGTCGTCTACGGCCAGGTCCAGCGGCGACGCAGCCGGTACGTCGTTCGCTTCACCAACGTCGACCTGCTCGGCAACCTCGTGCCGCGGACGCCCGCCTGGAGGCGGCACGTCCCGCCGGCTCTCTATCTCGTGGCGATGACCGCCCTCGTCGTCGCGCTGGCGCGACCGTCGATGGCCGTCGCCGTGCCGCGGGACGAGGCCACGATCATCCTGACGATGGACGTCTCGGGCTCGATGACCGCGGTGGACGTCGATCCGAGCCGGCTCGCCGCGGCCCAGAAGGCGGCCTCGGCGTTCATCGACCAGCTGCCGGCGAGCTTCAAGGTCGGGCTGGTGGCGTTCTCGACCGCGCCGCGGATCGTCGTCGAGCCGACGACGGACCGGGCCGCACTCCACGCCGCCCTCGACAACCTGGCCGCTCGCGGCGGGACCGCCCTCGGCGATGCGATCGTGACGTCGCTCGAGGCCGCCGGCCTCGACCCGAACGCGTCGTCGAGTGGCGCCGCGCCGTCGGCGTCGCCCGACCCATCGGCATCCGGATCGCCCACCCCGTCCGCCTCAGCGAGCGCGACCCCGGCACCGTCAGGGTCGGCGGCGCCTGAGGCGCAGAAGCCGATCGTCGCGACGGTCCTTCTCTCTGACGGCGCGAACTCGACCGGCGAGCTGGAGCCGATTCCCGCGGCGGAGGAGGCGGCGGGTCTCGACGTCCCGATCTACACGATCGCCCTTGGGACCGCCGACGGCGTCGTGACGGTCCCGGACAACCAGGGCCAGCTCCACACCCTGAACGTCCCGCCCGACACCGACACCCTCGCGGCGATCGCCGAGACGACCGGCGGCCGTTATTTCGAGGCGCCGACCGCCCAGGACCTCGCCCAGATCTACGAGAACCTCGGGACGAAGATCGGCTACACGACCGAGGAGCGCGAGGTGACCCAGTGGTTCGCCGCCGCCGGGCTCCTCCTCGTGGTCGGCGGCGCCGGGCTGGCGGCGCACTGGTTTAACCGGTTCCCGTGAGCCCATCGATGCACGCCAGGCTCGCCAACGCTTCGGTCCGTCCGCCTGGGGGCGCCGACGGATCCGTACGCCGTGGGAGCGGTGCCGGCCGTTGGGGACGGCCGGCGGACCGCCGGGGGCGGTCCGTCGACCTGCCCGCGACCGACCTGGTCGCGGTCCAGACCCGCCTCCCGGAGGTGCCGATGCACGAGCGATGACGCAGGAACCGACCCAACCCGCATGAAGGAGTCAACGATGTCCTGGACCGATCCGCCGGCGAGTCAGCCGGCACCGTGGCCGCCGGTCGCGCCGTCCGATTCGCCGAATGAGCCGCAGTCGTCCTTGGGCGGCGCCAAGCGGCTCGTCGCGACGACGCTCCTTGCGATCGGCCTCCTGGCCGTCGGCGGCGTCGCGGTCGTATCCGCGGCCGACCCGTCGGCTTCGGCCGCCCCCAACGCGACGACGCAGCCATCGGGCAGCGGGAGCACGGGTGGGACCGCGCCGCGGACCCATTCAGGCTCGCCCGGCGACTGCCCGAACATGGGCGGCTCGAGCGGCTCTGGCAGCTCGGGCGGCTCGACCGCGCCGTCGACGAACGGCTCGACGAGCTCTCCGTCCACGTCCGACCTGTAGTCGGCCGAAAACGTCGAACCGGCGGCCCGCCTCGGCGGGCCGCCGGTTCTTCATGCGTTGCTCGGGGCCTCAGCTCGCCGTGGCTTCGTCCCAGCGAACGGGCAGGCGGCGGAGCCGCAGGCCGACCTCGATCGCGATCGCCTCGAGCCTGGCGGGAGCCGGCGTCTCGGCCGCGAGCGTCGTCGGCAGCTCGTGGAAGGCGACGAGGATCGTTCGGCGGGGGACGCCGAGGAGGGCCCGCGTGATCGCCACGTGGAGGCCGCGCCGGACGGCGCTGTCGTCGGCCTCGTCGGGGATCGAGCGGGCCCAGCTGACGATCGGCTCGAGGCGGGCCGCCAGCGCGCCCAGTGCCGGCTCGTGGCCGCGGTCCGGAACCAGCTCGACGGACGGGTCCGTGGTGACCGCCGCGGCCAACCGGATGGCGGCGTCGGCGGTCCAGGCCCGCTCGATGCGCGCTCGATGATCGACGGTCGATCGGGCGTCGATCACCATGGTGTCCGCCGCCCCTGGGCGTAACGGTCCATGACCGCCGCGATGTGGAGCCGGGCCTCCTGCCAGGCCGGCTGGTCACCGAAGACGTCCGGGTTCGGCCCCCAGCGCTTGATCTGCGACATCGCGGTCAGGACGGCGTTGTGCTGGATGGTCCGGTTCCGACCACCGTCGATCTGGCCCGTTACGAGATAGCGTCGGACGAGATCGAATGGGGCATTGAACCGCCCGACGGCGATCTGGTCGCCGCGGCGGAGCGTCCCGAGCCACTCGTCGTCGCCGGGCGGGAACGCCTCGTGCTCCTCCATGTGGGCGACGAGGCTGATCCGCTGGAGGCGGTTCCGGTAGGACGGCGTCAACCCATCGTCGTCGACGGTGAGGTAGCAGATCGGGCAGGTCGGGAGCTCCGCGTCGCGTCGGGGCTCGTCACCGAAGCGCAGGCCGCATCGCCGGCAGACGACCGCGCGATCACCGTTCGAGGTCGTGCCGCACTGGAGACAGATGCGGTCCGTGTTGAGCATGAATGACTCCGTGCCGACCATCGGGTCGGGCGGCTGGCCGTGGGGAGCGGCCGCGACTGGGATCGTCTCCATCTGGCGCCGGCGCGCAATAGCCCGGCTGGCGGCCCGGGTCCCATCCGCACGCGACTCTCGGCCGGCGGCGCGGCGCGGCGTGGACACGACGAGCGTGAGCTCGCGGCCCGAGGACGGGACCCCTACGGCGATCGGACGACCGCGCCGTGGCCCCCGCATCCGTGGCGTCGGCGCACCACCAGGGCGACGCGCGTCGGCGGCGTCGGTCGGCCCCGACGCTAGGCGGCGGGATCGGCCGGTCGCTTGCGCTGGCTGATCTCGAAGAGGTGGCCGTCCGGGTCACGGAAGAACGCCCGAATCTCCCACGGGTACTCGATCGGGTCCGTGAGGAACCGGGCGCCGCGTGCGGTCAGCTCCGCGTGCGCGGCGCGGCAATCGGGCACCGCGATGATCAGCTCGGCGCTGGCGACGTCCGGATCCGGCGGGGGAGCCATCGTGACGCTCGGCTTGTCGGTGGTCGGACCGCCGCCGGTGACGAGGAGCAGCCACGAGTCGACGAAGCGAAGGACCGCGGACGTTCCGCCGTACTCGCCGCTGAGCTCGGCGCCGAGGACGTCGCGATACCAGGCGAGCGACCGCGCAAGGTTCGACACGACGAGCAGGCGAGTGAGATCTGTGGCCTCGCTGGGGAAGACGGGCATCGGGCACCTCCACGGAGATCATCTCCGAGCGGTGTGACGGATGCCGCCGCGATCAGGCCGCTGCGAGGTCGATCTCGAAGCGGCGCTCGACACTCGGACCGTCGGCCGGTCCGATCCCGCCGACGAAGGCGGCCAACCCGTAGACCGCCGCTGCGATCGCCATCATGCCCACCCCCACACCGATCGGGTGAGCCGCCGACGACCAGCCGACGGGGTCGACGCCGGCAGCGAGCATCGCCGCGGAGGTTCCTGCGGCGAGCGCGACGAGGCCCGTGACCGCAGCCGCGACGAGGCGCACGGCGTCACGGCCGCGGGCGAGCGCCAGCGCGACGAGGAGGTGGAGAAGGCCGACGGCCGCGATTGCCGGCGTCGCGGCGACGAGCGCCCGCGCGTCGCCGGACACCTCCGCCGGAAGGTCGTGGCTCGAGCCGACGACATAGCCGCTGAAGGCGACGCTCAGGACGATCACGCCCATCGCGCCGACGAGGGCGGCGGGCGCGAGGCGGACCAGGGACGGCGCCGGTCGAGCGCCGGTGGAATCGGGTCGATCTGAGGTGTTCATCGGTGCGATCGTGGCTCGATCGCGAGCCTCGCCGCCACCCGCACGCGTGGACGGCCCGGATGGACGAATGTCGGCTATGGTGGGCTCGTGGGAGTCGCGAGGAGCTGATGGCGAACAGCCCGCTGGCCGGCCAGCCCGCCGACCCGAACAGCCTCGTCGACATCGACGCGCTGGTGCGCGCCTACCGCGA
>VBFG01000156.1 GCA_005882635.1 Chloroflexota bacterium | reverse complement strand
CATGACAACGTGCAGGCCCGTCGCGCGAGACAGGCCGGCGAGCCACGCCGGGTCGCGCCCGACCCCGTCGAGCGTGAGGTCCACGATGCCGCCGCCCCTGGCGTCACGGAAGGCGGCCAGCTCCTCGACGATCACGGGCTCGTCGCGGCGGAGCTCCCAGTAGTCCCAGCGGTTCGGGACGTGCCACAGCGCGATCGCGGTGTGCTCGTGGGGGAGGGTCCAGCCGAGCGCCGACGGGTCGATCGGGCCGAGCACGGTCTGGACGCGGCCGCTCGCCGGCGCGCCGGTCATGGGCGCCGACGCCGACGCATCGGTCACGGGCGCCGACGCCCGTCGATCACGATGCCGCTCGACGCGCCCGAGCCGATTCGTAGGGCCGTGCCGGCGCCGCGGCGATCGGCTCCGGGGGAGCCGCGACCCGGGCGGCGAGCAGAGTCTCGATCAGGGCCAGGATGCGCCGCTCGTGGTCGGCCCGCCGGTAGGCGGCGCCGTCCTCGGCCGCCTCGATGAGCATCCCGTCGAGGAGCGCCGAGATCGCATGGGCCACGGACGGAACGTCGAGCCAGGCCGGCAGCTCGCCACGCATCACGCCCTCCTGGAGGATCATCACGATCGAGGTCACGGTCTCGCGGCGACGCCGCACGAGCATCTCGCGGATCGCCGGGTCGGTGTCGGCCTCGGCCCATGCCTGCAGGATCAGGAAGCCCGACCCACCGTCGGTCTGCTCCACGGCGAGGTTGTCGAACCAGTAGCCGACGGCCGCGGCGATCCGGTCGCGGTAGCCGGTCACGCTCGCCAGTCGGGCCCCGAGCTGGGCGAGCTCCTGGTCGGTGATCAGGTCGCAGCCGGCGAGGATCAGCTCCGACTTGCTCTTGAAGTAGGTGTAGATCGCGCCGACCGACAGCCCAGACGCCCGGACGATGTCCTGCATCGTCGCGCGGTGGAAGCCGCGCTCGGCGAACACCTGGAGCGCTGCGCGAACGATCCGGTCGCGGACCTCTTGCTCGTGTTCCTGGCTGACCCTTGGCATGTGGCTCCTGGAGAACGACTGCTCCCCTAGCCTAGCGATCGTGCTTGGGAAAGACAAGCCTTGACAAAACGAATGCTCATTCTCTATCTTCGCCATGCCGCAGCCGCGCCGGGCCAACCGCCGCCCACCATCGCCCGACCCGTCGCCCGACCCCGTCGCCCGCCGTCTTCGTCGCGAAAGGACCGCCCGATGCTCTTCTCCCGCTGGGGTGCCTTCGTCTACCGCCTCCGCCGGCCGATCGCCCTGATCACGATCGTCCTCGCGATCCTCGCGGCCACCCTCGCGGCCCGCGCGACCAGCGCCCTGAGCTCGGGTGGCTGGACCGATCCCGACTCCGAGTCCGCGGCAGTCGCCCAGCGCCTGGCGTCCGATTTCGGCGCGGGTCGCGGCTCCATCGTTGCCGTCTACTTCGGCGACGCCGCCACCGATGCCCGCTCCGACGCCTTCCAGGCATCGATCGCCACGTCCCTCCGGCGGCTGGCCGCCGACCCGCTCGTCGACGGCGTGATCGGCTACGCCCAGACCCATGACGATCGGTTCGTCAGCACTGACGGCCACTCCGCCTACGCCGTCGTCCGCCTGACGATCAGCGACGAGGCGTCGGCCGACCGGATGCCGGAGATCCGCGGCCTCATCGACTCGCCCGTTGGCGCGACGTTGAAGCTCGCCGGCGTCGGCCCGTTCACCGAGGACCAGGCGAAGCAATCGGAGAAGGAGCTCGTCCAGGCCGAGACGATCTCGGGCCCGTTTGCCCTGCTGATCCTCCTCGCCGTGTTCGCCTCGATCGTCGCCGCCGGGCTGCCCCTCCTCGTCGCCGCATTGACGATCCCGACCACGCTCGGCGGCGTCTATCTGGCCGCACAGGTCACGGAGCTCTCGATCTACGTCCAGAACGTCGCGACGATGCTCGGCCTCGCCCTCGCCATCGACTACTCGCTGTTCATGGTCAGCCGGTTCCGCGAGGAGCTGCGGCGCGGCCGGTCCGTCGGCGAGGCCGTCGAGATCACCGTCGCGACCAGCGGCAAGGCGGTGACCTTCTCGGGGCTGGCCGTCGCGATCGGCCTGTCCGGACTGCTCCTTTTCCGGCCAACGGCGCTGCGATCGTTCGGGATCGGCGGGTCGCTGGTCGTGGCCGCTTCGGTCTTCTACGCCCTGACCTTCCTGCCGGCTGTCCTCGGGATGCTCGGTCCACGGGTCAACGCGCTGAGCGTCGGCGGCCTCTTCGCGGCGGTCCGGCGGCGCCTCGGCCGGCCCGTCGGCGAGGCCGCGAGCGCGGCACGCGCGTCCCGCTGGGCGCGCGTCGCCCACGCCGTCATGGCCCGACCGTTCGCGTTCCTCATCCCGGCCGTGCTCTTCCTGCTCCTCGCCGGCACGCCGTTCCTGCGACTCAGCCAGGGCATCCCGAACGCGTCGACGCTGCCGGCCGGGCTCGAGAGTCGCGATGCCGCGGTCGCCCTCGCCGCTGACTTCGCGAAGGGCGAGACGTCGCCGATCGCCATCCTCGCGACGGTCGACGGCGACCCGACCAGCCCGGCGAACATCGCCAAGCTGACCGCCTACGCGGAGGGGGTCGCGGCCGTCGGCGGGATCGACCGGATCGAGGGCCCGTTCAGCAACCTGAAGAACCCGCAGACTGGCGCGCCGATGTCGGCCGCCGAGATCGCAGCGTTCTACGCCGCGCCGGCCAACCAGCTGCCGCCGGCGCTGAGCGCGGCCCGCGACCAGCTGCGCGAGGCGTACGTCCGCGGCTCGTCCGTTCGCCTCGATGCCATCAGCCCGCTGGATCCGGTGAGCCCGGCCGGCGGAGCCGTCGTCCCGGCGGTCCGCGCGATCCACGTCGACGGTGTCACGGCCGAGGTCGGCGGCCTCGCCGCCGAGGGCCACGACTTCATGACGAGCCAGGCCGGGACGATCCCGTATGCCGTCGGCGTGACCCTCATCGCCAGCGCGGTGATCCTGTTCCTGCTGTTCGGCTCGGTCGTGATCCCGCTCAAGGCCGTCGTCATGACCCTGCTGTCGATCAGCGCCAGCTTCGGGGCGCTCGTCTGGATCTTCCAGGACGGCAACCTGTCGAACCTGCTGGGCTTCACGTCGCCCGGATTCACGATCGCCGGCAACCCGATCATCATGTTCAGCGTTCTGTTCGGGCTGTCGATGGATTACGAGGTCCTGCTCCTGTCGCGGATCCAGGAGGGCTACCGTCGGACGGGCGACAACACCGCCTCCGTCGCGGACGGGTTGGTCCGGACCGCGGGGGTGATCACCGGCGCAGCGCTGATCATGGTCACCGTCTTCTCGGCGTTCGCCCTTGCCCAATCGATCACGATCAAGAGCATCGGGGTCGGCATGGCGATCGCGGTCCTGATCGACGCCACGATCGTCCGGGTCCTCCTCGTCCCGGCCACGATGCGGCTGATGGGTCGCTGGAACTGGTGGGCGCCGGGGCGGCTCGGCCGGTTCGCGGAGCGGCTCGGGTTCAGCCACGTCGAAGACGAGTCCGAGGCGGCGGGCGACCCGGCCGGACTCGACGGCGACGGACACCGTCCCGGTCGGACCGCCACCGAGCCGATCGGGTCGTAGACTCCCGGCCGGGGTTCGCGCAGGAGGACGTCGATGACCCACAGTGATGTCGGGGCGGAGGGCCCGGTCCGGATCTACGGCTGGAGCTGGGGACCGGATGAGGGGCGGCGACCAGGGCTGCCGTGGGTGGGCGTCTTCCTCATCGTCTTCGGGGCGCTGCTCCTCGTCGAACGGGCGCTCCCGGACTACCGCCGCCTGGGCGACGTCGCGGTCCTCGCGGCGGGTCTCGCGTCCCTCGCCGTGTGGCTGCTCCGCCGCGGGACGATCGCGCTGTACGCAGGGGCGTTCCTGACCGCGCTGGCCCTGCCGGGAACGATCGAGGCGCTCGGCCAGCCGCTCGGGCCGGGCTGGGGGATGCTCTTCTTCGGGCTCGCCTTCCTGTTCATCGCCGCGGTCCGGGCGTGGCGCGGCGGCGGCGTCGGTTGGCAGGCGCTGTACGGCGCGCTCCTCGTCGTCATCGCCGGCTCGGAGATCGTCCAGCCCGACCTGGCCGGGATCGCCTGGCCGCTGGTCCTGGTCGCGATCGGGCTCCTGCTGCTCGTCCGGGGAACCGGCCGGGTCTGACCGCCCTCAGGGACGGCGCGCCGGCTCGGCCGGCGTCGGAGCCGTCTCGGACTCCACCGAGCTCGCCACCACCTCGGCGATCCGTTCGAGCTCGGCATCGGTGACGATGAACGGTGGACCGAGGAGGATCGTGTCGCCGTCGAGGCCGTTGGCATTGCCCGTCCCGGAATAGACGAGGACGCCCGCGTCGCGCGCCGCGCGAACCACCCGCTCCGTCAGCCGGCCGTCGCGCGGGAACGGTCGACGCGTCTCGCGGTCGGCGACCAGCTCGATCCCGACCATCAGGCCGCGGCCGCGGATCTCGCCGAGGTTCGGGTGCGGCGCCAGCCGTTCGTGGAGCAGGTCGACGAGTCGCTCACCCTTGGCCCGGCTCGCCTCGACCAGCCCTTCCTCGTCGAGGATCCGGAGGACCTCGCGCGCCGCGGCTGCGCCGGCGGGCACGTGGGAATAGGTGAAGCCGTGGACGAACCCGCCACCGCTCGTGACCGCGTCGTGGATCGTGCCCGAGGCGGCGACGAACCCGAACGGCCAATAGCCCGATGTCGCGCCCTTCGCGGCGACGAGGATGTCGCAGCGGACGCCCCAGTGGTCCAGACCGAACCACGTTCCGGTCC
>VBFG01000161.1 GCA_005882635.1 Chloroflexota bacterium | reverse complement strand
ACCCGCTCGCTCTCGGTCAGGCGGGTCGTGTCCAGCTCGTAGCCGAACGTGCCGAAGAACGCGACCGCCGCGCGGGTCGCGAGAGGCGTGATCCGCCCGACCTGGTGGTTGGGCACGGCCGACACATGGGCGCCCATCGCGCTCAGTGGGTACGCGAGCGAGGTGCCCCACTGGATCGCCAGCCGCTCGATCGCGTCGGTGTCGTCGCTCGTCCAGGCCTGCGGTGCGTACGCCAGGAGCCCCGCGTCGAAGCGACCACCGCCACCGGCGCACGACTCGAACAGGATCTCCGGGAACGCCGTCGTCAGCCGCCGGTAGAGCTCGTAGACGCCGAGGATGAAGCGGTGCAAGAACTCGCCCTGGCGCTCGGGCGGAAGGGCGGCCGACCAGGGCTCGGTCAGCGAACGGTTCATGTCCCACTTGACGTATGAGATCGGGCCGCTCCGGAAGACGTCCGACAGGACGCGCTCGAGGTGGTCGACGATCTCCGGCCGTGACAGGTCGAGGACGAGCTGCTGGCGGCCCTCGGTTCGCGGCCGGCCCGGGATCCCGACGGCCCAGTCCGGGTGGGCGGCGAACAGCTCGCTCCGCTCGCTGACCATCTCGGGCTCGATCCAGATGCCGAACCGCAGGCCGAGGTCCGTGATCCGCCGGGCGAGCCCGTCGATCCCGTTCGGCAGCTTCCGGCGATCGACGACCCAGTCGCCGAGCGACGTTGTGTCGTCGTCCCGCTTCCCGAACCAGCCGTCGTCGAGGACGAACAGCTCGATCCCGAGATCGCGGGCGACCGACGCGATCGCGACGAGCCGCTCCTCGTCGAAGTCGAAGTACGTGCCCTCCCAGTTGTTGACGAGGATCGGCCGCGGCCGATCGCGCCAGGCGCCGCGGGCGAGCCGCCCGCGGAACAGCCGGTGGAAGGCGTCGCTCATCGCACCGAGCCCGTCGGTCGTGTGGACGATCACGGCCTCGGGAACCTGGAGTGACGACCCCGGCGCAAGGTCCCAGCTGAACGTCTCGGGGTCGATCCCGATCCGCAGCCGGGCGGTCCCGAACGGCTCGACCTCGACCTCCGCGAGGAAGTTGCCCGAATAGACGAGGGCGACGCCGATCGCCTCGCCGTGCTCCTCGGTGGTCGCCGGCCGGCGCAGCGCGACGAACGGATTGTGGACGTGCGACGAGTGGCCGCGATTGCTCGAGATGGACTGTCGGCCGGGGACGAGGCGGCGCGTCCGGACGTGCCGCTCACGGGCCCAGGTGCCGCTGAGGTGGACGAAATCCCAGCCGTCGTCGGGCAGGTCGACGACGGCGCTCATCGCGCAGCGCAGGGTCAGCGGAGCGGGGCCGTCGTTGCGGAGGCGAAGGCTCCGGGCGATGACGGGCAAGTCCCGAAAGATCGTGTACGACAGGGTGGCGACGATCCCGGAGCGGGCGTCGCGCAGGTCGACCTCGACGGTCTCGGCCTCGTCGTTCGACTCGACATAGGTCGCAGGAAGCCCGTCGAGCGCCGGTTTGCCTGGCGTGATCCGGTGGCCGGCGTACGCGAGCTCGAGGACGGTCGAGCCGTCCGGCTGCTCGACGACGAGCCCCGGAATCCGGTAGTCGCCACTGGCCGGCGTCGGGCATTCGAGCGCGATCGGCTCGGCGAGCCGGTTCGAGAAGCCGGTGAACGGTGGGCCGGTCAGGTGGCGGTACGAGCGATCCGGCGCAAGCGGCCGGCCGAGATGGAGGAGACCGAGCGCGCCGCCGTCGTGGATCCCGAGGACCTGGCTGAGGAGCCCGTTCGTCAGGTGGAGCTGGCGATCGGCCTCACGCCACTCGATCAGGCTCACGCGGGATGGGGTCCCGTCGCCGTCAGTGACCAGGTCCAGTCGTAGGTGCCGGGCCCGACGAGGTACTGGGGCAGGGTGTCCGGGCCACAGCTGGCGGTCCCGAGCCCGCGGTGGGCGACGTCGAGATGGATGACCGTCTCGGCACGGGGCGTCAGCTCGCCGTCGTGAGTCGCTGCCGCGAGGTCCGCCGCCCGCTGGTGGGTCGCCGAGACCTGGAGAGGGCGATCGAACCAGAGACGGATCGTCCGGCCCGTGCCGTCGCGCAGCTCCAGCCAGCGGACGTCCGCGCGGCCGCCATTCTCCTGCGGCCGGATGTACGGCGTCGCGAGGTCGGTCACGGACGACGTCCAGCGGCCGAGCCGCGCACCCCGCTTCCGATCCGGGTAGCACTCGTGGGGGCCGCGGCCGGACCAGGTCGCCTCGTCGAAGCCGGGGACTGTCTCGAGGACGACGCCGACCCTGGCGAGGTCCTCGAGGCCGTCGGGGATCACGACGCGCTCCTCGATCGTGAAGCCGTCGGCGACCGAGCGGATCGTCCGCTCGTGGCGGATCACGGCGCCGCCGCCGGTCCGCAGCTCGGCGACGACCCGGGCGGACCCGGCCAGGCGATCGATGGAGCCCGACTGCCGGCTGAGCGCCGCTAGCCCGGCGTCCGACCAGCGGGCCGCCATCCCGCCGATCCGGTCGTTGTCGGTCGGTGCCCGCCACAGGCACAGCTCGGGCGACGCGGCCAGCCACGGATGGACGATCCGGCCTTCGTCGTCGACCGGCGCCGGAGCGTCTGAGGCGGCACCGTCGCCGAGCCGGGCCGCCCCCGGCGACAGGACGACCTGGCCCCAGCCGACCTCGTGGCCGCGCGGCGCCCACGATTCGTCGGCCGCCGTCGTGAAGAGCACAGTCAGCAGGACCTCCCGCCTGTCGCCGGGCGCGGCGACCCAGCCCGGGATCGCGACGGTCGCCGGCTCGCCGGGCGCGAGGTCTGGTAGTGGCAGCTCGCCTTCGGCGACGGTTTCGCAATCGGCGGTCAGCGACCAGCGCGCCGCCAGCCAGCCGAGGTCGCGCCAGTCCTGGCGGTTCTCGATCTCGATCCGCCCCGCTCGCGCGTCGTCGGCCGGCGCTGAGACCCGCACCGGCGACGCGATCTGGCGGTGCTCGAACAGTGCCGGCTTCGGCCGGCGATCGGGCCAGACCAAGCCGTCCGCGACGAAGTTGCCGTCGTTCGGATCATCACCGAAGTCGCCGCCATACGCCCAGCGCCGGCTGCCGTCGGGGAGCGTCTGGACGAGGCCGTGGTCCCAGAACTCCCAGATGAAGCCGCCCTGGAGCCCGGGGTTGGCCTCGATCGCGTCCCAGTACTCGGCGAGCGTGCCGTTGCTGTTGCCCATCGCATGGGAGTACTCGCACAGGATCAGCGGCCGGACCTGCGCTTCGGAGCGCGTGTGGGCGACGATCGCCTCGATCGTCGGATACATCGGGCAGGCGAGATCGCTGGCGCCCTGCTCCGCCGCCCAGTCGAACTTGATCGAGCCCTCGTAGTGGAGCGGCCGTGACGGGTCCGTCCGGCGGACCCAGGCCGCCGCCGCGTCGTGGTTCCGGCCGTAGCCCGACTCGTTGCCCATCGACCAGGCGATGACCGACGGATGGTTCTTGTCGCGCTCGACCATCCGCGCCGTTCGCGTCACCCACTGGTTCAGGTACCGCGGGTCGTCGCAGAGGGTTCCCCAGAAGGCATGCGACTCGATGTCGGCCTCGTCGATCACGTACAGACCGAGCTCGTCGGTGAGGTCGAGGAACGCCGGATCGTTCGGGTAGTGCGAGGTCCTGACGGCGTTGAAGCCGAACTGCTTCATCAGAACGAGGTCGGCGCGCATCGCCTCGCGACTGACGACGCGACCCGTGTGCTGATCGAAGTCGTGGCGATTGACTCCCCGGATCAGGACGCGCCGGCCGTTGACCAGGAGGTCGAGCCCGCGGATCTCGACCCGCCGGAAGCCGATCCGGAAGTGGGCCTCCTCGACGATCGCGCCGCCCGGCTCGCGGAGGACGACCTGGACGTCTTCGAGGTGCGGCTGCTCGGCGTTCCACAGCCGCGGCGCCGGCACCTCGACGAGGTCCTCCACGCGGCCGACGGCCGGCGGGTCGAACCAGCGATGGAGTGCCGGCCAGCCGTCGTCCACCTCGGCCGACGTCCGGGGCGCATGGGCCGCGGTCCGCGCGAGCAGGTCGGCCTCGGCCTGGGCGAACCGGCGACCCTCCTCGACCGGCGCAGCGGTCGGCACGTCGTGTCGCCGCCGCTGGCCCGCGACGTCGACCTCCAGCGTCCAGCCCGGCCCAACGGCACCGCGCGTCGTCGCGACGTCGATCCGGAGATCGACCGTCCCGGTCGCGAAGTCGTCGGCCAGCCCGCCGATCGCCCGGACGTCGGCGAGATAGGTCGGGCCGGTCGTGTACAGGAACACCGAGCGGGTGATGCCGCCGTGCCACCACTGGTCCTGGTCCTCGACGTACGTCGCGTCCGACCATTTGACGACGCGGAGCGTCAGGCGATGGCGGCCCGGCGTCGCGTCGTCGGTCACGTCGAACTCCGCAGCGAGATGGGAGTCCTTGCTGATCCCGATCTCGCGGCCGTCGATCGAGGCGATCAGCACGCTCTCGGCCGCGCCGACGTGGAGGACGATCCGCTGCCTGCCCCACCCCGAAGGGATGTCGACGTCGCGCTCGTAGACGCCCGTCGGGTTGTCATCCGGGATCGCCGGCGCGAAGCCCGGGAACGGCATCTGGACGTTCGTGTAGTGGGGCCGGTCATCGAAGCCCTGCATCGTCCAGCAGCCGGGCACGTCGGCCTCCCGCCAGTCGGGGCCTGGCTCGGCGTCGGGCGCGCGGAGGAGCTGGAACCGCCACCGCCCGTCGAGCACGATCCGCTGCGCCGGATCGTCGTGGCGGAGGGTGTGCATCGGCAGCCGGTGGAGGCTCGTCAGCTCAGGA
>VBFG01000079.1 GCA_005882635.1 Chloroflexota bacterium | reverse complement strand
GAGGTCCTGCTTCCTGCCGGGTCGACCGCACCGGCCGTCGGGATGCGTATCCGTGTGACTGGCGACGTCGGTCGAGCCTACGGCGCCCCTCGGATCAAGGCGTCGCAGATCGCCCGCCTCGGCCGCGGCTCAGTCGGCGTCCTCGAGCTCCGGACGGCGCCGATGGCCAGCCACGAGTGGCGGCTCGTCCGGGTTCGCGGCGACGTCGTCGACGTCCATCGCTCCGGCGACCGCTGGCAGGCCGAGCTGCTCGTCAGTGGTCGGCG
>VBFG01000078.1 GCA_005882635.1 Chloroflexota bacterium | reverse complement strand
CCTCTAGAGCGACCGGTGGAACGAGCGCCGCGAGCGCCGGGGCGGGCGGGGGCCTGGGCGGGGCCGCCGGGTCTTCGACCGGCGGTGAGCTCGCCGGCGCGATCGACATCGACCTCGTCGCGATCGACGAGCATGTCGGTGATCTCGTCCGAGCGGGTGGACTCGTCGCTGCCGTCGACCCCGATGGCTTCGACCTCGACGACGGGACCGCGCTGGGCCGGATCGTCGTGCACGGAGCTGCCGGCCCCGAGCTGTCGACCATCGCGACAGGCGACGCCCTCGGGGTTGTCGGGCGCGTCGAACGGGCCACTGACGGGACCGTCGTCATCGCGATCGAGGACCCTGCCGGGATCACCCGCGTCGGCGACCCGATCGCCGGAGATCCATCGGCCGCCACGACCGCTTCAGGCCCGGCCGGATCGGCCGGCCCCGAGCTGGATCGCGAGCCGGTTGCGGCGGCGGTCGCCGACCCGTTGGCCCCCGAGATCGGACTGGCCGGCATCGTCCTGGTCGGGGTCGCTTCGGTCGCCGTGACGCTCCTCCGGCGACAGCGGTCCCAGCGGCTGCTCGCCGCCCGGGTCAGGGCACGCCTCGACGACCTCGTCCGGCCCGTCGCCGGGGCGGGCCCGGAGGGGCCTCCGGACGGTCTCCGGCAGGCCTGACTCGTGCGTGGCTCGTGCGTGGCCGTGCTTGACGCTCCGAGAAGGCCGGGACTATCCTCGCGCGAGTTTCGCGTCAGCGAAGCACGCCAGAGCGAGGGAAGAGGTCTTGCCGAACGCGGATCCCCGCGTAGCCCTCCCCACAGGAGAACGGCAATACCACATCGGACTCGGACCGGGTGAACTGGCCGAGTACATCCTCCTCCCCGGGGACCCCGATCGGACCTCCCGGATCGCCACGCGCCTCGACAACATCGAGCTCGAGCGGCGCCACCGAGAGTTCGCCTCGGTCACCGGAACGTATCGCGGCATCCGTGTCTCGGTCGTCTCGACCGGCATCGGCACGGACAATGTCGAGATCACGGTGGCGGAGATCCTGGCGATCACGGAGCGACCGACCTTCGTCCGGGTCGGATCCTGCGGGACCCTCCAGCCGGAGGTTGCCCTCGGGGACCTGATCGTCTCGACCGGCGCAGTCCGGCTCGAGTCGACCACGAGCTACTTCGTCCACGATGGGTACCCAGCCGTCGCCGATTACGAGGCGGTCGTGGCCCTCATCGAGGCGGCCGAGCGGCTCGGGCATCGGACCCACGTCGGGCTGACGGCCACGGCACCGGGGTTCTTCGGAGCGCAAGGGCGCCCCATCCCGCAGCTGCCCATCCGTTACCCTGACCTGGCGGAGGACATGGCGCGCCAGCGCGTCATGAACTTCGAGATGGAGGCGTCGGCCCTGCTGGTGCTCTCGACACTCGCTCGGTGTCGCGCCGGCGTCGTCTGCGCGGTCTACGCGCAGCGGACCACCGGAGCGTTCATCGAGGGAGCGGCGAAGGACCAGGCGGAAGCCGCCTGCGTGGAGACGGGGCTCGAGGCGCTCCTGATCCTCGCGGACATGGATCGCCAGAAGCGCGATGCCGGGACGGACCGCTGGCGCCCGTCCCTCTGGAAATGATCGTGAGATGCGGACACGGGACGAGCGTCCCGTGACGCCACGCTGAACCGAGGAGGAGCCCGCTCCATGGCCGAAGCCTACTGCGTCAAGGACAAGATGAAGGTCGAAGTCCAGAACCCGCAGCGGATCACGATGAAGAACGGCAAGCCGGCGCTGCAGGGCACCTGCCCGAAGTGCGGCAACAAGGTCTTCAAGATCGGCGGCTGACGCCGACCCGAATTCGTCCAGAGCACGGCCCCCGCCCGACGGCGGGGGCCGTTCAGATTCCCGACAGCGTACGATGAGGGCATCACAACGAGGCGTATGCCCGCGCCCACGAGGCGCCCGCGCCTGGCGCCAATCGACGAACACCAGCGGGCCGCCGACCGGCGCCTGCGCTCGCGGAGGACAGCACACGATGGCAGTTCGCGTCGGCATCAACGGCTTCGGCCGGATCGGTCGTCAGTCGCTCAAGGCGATGATCGAGCGGACGCCGGACGTCGAGGTCGTCGCCGTCAACGACCTAGTCGAGACGTCACTCAACGCCCTGCTCTTCAAGCACGACTCGACCTACGGTGCCTATCCGGGAACCGTCGACCACACCGACGACGCGCTGATCATCGACGGCCGCGAGATCAAGGTCCTCAAGGAGAAGGACCCGGCCGCCCTTCCATGGGGCGCGATGGGCGTCGACATCGTCCTCGAGTCGACCGGCATCTTCACCGACGCCGACAAGGCGAAGGCGCACATCGACGCCGGCGCAAAGAAGGTCGTCATCAGCGCCCCGGCCAAGGGTGAGGACATCACGATCGTCCTCGGCGTCAACGAGGATCGCTACGACCCTGCCGCCCACCACGTGATCAGCAACGCCAGCTGCACGACGAACTGCCTCGCGCCGGCCGCCAAGGTCGTCCATGACCTGCTCAGGATCGAGCGCGGGTTGATGAACACGATCCACTCGTACACGAACGACCAGCGGATCCTCGACGTCGCCCACAAGGACCCCCGCCGGGCGCGGGCAGCCGGCCAGAACATCATCCCGACGACGACCGGCGCGGCCAAGGCGCTCGCCCTCGTGATCCCCGACCTGAAGGGCAAGTTCGACGGCTTCAGCCTGCGCGTGCCGACGCCGACGGTCAGTGTCGTCGACTTCACGGCCGACGTCTCCCGGCCGACCTCGGTCGAGGAGGTCAACGACGCGTTCCGCGCCGCGGCCGCCGGCAAGCTCAAGGGCATCCTCGGCGTGAGCGACGAGCCGCTCGTCTCCACCGACTTCCGGGGCGATCCCCGGTCGTCGATCATCGACGCCGAGTCGACCATGGTCCTCGACGGGACGATGGTGAAGGTCATCAGCTGGTACGACAACGAATGGGGCTACAGCTGCCGCGTCGCCGACCTGATCGGGTTCGTGGCAGCTCGGCTGCCGGTCGCGGCCGCCTGATCGCCCCGCGGAACGACTCACGATGGACAAGCTGACCATTCGGGACTTCGACGCGGCCGGGAAGCGCGTCTTCGTCCGCGTCGACTTCAACGTCCCGCTGGCGGACGGCAAGGTCACCGACGACTCGCGCATCCGCGCCGCGCTGCCGACGATCGTGACCCTCCTGAACGAAGGGGCCCGGGTGGTCCTGGCGAGCCATCTCGGCCGGCCCGACGGGAAGGTCCAGGACGGGCTCCGTCTTCGCCCGGTCGGCCAGCGGCTGGGCCAGCTGCTCCGCCGCAACGTGCCGGTCACCGGCGATGCGCTCGGGATCGGCACGGAGGATGCCGTCAAGCGGATGCGGCCCGGCGAGACGATCCTCCTCGAGAACCTCCGCTTCCACGCGGAGGAGGAGAAGAACGACCCGACCTTCGCCCAGGCGCTCGCGTCGTACGCCGACGTCTTCGTCAACGACGCATTCGGGACGGCCCACCGCGCCCACGCCTCGACGGTCGGCATCGCCCGACTGCTGCCGGCCTATGCCGGCCTCCTCATGGAGCGCGAGATCACCGTTCTGAGCCGCCTCCTCGAGAACCCGGAGCGGCCGTTCGCGGCGATCCTCGGCGGGGCCAAGGTCAGCGACAAGATACCGGTGATCGAGCACCTGCTCACGAAAGTCGACCTCCTCGTCTTCGGTGGCGGGATGGCCAACACGTTCCTCCTCGCCCAGGGCAAGTCCGTCGGGAAGAGCCTGGCCGAGCACGATCGAGTCGACGACGCCCGGCGGATCCTCGCGGCGGCCGAGAAGGCCGGCGTCGAGGTCGTCCTGCCGGTCGACGTCATCATCGCCAAGGAGGTCACCCGCGGGACCGAGTACAAGACCGTCGGCACCGAGAAGTTCCCGGCCTCGTGGCACATCGTCGATCTCGGCGAGCAGAGCCGGGCTGCGATCGAGGCGGCGCTGGCCGACGCGCGGACCGTCCTCTGGAACGGGCCGCTCGGCGTCTTCGAGATCCCGTCGTTCGCCCATGGGACGAACGCGATCGCGCGCTATCTCGCCGCGCGTGCGGAGGAAGGCGTGACGGTCGTCGTCGGCGGCGGCGACAGCGTGGCCGCGATCGAGCAGCAGGGCCTCACCGCCAAGTTCACCCACATCAGCACCGGCGGCGGCGCGTCGCTCGAGTTCCTCGAAGGCCGCGAGCTGCCCGGCATCGCCGTGCTCCAGGACCGGCCGACCGATGAGGGATCGACGGCGGCGAGACGGACGCCGGCTGCGTCAGGGGTCAAGTCGTGAACACGATCGTCGACGCCGTCGACGCCCGCGAGATCCTCGACTCCCGCGGCAACCCGACGATCGAGGTCGACGTGCTGCTCGGTGACGGCTCGGTCGGGCGTGCGGCCGTCCCGTCGGGCGCCTCGACCGGGGCCCACGAGGCCGTCGAGCTGCGCGACGGCGACAAGCGTCGGTACGGCGGGAAAGGCGTCCTGACTGCGGTTCGCAACGTGACCGACCGGATCGCGCCCGAGCTCGTCGGGCTCGATGCCGCTGATCAGGCCGGCATCGACCGCCTCCTGATCGAGCTCGATGGCACCCCGAACAAGGGGAACCTCGGCGCCAATGCCATCCTCGGAGTCTCGCTCGCCTGCGCCCACGCGGCGGCAGCGGCCCACGACCTGCCCCTGTATCGCTATCTCGGGGGCGTCGGCGCCCGGATCCTGCCGGTCCCGATGTTCAACATCCTCAACGGGGGCAAGCATGCCCAGGACTCGACCGACTTCCAGGAGTTCATGGTCATGCCGATGGGGTTCTCCCGGTTCTCCGAAGGCCTCCGGGCAGGCGCCGAGATCTTCGCCACTCTCCGCTCGATCCTCCATCACGACGGTCACGCCACCGGCCAGGGGGACGAGGGCGGGTTCGCGCCCTCGCTCGGATCGAACGAGGCGGCGATCGAGGTGATCCTTCGGGCCATCGAGAAGGCCGGCTATCGACCCGGCGAGGAGGTCGCGATCGCCCTCGATCCGGCGACGACCGAGCTGGTGGAGGAGGGAGGTGGCATCGACGGTGGTCCGACTCGCTACCGGCTGGCGAAGGAGAACCGGACGCTCGACTCGGGCGAGCTGATCGACCTCTGGTCGGAGTGGGTGGATCGATACCCGATCATCTCGATCGAGGACGGCCTCGCAGAGGACGACTGGTCGGGCTGGGCCGAGCTGACCCGGCGGCTCGGCGGCCGCGTCCAGCTCGTGGGCGACGACCTCCTGGTCACGAACACGGACCGCATCGGCCGAGCGATCGGCGAAGGCGCTGCCAACAGCGTGCTGATCAAGCTCAACCAGATCGGGACGTTGTCCGAGACGATCGACGCGATCGAGATGGCGCGGAGGGTCGGCTGGACCGCCGTCGTCTCGCATCGTTCAGGCGAGACCGAGGACACGACGATCGCCGACCTCGTCGTGGCGATGGGCACCGGCCAGATCAAGACGGGTGCGCCGTCGCGGAGCGAGCGGGTGGCGAAGTACAACCGCTTGCTGCGGATCGAGGAGGAGCTCGGCGATGCCGCCCTGTACCTCGGTCCAGAGGCGGTCGGCGCCCGGCTCCAGAGGACGCGCGAACGCTCGTCGATCGCGGGGTCGCCGGCGCCGGTGTCGTGAATCGCGTCATCGACCGCGGGGCGCTCGTCGCCGCCGGTGTCGGGGTCGGCATGGCCCTCACGATCGCCGCCAGCTTCCTGCTCGTCATCCCGATCGAGCCGATCTACTGGCTCATCGCGCTGCCCGCCGGCCTCCTGATCGGCTATTACGCGAACCAGCGGAGCGACCGAGCGCTCGGGCCATGGCGGCGGATCGTCGCCAATGCCACGGCCGCCGGCCTCGTCACCGGGCTGACGATGGCCGGGCTGCTGCTGGTCGTGAAGGTCCTGTTCTTCTTCGGGGACAACGGCTATCCGGACTTCAACCGCATCGACAGCGACACCCGTCAACCGATTCCGCCCTCCTGCCAGAACGGCGCCGGCTGCGTCTATGCGCGCTACCTCGCCCAGGGCTCCGGCCCGGAGCTGGCGGCCGGCGGCGTGGCCGACGTCGACGCCTTCACCCGCTTGTACTGGCGCCAGCAGGGGTCGGCGGCAGGGACCGTGCTGGTCCTGACGCTCGTCGGCGGTCTCGGCGGGGGCCTGCTGTACGGAGTCTTCCGGCCGAAGCCAAGTCGAGTCGCGCGGACCGTTCCCGGCTGACCTCAGCCCGGCGACGGGACGGGAACGCAGGTCACGCCCTGGAACTCCGCCGCGAATGTCATCAGGGTCGCGACGCCGGCGGCAATCGCCACGGCCGTGGCGACGAAGAACGCGGCCACCGGCCGCTCGCGCCGGCGCCGGGCCACCCGGCCGGCGAGGAAGAACCCGAGGCCGGCCACGATGCCGATCGGGGCGACGTACGCGAGGACGCCCGCCTTGTCGCTGACGGGATTGCAGCCGATCCGGTCGACGACGATCGTGAGCCAGAGGTCGATGAACGCGCCGAGTCCAACGGCGAGGCCGACCAAGACGGTTCGGGCGGTCGCGTCGCCGGTCAAGCGGGCCGCGAGCCCCGCAACGGCCGGGGCGACGAGGATCATCGGGATCGGCACCGCCCAACCGAAGGTCGCTCGATCGAACGGGCCGATGACGACGAGCTCGTTCGAGATCCACAGCAGGACGATCCCGCCGACCACGAGGAGCGGGGCGATCAGCAACGGCCAGAAGGGTGGCGCCTCGGCTCGTCCGACGTCCATCGTCGGAGCGTAGCCCGCGCGGCCGGGCCGTCAACCTGGCCCAGGCGTGACGACGCCCCGGAGCGAGTCCGGGGCGTTCAGGCGGCTGGTGAGCTGGCTAGCTCTTTGCGGCGGGCTTCCGGGCGGGTGCCTTCTTGGCGGTCGTCGCCTTCGTCGCGGTCGCCTTCTGCGCGGCCTTGGCGGTCGCCTTCGGCGCAGCCTTGGCGGTCGCCTTGGCCGCCGGTCTGGCCGCCGCCTTCTTGGGCGATGCCGCCGTGAGCTCGGCGCCCGTTGCCGCGGCGGCGGCTTCGGTCCGGGTCGTCTTCGACACCGCCGCCCGAGCCTTGCCCGCGGCGGTCTGGGCGCCCTTCGCCTTGTTGGCCTTGCCGACCGCGATCCGGCTCTTCGCCGCCTTCTGGGCCTGCGCCTTCGACGTCGTCTTCGTCACCCGGCCGGCCGTCTGGACGGCGGCTCCGCCGGTCGCGGCGTTGAACTTCAGGGTCAGGCGCGACTTGCGCCGGGCGGCCGCGTTCGGATGGATCGCGCCGACCTTCGCCGCCCGGTCGAGCGCGGCGTGCGCGTCGGCGAGTGCCTGGGCGGCGGTCTCGGGATCGGCGTCGTGGGTAGCCACGCTCAGGGCGGCACTGACGAACGTCTTCGCTGCGCTCCGCCGCGGCTGAAGGATGTCGCGCCGGCGCTCGGCCTGACGGACGCGCTTCAAGCCCGACGGCGTTCGGGCGCCCGTCCAGGTGCGAGGCGTCTTGGCCAAGGGGTCGAACCTCTCTGAGCGGTGTCTGGGGCAGGTCGGCGCGGCGGGGGGTGCCGGGCCGAACGCGGATGGTAGCAGTTGGACGGCGAGCGGGCCAATCGGCGGGCTCGGCCGTCCGTCAGACTTCGCGATCGTGCTGGCGATCCTCGGCGGCTGCGCAACCGATTTCCTTGAGCCTACTTGGTTCGGCTACCATCGGGTCCGGACCAGTTGCATCGATGACGGAGCGGGATGCCACTTCCTCGGATCGGCCTGGCGGTCATCGGTGCCGGGCGGATGGGCAGGAGCCACGCGCAGCTGATCGCCGCCGGTGCGCCGGAGCTGCGGATCGTCGCGATCGGTGACGTGGACGGCCGCGCCGCCCGCCACCTCGCCGACGAGATCGGCGCCGCGGCGTTCGCCGATCCGCTCGCTGCGGTGTCGGCGCCGGGCGTCGATGCCGTGCTCGTCGCGGTCTCGTCCGTCCATCACCGGGAGGTCGTCGAGGCGGCCGCGTCCGCCGGGCGGGACATCCTGTGCGAGAAGCCGCTGGCGCTCGACCTGGCCGACACCGACGCGATCCTCGCGGCCGTGGACCGAGCCGGGGTCCGGCTGCAGGTCGGGTTCATGCGTCGGCACGACCCGGACCACGTCCGCGCCCACGCCCGGATCGTCGCCGGGGAGCTCGGTCGTCTCCTCCTGTTCACGAGCCGGCAGTACGACGTGGATCCGCCGCCACCGGCGGTCCTCGACCCGCGGACCGGCGGCGGGATCATGCTCGACATGGGCACCCATGAGTTCGACTCGGCCCGCTTCCTCATGGGCTCCGAGATCACCGAGGTCCAGGCGACCGGCTCCGTCCAGCTCTTTCCGGAGGTGGCGGCCTCGGACGACGTCGACACCGCGGTCGTGAACCTGAAGTTCGCGAGTGGCGCCATCGGCAGCATCGAGCTCAGCCGCCGCGTTGCCTTCGGCGAGGACGTTCGCACCGAGGTCCACGGAACGGCCGCCAGCGCGTTCATCGGGGGTCTGCCGATCGCGAGCGGGTCGGCGATCGGTTGGGAGGGCGGCATTCGCTGGGACGCGTCCCCGCCGTCGACGCCGCGCTTCGCCGCCGCCTACACCGACCAGGCCCGCGCGTTCGCCCGCTCGATCCAGTGCGACGAGCCCGTCAGCCCATCGGGTGCCGACGGCCGTGCGGCGTTCCTCGTCGCGGCGGCCGCCGACCGCGCGATCCGCGGCGGCGGCACGGTTCGTGTCGCGGAGCTCGAGAGCGACCGACCCGCCGAGCGGCTCAGGCCTTCGCCGGCCGTGCGGCGGCCAGCAACGTCTGGATCCGCTCGAACATGAACCGCGATGACTCGATGGCGCGCTCCTCCCAGGCGAAGACGCAGCTGGTCAGGATCCCGTCGAAACCGACCTTCCGGAGCGCCTCGAAACAGGCCGCGAAGTCCACCTCGCCCTGGGCGATGTCGAGGTGCTGGTGGACGCGGGCTGACGAGCCCGGCGGGTTGACGATGTAGCGGTTGCCCGACGACGCCCGGTGGTTGAGGACGTCGGCGACGTGGACCTGGGCGAGAACCGGTGACGCGTATTCGATCATCGCCGCGACGTCGTCGCCCAGGTAGAAGGTGTGGGGCGTGCAGAACACGTAGCCGACGAGCGCTGAATCGATGCCCCGGACGAGATCGACGGCATCGGTGTTGCGCTCGATGAAGTCGTCGGGGTGGGCCTCGAGGTTCAGGCGGATCCCCTCACGCTCGAAGATCGGCAGGAGCTCATCCAGCGATTTCCACAGCTGGGCCTCGCTCCGGGCCGCCTGTTCCGGGCGGCCGTTGAACTCGGAGTTCATGACCGGGCAGCCGACGTCGACGGCGAGCTGGATCGCCCGCTTCCAGTAGCCGACCGCGGCGACGCGCTCGTCCTCGTCCGGGCTCGACCAGCGATAGAGCGGCAGGATCGAGGCGAGCTCCAGCCCCGTCTCCTGGAGCGCGGTCCGGAACTCAGCGACCATTGCCCGGTCCGCCCGCGGGTGCGTAAAGAACGGGATGAAATCCGGCCGCGGCGAGAGCTCGATCGAGTCGTAGCCGATGTCGGCAGCGATCCGGCAGACCTCGCCGAACGGTCGGTCGCGGAGCATGTATGGGTCGAGCGCGATCTTCACGTCAGGACTGCTCCCCTCTGGTCGAGCCGATGCGGTCGCGGAGGGTCGCGCCGCTGGCGCCGACCCGTCGGACCATCCGCTCCCGGACGGCCGGTTCGGCGACGGTCGCCGTCGTCTCCAGCCAGCGGACGACGCCGTCGATAACGGCCAGGATGGCGGTCGCGTCGGCGGCCACGAAGAGCGGCCGGTCGACGACCTCGACGTAGACCGGCGAGGTGTGGGCCGCCATGCTCGAGTTGTACGCCGAATGGATCTCGTGGTCGCTGCGCGACCGAGCCGCGATCCAGGCGCCGGCCTCGACCGCGATCTCGGCGTCGAGGACGAGGTCATCGGTCGCTTGCGGCACGGTCCGCTCCGCGACCACGAGCCCGTTCATGACCAGCTCGACCGAGCCGATGATCGGCTGGGCCGAGCGCGCCCGGGCTCGCGCCGGAAGGCGACCGCCACCGGCCCGGAGCCGGATCACGTCGCCGGGCTCATGGCCGTCGACGGTCAGCTCGAGGATCGGCCCGGCGGTGGCGAACGTCCGGCCGGCCCGGACGGCGTCGGCCCAGGCGGCGAAGGTCGGCGCCCCGCGGGGATCGAGCCGGGCGTAGGTCCGGATGCCGCCGAGCACCATCTCGGCGGACATCTTGTCGGTGCCGCCGAGGACCGGCACACGGATTCCGCAGTTGAGGAAGCGGTACCACTCGAGGATGGACGGGCTGTCGAGTCCGGGAGCGAACGTCTGCATCTCGACCGCGTCGATCTGGCCGGCGACGATGTCGGCCGCGATCTCCGCGTAGGGCAACGGGAAGTGCGCGGCGACGACGAGGCCGCCTTCCGCGTGACAGCGATCCGCCCAATCGCCGAGGAGCTCGGCCACGGCCCCGCCGATCCGGCCCTCGGGTGATGCTCCCGAGGCGAGGGGCAGGATCGGACGCCGCGCGCCGAGCAGGGCGAGATGGCCCAGCACGTTCTGGCGGTTCTCCGTGCCGACGATGACGGCGTGCCGCCCGTCGGGATCGGACTGGGAGCCCCACGCGAGGTCCGTCACGTTCGTGAAGGCATCGCCGAGCTGCGTGGCCAGGAGGTGGACGAAGGTCACGTCCTCCGCGGCCGCCTGGAGCAGCGCCGTCGACGGCGCGAGGAAATGGACGTGCGGATCCGCCGATCGCCAGCCGCCCCCGCGAAGATCGAGCGCGCGGTCGAGCGAGATCACGACGTCGCGGGTGTGCTGATCCACGACGAACGTGCGGCGCACCGGCCGGTGTTCGAAGCCCTTGACGACCTCGACTTGAATGCTTCCCAGCGGCAGGTCGATCTGGAAGGCACCCGGCACGTAAGCATAGGTGGCGCCACCGAGGACGACGCCCGCACCGGTGTCCTCGAGCAGTCCCGGGTTGATCTCCTCGCGATGGCCGAGCGGGGGCAGGTACCGTCCGTCCGCGGCGATGAACCGCACCCGCGACGGTGCCGCCGCATCGTCGGCCTCGATCCGGACGTCGACCCGCACGTCGGCCGGTGGCAACGGCCGGATTCGCGTGCGGCCGTCCGGGCTCGACACCCCGGAGCCGATGTCCGCGACCGCGACTTCCCACCCGGCGAGCCGGATCCGCGCATCCCGCGCCGCGGCGATGTCGACGATCGCAGCGGCCGCCTGCGCCGCGGGCTCGGCGGAGGCCACGCCGGGATCCGGACGGGGCGGGCCCCAGCCGGTGGGCCCGGGCGCGAGGGCCGCCGCCGACCGCTCGGTCGGGCGTGAGCTGATGGCGATCCCGAGGTCCAGCTCGGGCAGGCCCGGTGGCCCATCCTCGATCAGGAGCTGCCGCCGCGGCGTCAGCTGGAGGGGATCGGCGGTTCCGTCGTACAGGGTCAGCGCGGCGACCGCGACGGCGCTGCCCGGCCGGTCGCCGCCGAGCGGCACGAGCCGGACGGCGACCGGCACGGCGGCCGGGCCGAGCGGGATCGAATGGAGCCAGTAGGTCGCGTCGTCGTCGGGCGTGGGGACGAAATCGACGACGCCCGTCTGGGCGGCGCCCCAGGAGCCCGGAAGCATCGCCAGGAGTCCCGCCTGGCCGGCGGCGACGGAGCGACCCGGCGCCTGGCGGGCATGCGGGCCGCGCCAGTCGAGGGCCTCCTCCGCGCGATGGCCGACCGCGGCGAACGGCACGAAGCCCCAGCCGATGATCCCGTCGGCGATCTCGAACCGGCGCCGGATCTCGAACAGCCGCGTGCCGCCGTCGGCGAATGCGATCTCGTATCCGGCCAGCGGCTCGCCGGTCGGCAGGACCCAGCCGACCGGCGTGCCGGGCGGGCGCTCCCCGTCCTGGTCACGGGCGCTGTCGGCGAGATGCGCGACGACGAGATGGCTCGCCCGGCCCTCCCCCGGGATGGCGATCGACAGCTCGCGATCGAGCAGCAGCCAGCGTCGGCCGAGCGAGCGCCGGCCGAGCGCGAACGGCAGGCCCCGGAAGACCGCCGGACCATCGGGCAGTCGCGCCAGGGCCCCCGCGTAGCGCGGGTGGAACCGCGCCGCGAGATCTTCATCGGACGCGTTCCACGCAGCGGACAGGTCGATCGGCCGCGCCAGCGGCGTCGCCAGGGCGGCGCGCCCAGGGGCCATGGCAGCGATCCTCCCGACCCGATATTGACGTGAGGCGAGGCGCGATGATACCGTCTTTGCAATCGGTTGCGCAAGGAGGGATCGATGGACACCGTCCGGCTGACCGTGGGTCAGGCCATCGTCCGCTTCCTGGCCAACCAGTACGTCGAGCGGGACGGTCGCGAGCACCGATTCATCGCCGGCGTCTGGGGCATCTTCGGCCACGGCAACGTCGCGGGCCTCGGGCAGGCGCTCGAGGAGCTGGGCGACGCCGAGGACATGCCCTACTTCCGGCCGCAGAACGAGCAGGCCCAGGTCCACCTCGCTGCCGCCTTCGCTCGGCACAGCAACCGGCTCCGGACGTACGCCTGCACGTCCTCCGTGGGCCCCGGCGCGATGAACATGATCACCGGCGCGGCGGGTGCATCGATCAACCGCATCCCGGTGCTCCTCCTCCCGAGCGACTACTTCGCGAACCGGACACCGGACCCTGTCCTGCAGCAGGTCGAGCACCCCATCGAGCGGGACGTGAGTGCGAACGATGCGTTCCGGCCCGTGTCCCGGTACTTCGACCGGGTCTCGCGCCCGGAGCAGCTACTCGGGTCGCTCCCCGAGGCGTTCCGCGTGCTGACGGATCCAGCGGACACGGGTGCGGTCACGATCTCCCTGCCCGAGGATGTCCAGTCCGAGGCCTTCGATTGGCCGGAGCGGTTCTTCGACCGGCGGGTCTGGCGCGTCCGGCGGCCCCAGCCGGAACCGGCCGACCTCGCCGAGGCCGTCCGCCTGATCGGCGCCGCGAAGGCCCCGCTGATCGTCGTCGGCGGCGGCGCCATCTACTCCGAGGCGACCGAGGAGCTGGCGGCGTTCGCGACGCGGTTCGGCATCCCCGTCGTCGAGACGCAGGCGGGCAAAGGCGCCCTGAGCTGGGACCATCCGATGAACGCCGGCCCGGCCGGCACGAACGGCGGCGTGGCGGCGAACCGGCTCGCGCGCGAGGCGGACGTCGTCATCGGGGTGGGGACGCGGATGGGCGACTTCGTCACCGCGTCACGGACGACGTTCCAGAACCAGGACGCGACGTTCATCGGGATCAACGTCCGGCCGACGGACGCCCACAAGCTGCGCGCGCTCCCGATTGTCGCGGACGCGCGCGAGGCCATCTGCGCCCTCGAGGTGAAGCTGGCCGCGACCGGATACCAGGGCACGGCCCGCCCGTACCGGGACCGCGTCGCCGAGCTCAAGCGAACGTGGGACGACATCGTCACCGGCCTCCGTGGGCGGGATGACGCTCCGGGCGATCTCGGCCAGGCGGAGGTCATCGGGATCGTCAACGACGCGGTCGGCGGTCACGCCACGGTGGTCTGCGCGGCCGGGGGCCTGCCGGGCGACCTCCTGCGGTTGTGGCGAGCCGAGGACCCCAAGGCGTACCACGTCGAGTACGGCTTCTCGTGCATGGGCTACGAGATCGTCGCAGGCCTCGGCGTGCGGCTGGCGGATCCGGACCGCGAGGTCGTCGTGATGGTCGGCGACGGCTCCTACCTCATGATGAACTCGGAGATCGTCACGGCCGTCGCCGAAGGGCTGAAGCTCACGATCGTCGTCCTCGACAACCACGGGTTCCAGTGCATCCTCGCCCTGCAGCGACTCGTCGGCGTGCCGGACTTCGGCAACGAGCTCCGTTTCCGCGATCCATCGCGCAACCGCCTGACCGGGCCGTACGTCCCGGTGGACTTCCGGGCGCACGCCGAGGCAATGGGCGCCCTCGCCCTCCAGGCGAATACGCGCGACGAGCTGCGGGAGGCGCTCGCGACCGCCCGGACCGCCGACCGGATCACCGTGATCGCCGTTCCGACGGACCCGGAGAAGCGCGTGCCCGGCTTCGAATCGTGGTGGGACGTGCCGGTGGCCGCCGCGAGCGAGCAGGCCTCGGTGCGCGACGCGCGCAGCGCCTACGACCGCAAGCGCCGCGAGCAGCGGATCGACATCCAGTAGTCAGGAGACCCGCATGCCCGGACCCGGGATCGAGCTGATCGGCGCCGAGGAGACGGCCGAGGTGATGGAGGTGATGCAGAGCGGCTACCTGAGCCGCTACGGTCCCTCGGACGACCCCGCGTTCGGGGCGAAGGTCCACCGCATCGAGCGGACCATCGCGGAGCTCACGGGTGTCCGATACGGCCTGGGCCTCCACGGCGGCGGGTCGGCGGCGCTCTGGATCACGCTCCTCAGCCTGGGCGTCGGGGCCGGCGACGAGGTGATCGTGCCGGGGTTCACCTACGTCGCCTCGATCTCGGCCATCGTCTACTCCGGGGCGACGCCGGTCCTCGCCGAGGTCGATGAGACCTTCAATCTCGATCCCGTCGACGTGGAGGCGAGGATCACCTCGCGGACGGCGGCGATCCTGGTGGTCCACATGCTGGGTGCGCCGGCACGCATTAATCAGCTGAAGGCGATCGCCGACCGACACGGGATCCCGCTGATCGAGGACTGCGCCCAGGCGTTCGGGGCGACCTACGAAGGGCGCGGCGTCGGCGGGTTCGGTGCTGCCGGCACGTTCAGCTTCAACGAGTTCAAGACGATCACCTGCGGCGACGGCGGGATGATCGTCACGAACGACGAGACCCTGTACGAACGGTGCTTCGCGATGCACGACCAGGGCCACGCACCTGACCGGCTCGAGTCGAAATATGCGCCGCGGCCCTTCCTCGGGATGAATCTCCGGATGACGGAGCTGTCAGGGGCAGTCCTTCTCGGCCAGGTCCGCAAGCTCGATCAGATCACCTCCCACCTGCGGGCCAACAAGGCGATCGTCAAGGACATCCTCGAGGAGGTTCCGATCATCGACTACCGGACCCTGACCGATCCCGAGGGCGACCTCGCGACGCATCTCGTCGTCCTCCTGCCGAACGCCGAGATGGCCCGCGAGGTGGCCGCCGACGTCGGGTCGAAGACGCTGTCGGAATCCGGCTGGCACACGTACAGTCGGATGAACCACCTGCTCGAGAAGCGGACCGCCAGCGGCAAGGGTTGTCCGTTCGATTGCGGCGACCCGAGCCATTCGCACGGTGACTATCGGGCGGGGATGCTGCCGCAGACGGACGCCCTGCTGGAGCGATCGATGAGCATCGGCATCGGCGTCCGGGACCCGAACCTCGCGCCGTTCGGCCTCCGGATGCGCGACGGCGCCGACGAGGCGCGGCGGGTCGGCACGCTCTTCCGCGACGCCGTGATCAAGCACCGGGCGTGACGCTCCTCGGCGCAGCGTGATCGAGGCAGTCGTCGCCGGTCGGGTCGGGGTCGACCTCACGCCGGCAGCACCGCGGACCACGCTCGCCGCCGCCGACTCGTTCGTCCGGGCCGTCGGCGGGTTCGGCGGGAACATCGCCACCGGTTTGGCCCGCCTCGGGGTCGAAACGGCCCTGCTCTCGGCCGTCGGCGACGATGGTCATGGCGATCACGTTCGCGCGTTCCTCGCGGCCGAAGGCGTCGACGTCGCCGGGATCGACACGTGCCCGGGGACGAGGACGCAGGTGGCCTTCGTCGAGGTCTGGCCGCCGGACCGGTTCCCGGTCACGTTCTACCGCGCCGCCCCGGCGCCGGAGACGCAGCTGACCGGCACCGAGCTCCCGAAGGGATTGGTCGAGGCCGCGCCTGGCGTGATCCTCTCCGGGTCGTTGCTGGCGGCCGAGCCCGCCCGCTCGACAGCCCTCCGGATCCTCGCCGAGCGCCGGGGATCGGGTCACCGGCCCGAAGGCTCGTTCACCCTGCTCGACGTCGACTGGCGACCGTCGTTCTGGGACCGGCCGAGCGACGCCCCGGCCCTGCTGGAGGAGGCTGCCGCCCTGAGCGACGTGGTCATCGGCAGTGACGAGGAGTTCGAAGGCGCGCACGTGCGGCCGACGATCGGACCCCGCGGCGGCGCCACTCCGGCCGGCGCCGGCGGCGGCGGCCCGGCGATGATCGTCCTCAAGCACGGCCCGGCAGGCGTGTCGCTCGTGACCCGATCGGGGCGACGGTCCATCCCGGGGATCCGCGTTGACGTCGTCTGCGGCACTGGCTCCGGCGACGCGCTCACGGCCGCATTCGCCGCCGGCCTGCTCCGCGGCCTCGATCCACTGGTGGCCCTCGAGCGCGGCAACGCCGCCGGCGCGATCGTGGCCGGCCG
>VBFG01000160.1:4758-7917 GCA_005882635.1 Chloroflexota bacterium | reverse complement strand
AGCGGCTTGCCGGCGCGCTTCGCCAGGAGGTCCCAGACGGCGTTGACCACCGCCGCGGTCGCGAGATGGATGACCCCCTTCTCCGGCCCGATCCAGCGCAGCTGGCTGTCGCCGACGAGGTCCCGCCAGAAGCCGCCGGGGTCGGCTTCGATCGCCTCGACCGACCGGCCGGTGACGAGCGGCTCCAGTGCGCCGACCGCCGCGACGACGACCTCCGTCCCGCGACCGATCGTGAACGTCAGGCCGTGGCCCTCGTGGCCGTCACCCGCGTCGGTCCGCAGGACGACGTACGCCGCGGAGTAGTCCGGGTCGGGGTTCATCGCATCGGAGCCGTCGAGCGACCGCGACGTCGGGAAGCGGACATCGACGACGTCGAGCTCGATGATCGTGGGCATCGACTACCCCTTGAGCGCGCCGACGAGGATGCCGCGGGTGATGAACCGCTCGAGCGCGACGGCCATCGCGACGACCGGCGTGATCATGATCAGGATCAGGACCGACATCGCCCACCACTGCGGGCCGCGCGTGGCGTTTTGCGCGGCGACCTGGAGGGGCATCGTCTGGGCGTTCGCGCTTGTCAGGACCAGCGCGATGAGGAACTCGTTCCAGGCGAAAACCAGGACGATCAGGAACGTCGCGACGAGCCCGGGCGCGGAGATCGGCAGCACGATCGACCGGACGATCCGATAGACCGATGCGCCGTCGACCGCGGCGGACTCCTCGAGCTCGCGGGGCAGCGAGGCGAAGTAGTCGCGCATCAGCCAGACGACGATCGGGAGGTTGGCCGCGACGTAGGTGACGATGAGCGCGACGATATTGTCGAGCAGGCCGATCTGCTGGTACAGGACATAGAGCGGGACCGCGACCGCGATCGGCGGCAGGATCCGCTGCGAGATGAGCCAGAACGCGATGTCGCTGTTGCCCATCGCCCGCGTGAACCGCCGGCCGATCGCCTGGGCGAGGATCGCGAAGATCGCGACGCCGGAGCCCGCGGCGAGGAAGAATGGCGCCCCGAGCGCCGTCGCGATGAATGCGAACGCGACGGACCCGATCGCGAGGCCGATCACCCCGACCCGAGGACGGTAGGTGAACCGGACCAGCGCGTAGGCCGCCGCCGCTCCCATCAGGAGGGCGATCACCGAGCTCGACAGGCCCACGATCACCGTGTTCAGGTAGGGCCGGAGCGTGTCGTTGCCGAGCTCGACGAGGATGTACCGCCAGGCGTCGAGCGTCGGCTGGAAGTCGACGAACGGGACGTAGAACGGGCCCTTGTCGACCTGGTATGGCGTCTTGAACGACGTCACCAGGAGCCAGTAGATCGGGAACAGGACCACGAACGCCCAGAACAGAAGCACGACGAATGCGCCGAGCTTCGCGGGCGGCGACAGATCCGTGACCGAGCGCCTGCCGAAGGGATTCCTCATGCCAGCTCCGTCACCCGTCTGCGGACGAAGCCGACATAGACGGTCGCGACAACGGAGACAAGGATCAGGAGGAGGTACGCGATCGCGGCCGACCGACCGAGGTTCAGCGTGTTCCAGTCGATGTAGGCCTGGAGCGTCATCGATTGGGTCGCGGTGCCGGGGCCGCCTCCGAGGAGGATGTTCGGCATGTCGATGATCTTGAAGCCCTCGATCAGCCGGATGAGGACGATCGTGGTCGTCACGGGCAGGATGGCCGGCAGCGTGATGTGGCGGAATGCCTGCCACCGGCCGGCCCCATCGACGAGCGCCGCCTCACGGACCTCCTGGTCCAGGCTCTCCAGCGCCGCGAGTAGAACGATGAACACGAACGGGGTCCACTGCCACGTATCGCCGATGATCACGGCGAGCCGCGCCAGCCAGGGATCGGTGACCCACGTGAAGTTGCGCAGGCCGAGCGCGACCCAGATCGGCTCGAGTGGGCCCTTCGACGTGTCGGTCATCATCAGGAACATGTAGCCGACGCCGACCGGTGTGATCGTGAGCGGGACCAGGAAGACGATCCGGAAGAAGCGTCGCCAGGGAATCTGCTGGACGAGCAGCATCGCCAGGCCGAGACCCAGCGTGTACTGGAACAGGATCCCGGCGAACACGAAGATCAGGGTCACGATCAGCGCGCCGGGCCGCCCGCCGTCGCTCGCAAGCGCCTGGACGAGGATCCACACCGAGCCGAGGAGGAGCAGGCCGCCGATCAGCCGGAGGATCAGGCCCATCGGGCGGACCCGTCCGCTGCGAGCCGATCGGATCCAGGCAGCGGCGGTGAGGGCCGCGGTGGCGATGACGATCGCCCAGCCGATGAGGTTCGGTGTCCTCAGGACACCCAGGAAATGGGATCGCTCCAGCCCGAACAGGAGCTGCTGGTAATTCGCAAAGCCGATGAGCTTGAGGTCGACGCCGCCCTGGTGGAACGCGAGCCTGGACAGGGACAGGGCAACGGACGCGACCAGGGGGAAGATCGACAGGACGAGGATGAGGAGCACGGCGGGCCAGATGAACAGCCACCTGGCCGCGCCATCGGAGCGCCACGCGCCGAGCGTGCCCGTCGCCTGGCGCGCCGCTCTTACCCGAAGAGCCGATCCCGAGGGGACCGGCTCTTGGGGCGCAGCGTCGATCGAGCTATCGCTGGACGCCAAGACTGGCGACGTAGGCAGCGAGCTGCTTGTCCTTTCCGGCCTCGTCGGTGATGGCATTCCATCCGTCCGCGATCGCCTGCTCGGTGCCGGCGGCGTCGAGCTCCTTGGCGAGGTACTGCGAAACCGCAGTGTCGAGCACATCCTGCTCGTACCGCTTGGTCAACGGGATCCGCAGGTCGAGGACCATGTTCTTGTTCTCGAGCGTCGACTTGATCGCCCCGAGGTAGTTGTCCGTTGCAGCCTGGCTGAGGCCGGCATCGAGCCACGGCTGCTTGTTCGTGAATTGGGACGTCCGATAGGGGTTGAAGCCGGTCCTGCCGAGGGTCACGTCGACGGCCGAGATGGCCGGTGAGCTCATGTACGAGAGGAAGTCGTACGCGGCGTCCTGGTTCGCCTTCGGCGACTTGGCGTTGATCGCCCCGGACCATCCGCCGAACGATGCGAATGGCGCGTAGTTCACGCCGTCGACGGCGTTCGGGCAGGTCGTGGCGTCACAAGCGACGAGCTTGCCCGTGGCTCGATCGAGGACCTGCTTCCAGCCGGGG
>VBFG01000160.1:0-4719 GCA_005882635.1 Chloroflexota bacterium | reverse complement strand
GGTGCCGGGGGCCAGGGTGCCGATGTCGCCCCAGTCCATCGTCAGCGCGCAGCGGCCGGTGGTGAACAGGCCACGCGACCCACCGACGTCCTGGTTGAGCTCGTCGGGCGGGCCGAACTCGGCCGTCTTGGCATAGGTTTCGAGGGCTTTCGTCATGGCCTCGTTCGGGCCGAACAGCGGGTTCATGTTGCTGGTGTCGAAGAACGCGCCGTCATTGGTGCCCTTGGCCTGGAGGAGCCCAGCGGCGATCGAGATGATCCACCAGTAGCTTTGGGCGCCCTTCTTCTTGGCGATGCACGAGCCGTAGTCAGGCTGGCCGTCGCCGTTGAGATCCTGCCCGTTGTACTTCTGGGCGATCGCGAGGTAGTCGTCCCACGTCGCGGGTGGCTTGAGTCCGTCCTTCGCGAGGAGGTCCGTCCGGTAATAGACCATGTGGAAGTCGCCGTCGAGCGGGATCGTGTAGACCTTGCCGTTGTAGGTCGCGTTGAAATCACGATGGAACGCGCTGATGTCGTTCCAGTCGAGCTGCGGGTCGTTCTTCACGCGATCGGTGAGGTCGAGCAGATAGCCCGGGCCCGTGAAGTCGCCCATCCACTGAGGATCGAAGACGTAGGCGTCGAAGGAGTTCGTCCCGGTCGACGCGTCGAGCAGGGCCTTGTCGTAGATCGTCTGGAAGCCGACCGCGACGACGTTCACGTGGCCACCGGTCAGCTGCTCCCAGTCCGGGGCGCGCCGCTGGAGCGGTTCCGCGACCTGCGGCCCGTTGAAGGTGAGGATGTTGACGTTGACGCCCTTGAACTTCGTGCCCGGCGAAGCGGCCGCGACCTGCGATGCGGACGCCGCCGGCGCGCTCGGCGGGGTCGACGCCGTCCCGGTCGACGCCGGTGGTGACGATGCGGACGGACTGGCCGTCGGGCTGCAGGCCGTCAAAACAAGAATCGGAACGATCGCTGCCGCGATCGATCGGAACCGCGACACCACGCTGGCCCTCCTCTTGACCCACGTTCCGTCGTCCAACATACTGAACACACGGCGGTAGGCTGGACACTAGACCACCCGGAAGCCGGAGTCAAGATGCCGAACGCCAGCCAGCCGGCTGGCCAAGGACGAGGGCCGATGGCGACAGCCGCTCTGGACGAGACGCGCGACGGCAGCTCGGGCGAGTCCCTCGCCCCGGCCGTGACGCGGGCGGCGGCCATCCTCGACGTCCTCGCCGAGGACGGCGCCGTGGCCCTCGGCCCCAGCGAGCTCGCCCGGCGTCTGGGGCTCCCGAAGTCGTCGATCGCCAACATCTGCGGCGCGCTCGCCGACGTCGGCCTCGTCCGCCGGGTGGGGACGGGGTTCGCCCTCGGTCGCCGGCTCGCGGAGCTGGGCGGCGCGTACCTCGTCGCGGTCGACATGGTCCAGGAGTTCTACGAGGCGGCCCGCGGCCTCCCGGTCGCGTCGGAGGAGACGGTCCAGCTCGCCGTCCTCGACGGGCTGGAGATGACGTACCTTGCCCGCCACGACGGCCGCCAGCCGGTCCGCCTCACGTCGCAGATCGGCCGCCGTCTCCCCGCGACGAGCACCGCGACCGGCAAGGCCGCCCTGGCGTCGCTCGATCCGGCCGAGCTCGACCGGCGGCTCGCCGGGGTGATCGAGCTGCCGGCAGCGACCGCCAAGTCCCACCGTTCGGTCGCCGCGCTCCGCGCCGACCTCGACGGCGTCCGCGCCCGCGGCTACGCGATCGACCACGAGGAGACGATGGAGGGCGTGGTCTGCTACGGGATCGCGATCCCGGGCCGCCAGCCCGGCGAGGGCCCGCACGCCGCCAGCATCACGCTCCTCAAGGTCCGGGCGACCGACGAGCGCGTCCCACTCCTCGTCGCCGACCTGCGGTCGCTGGCCGACCAGCTCGTCGACCCGCTCCGCCGCCTCGACGCGCCACTCGTGGGTCAGGCGAGCCGGTAGACCCGCGCCGCGTTCAGCCCCATCACGGCGGCGCGATCCGACGCTGCGAGCCCCGCCCGATCGAGCGCCTCGATCGTGGCCGCCACGACCCGTTCATACGGCGCGGCCAGCAGCGAGACGGGCCAGTCGGAGCCGAACAGCAAGCGCTCCGGACCGAACACGTCCAGCGCGTGGCGGATCGGCGGCACGAGATCATCGACGGTCCAGCGGGCCCAGTCCGCCTCGGTCAGGAGGCCCGAGACCTTGGCCGAGACGTTCGGCAGCTCGCCGAAGGGCGCCACGGCGTCGGCCCACGGTCCGAGCGTGCCATCCCGGATCGGCGGCTTGGCCAGGTGATCGATCATGAACGGGACGGCGGCGAGATCCCGGGCGAGGTCGAGGGCGGCGGGCAGCTCGCGCGTCCGAACCAGCAGGTCGTAGACGAGCCCTGCCGAGCCGACGGCCGCGACGCCGCGCCGGACGTCGGGCCGGCGGAGCCAGTCCGGGTCCGGCTCGTCGTGGACCTGGTGGCGGATCCCGACGAGGCGCTCCCCGCCGGTGAGGGACCGAAGGCGGGCAATCGCGTCGCTGATCCCCGCGTCGGTCAGGTCGAGCCAGCCGGCGACGCCGGCGACGAACGGGCTGGTGTCGGCGACAGCCAGGAACTCCTCGGTCTCGGCGACGCTCGACCGCGTCTGGATGAGAACCGTCGCATCCACGCCGGCGGCGGCGAGCAGTGGCGCGAGATCATCGGTGTCGAAGCGGCGTCGGATGGCGGCCAGGTCGTCGGTCATCCAGGGGTAGTCGGCGGTGGCCGGGTCCCAGAGGTGGTGGTGGGCGTCGATGACGGACGGGTCCCGGATCATGGCGGCGTCGGAGCCTCCGGCGGGATGAGGCCATCGGCTCGGAGCTCGGACCACAGGTCGCCGGGGATGGCGGCGCGGAACAGGCGCGGGTACTCCTCGAGGTGGGCCGTCGATCGGACGCCGGCGAGGACCGCCGCAACGGCCGGATGGGCCAGCGGGAACTGGACCGCCGCCGCCTTGAGCTCGACCCCGTGTCGCCCGCAGACGGCCGCGAGCCGCTCGGCTCGCGCGACGAGCCGGGCAGGGGCCGCCTCGTAGTTGAACCGGCTGCCGGCGCGCGGGTCGGCGAGGATGCCGGAGTTCATCACGCCGCCGATGACGACGGCGATCCCTCGCTCGACGCAGGCCGGCAACAGCTCGGCGAGCGCCTCGTGATCGAGGAGGGTGTAGCGGCCGGCGAGCAGGAACACGTCGAAGTCGCCTTCCCGGGCGAACCGGGCCAGCATCGCCGACTGATTCATCCCCGCCCCGATCGCCCGGATCGTGCCCTCCTCGCGCAGCCTGGCGAGCGCCGGATAGGCCCCGCCGATCGCCGCCGCCCAGTGGTCGTCGGGATCGTGGATGAGGGCGATGTCGATCCGATCCAGCCCGAGGCGCTCGAGGCTCTCGTCGATCGAGCGGCGGACGCCGTCGGCGCTGAAGTCGAAGAGCACCTTCCGGCCGGCCGTCCCGGCGTATGCGCCGTCCTCGCGGCCGTCGAGAACCTGCCGGTCGATCTCGGCGCCGGGCGGGATGCGGCCGACTTCCGCGACGAGCCGGCCCACCTTCGTCGAGAGGACGAACGCGTCGCGCGGCCGGTTGGCCAGCGCAGCCCCGACGCGGCGCTCGGACGCCCCGTAGCCGTAGAGCGGCGCCGTGTCGAACAGCCGGATGCCGAGGTCCCATGCCCGCCGGACGACGGCGATCGCGTCGTCGTCGGCGACGGGCCGGTAGAGGCCGCCGATCGGCGCCCCGCCGAATCCGAGCGGCGTCGCCATCAGGCCCGTGCGGCCGAGCGGGCGGCGCTTCGCGGGGTCGATCGGCACGTCGCTCCTCAAGGCAAATGTCGGTCGGTGCTGGTTGACGGCCGCACCAAGCGTATCGTATCGTCCAGTCCACCGTCCGTCGACCAACATACTGAACGACCCGGAGGACCTGTGCGCCTCATCAGCCGTCGCACCGAGCGCGGGGAGACACTCGGCGTCCAGGCCGGCGAGCGGTGGCTTGCTGCGGCGGCGCTGGTCGACGACGGCCCGACGACGATCGCCGATCTCCTCCGTGGTGGGCGGTCCGCGGTGGCGGCGCTGCGCGTCGGGGCGGATGCCGACCGCATCGCCCGCGACGGACGGCCGGTCGGCCACGGCGCGGTCCTCGCGCCCATCCCGCGTCCCGGTAAGGTCGTCGCGATCGGCCGGAACTACCGGGAGCACGTCGATGAGGAGCAGGCCGAGGCTCCGCCGGCGCCGCTCGTCTTCGCCAAGTTCCCGAGCGCCGTGGTCGGCGACGGAGCCGAGATCCGGTGGGACCCGGCGCTGACCCAGCAGGTCGACTGGGAGGCCGAGCTCGGGGTCGTCATCGGGACCGCGGCGCGCGACGTGCTCGTGGCCGACGCCCTCGACCACGTCCTCGGCTACACCTGCCTGAACGACGTCTCGGCTCGCGACATCCAGTTCGGCGACGGGCAGTGGGTCCGGGGGAAGTCGCTCGACACCTTCTGTCCCATCGGGCCGGCCATCGTCACCACGGATGAGATCCCCGACCCGCAGAACCTGGCGATCCGCTGCCTCGTCGACGGCGAGGTCGTCCAGGCGGCGAACACGTCGCAGATGTACTTCGGCGTCGCCGAGATCGTGAGCTACTGCTCGCGCTCGTTCACCCTCGAGCCCGGCGACGTGATCGCGACCGGCACGCCGGGCGGCGTCGGGGCCTTCAGGGAACCGCCGCG
>VBFG01000159.1 GCA_005882635.1 Chloroflexota bacterium | reverse complement strand
AGAAGGCGCATGACCCCGACATCGACATCGAGCTGATGATCACCGACTCGATGGGCTGGACGCCGATCCTCATCAAGACCGTCATCAACGAGGCGTTGATCGTCGCCCACGACGCCGGTCGCGAGCAGCTGAATTACAAGGACTGGCTGGCGGCGGCCGATGAGCGGTCGGACGGGATCAAGCAGCCGATCCGCTCATGGCACCGAGACGACCGGCGCAAGACGGCCTACCACGAGGCCGCCCACGCCGTCGTCGGGCGCTACGTGCTCACGGAGTCACGGATCTCGAAGGCCACGATCATCCGGCGCGGCCATGCCCTCGGGATGGTCGTCCCGAAGCCCAAGGAAGAGCGGACCTCGATGTTCCGCCGATCGATCGAGTCCTGGATCATGGTGTCGCTCGCCGGCCACGTGGTCGAGACCCGCTACCTCAAGGACCTCTCGACGGGTCCTTCGTCGGACCTCTCGAACGCGACGGCTCGGGCTGTGTTCTACGTGTCGCAGTGGGCGATGGGCCCGACAAAGCTCGTCGTTCCGTTGAAGCTCGGCGAGCTGCCGCCGGCGCCGTTCGTGACAGCCGCTCATGAGCTGCTCGACCAGCTCTATGCCGAGACCGAGCGGCTCGTGCTCCAGAAGATGACCGCGGTCCACTACGTCGCCCGGGCGCTGATCGAGCGGGACGAGCTGATCGGCGACGAGCTCGAGGAGGTGTTCCAGGAGGCCGAGTCGGTCGACCCGACGCTGGCCCAGCCGTTCGAGCGGAAGCTCCTGCAGTTCCGGACGTTCGCTCCGCTCCCGGCGGCGCAGACGATGGGCGAGTGGCAGCCGAAGGCGGCGTCGACCGCTGCGGCCGGGACGGCCGTGCCGCAACCGGCCGCCGAGCTGGGCCCGACCGGCGAGGGCGACGTCTGGCCGGAGCCGCCGGCCGGGTGGCTGGACGATCCGGGGATGGCCTGGACGCCGCCCACCGCATAGCGCCGGCTGCCTCGGAGATCGGGGCCGAACCTGGGACGCTCCTCGCGGCTCGAACCCGCTCAGACGCTCATCGGAGGAACATTGGATTCGGTTCGCCGGCCGAATCCACGCGCCGACGAACGGATTCAGGCATTTCCGTGCGGGGCGGAGTGACGAGCAATGGGCTTAGCCCTGTATCGGCCGCTTGAGACGCGCTAAGGATCCCGCGATGAGCGTCTGAACAGGTGCGAGTCGGGACCACGCGACCTACAGCCCGCTGTACGAGTGGAGCCCGTTGAACCAGAGCGAGCCCGAGTAGGTGACGATCACCATCCCGAACGCGACCACCAGCAGGAGCGCGGCCGGGCGACCGGCCCACGACTTCTGGTTCCGCGCGTGGAGGTAGACGGCGTACGACAGCCATGTGACGAGCGCCGCCGTCTCCTTCGGGTCCCAGCCCCAGTAGCGTGACCAGGCGATCGACGCCCACCACGACCCGAGGATGATCATCGTCGCGAAGATCGGGAAGCCGATGATCACGGCCCGATAGGCCACCTCGTCGAGGACCTTGTGGCCCGGCAGCCACGCGAATCGATCGTTCTGGCCCTGGATCAGGTAGCCGACCCCCGCCGCGAACGACGTCGCGAAGATCCCGTATGACAGCACCGCCATCCCGACGTGGATCGTGATGAGGGGTGGGTTCTGGAGCGCGGGCACGAGCTGGCTGATCTGGGATGGAAGGCTGCTGGCGTAGAGCAGGAGGGCCAGCGCCACGCCGGTCGGGATGAACCCGATGGAGCGGATCGGGTAGCGGCGCTGGAGATACAGGTACCCGCCGATTATCGAGGTCGCGAAGGCGACGCTGAACTCGAACATGTTGCCCCACGGCCCACGCCCGACCGCGAGGCCGCGGACGATCAGGTAGGCGAGCAGCGACGCGAAGCCGATCCCGGCCATGACGACGGCCGCGCGACCGAGCGGCGTCGGAGCGATGCCGAGCGGAGCGTCGGGCGCGTCCGGCCGGACAGCCGCGGAGCGGGCCACCGCAAATGAGCCGGTCACGGCGCCGGCCCAGGCGGGCTGCGCGCCGCCGAGTGCGAGGCCGAGCGACCGTCGGCCGTTCGCCAACAGGACCGCATGCCCGACATGGGCCGCGAAGGCGATCGCGATCGCGATCGTGCCGATCGGGAAGAGGAACGTGGCGACGATGTTCATGTTGGCCTCTTTACGCGACGGCCGCCCCGCCCGGCGGTGGTCCGTCGGACGCGACGATCATCGCCCGGTTCTGCAGCTTGAGGGTCAGCCCGCACTGGGGGCACGTGTCGATGCCCGCCTGGCGGACGACGTCGCACTTCGGACAGCGGAGCAGGAGCGGCGTCTTGTCCACGTCGCAGCGCTGGGTCCCGGAGCGGTAGATCAGCCCGTCGAGTGGGCAATACGGCTCGCCCGCGGGCACGATCGGTCGCCCGAGGTGGTCGCGCGGCGCGACGCGCGTGTCGTCGTCGTAGGTCACCTTCGTTCGCGGCTTGGTGATCCCGTAGCCGAGCCAGGCGAGCAGCGCGATCGTCAGCAGCGGACCCACGATCCCGATCAGGACGAACACCGGCAGGAGCGCGATCAGCCCCGGCCAGTCCGGGATGATCAGCTTCGACAGGAAGGCGAGGAAGTCGGACCAAAGCTTGGTGATCTGGTCGACGAGGGTCACGGCGCGCATTCTAGCGCCGCGACCGGCTAGGCCAGCCGGCCGCGCTTCGGGTCTCGGCGGGGGTTGCCGCGCTTGCGGGTCGCGCCGCGGCCGGGAGACCAACCGGGGCGTTCGCCATCGCGGTCGCCGGCCTCGCCCGCGACGGGCTGGTCGAGCCGCGGCGGTCGCGGCGAGCGAGCGTTGCCAACCGACGGCGACGCAAGGCGCGGCCGCTCGAGGCGGCGGATCAGGAACAGGTTGCCGGCCGTTCGCGCACCACGCCGGCCGACGGCGTGGCGGAGGTCGCGGTCGTCCGTGACGACGAGAAGGGCATCGGCGTTCTCGGCCGCCTCGACGAGCGTGACGAGGATCGTGTCGGCCGAGAACCGCCCGCCGTACCGGACGCTGACCCCGTGCGCGATGCGTTCGCCCCGGAGCCCCCGTTCCGCCGGCCCGTCGAAGACCAGCTCGATCGCCGTCTCCGCGGGGATCGCCGCGCGAAGCCGACCGATGAGCGCCGCCGGCGGCTGCCGGTCCGGACCGCGCGAAAGCGCATGCAGGAGGTTCGTGCCGTCGATCAGCAGCCGGCTGACGCCGGACAGCGGCTCACGGGTCGGGCGGACGCGGGTCACCGCCGGATCGTAGCCCTCGGTGGCAGCGAGGGCCCGATGCAAGCCCCCAATGCGAGCCGCCCATGCGAGCCGCCCATGCGAGCGCCCGCCTCGCACCCACGCCGCCGGTAGCATTCGGCGTCGATGCCCTCCATCGGCCTGCTCCTGCTCGTCGACCTCGACGGCGTCCTCTACCGCGGTGCCAGCCCGGTGCCCGGCGTCGCCGAGGTCCTCGCGGCGCGCGCCCGCGCGGGCGACGACATCGTGTACGTGACGAACAACTCGATGTGGTATCGGGCGGAATACGTCGACCGGATCGCGGGGATGGGCGCGCCGGTGACCGCCGATCGGATCGTGTCGTCGCCGCGGGCGACCGCGCTCTACCTCGTCGACCACGCGCCGTCGGTTAGCCACGTCCTGACCGTC
>VBFG01000158.1 GCA_005882635.1 Chloroflexota bacterium | reverse complement strand
AGTTCGACTACCTGCGACTGACCGTCGCCACGGACTGTGTCCGCGCCGGCGCCCGCTTCGTCGCGACCAACCGCGACCCCGTTTATCCAACCGAGCGAGCGGTCCGGCCCGGGGCCGGCGCGATCGTTGCGGCGGTCGAGGCGGCCAGCGGCGTCACCGCGACCTCGATCGGCAAGCCCGAGCCGTACCTGCTCGAGGAAGCCGCCCGAGCTGTGGGTCGTGAGCCCGCCGAAGCCGTGATGATCGGCGACAACCTAGGGACGGACGTCGGGGCGGCGGTTGCGGTCGGTGCCCGAAGCGTGCTGATGCTGACCGGGGTGACGACCCGGGCGGACGCGGAGGCGGCCCCCG
>VBFG01000115.1 GCA_005882635.1 Chloroflexota bacterium | reverse complement strand
CGCTCGCCGTCTCCGTCGCCGCGAGCGTCACCTCGCGGCCGGCGTCGCGACCCGACCATTCCTCCGCGGTCCGCTCCTCGCTGAAGGACCCCGGCAGGTCCAGCGCCCATCCCTCGTGGACGATCGTGACCGGGCGCCGCCGATAGCCGATCAGGCCGCCGGCGGCCGGATCGACCTGGGATCCGCCCGGCAGCGGCGACTGGCCGAGCAGCGCGACGCCCGGCGGCGGCTCAGGCGGGCGAAGCCGCGCCTGTGTGGTGGCCCGCTGCAGCATCTGGAAGGTCGCGGGGTCGTTCTGGCCGCGGAGGACGAAGGCCTCGCGCCACTCCGCCCATGGCCAGGGCAGCCCCGGCTCGAGCGGATAGGCATGGCGGAGCGTCGCCAGCACGTCGTCGAGCACGCCGGTCTCGCGATCGCCGACGGGGGGCCGCCAGCGAACGTCGTTCCAGAGGAGGGCCAGCGCCCGATTGAGGTGGTATCGGGCGTCCATCGCGTCGGCGACCCACGGCCAGATGTCCGAGGCGGCCCGCGGGTCGGCCAGCGCGCGCTCGAGCCAGGCGTCGTCGCGCGGACCGAGGACCGTGGCGACCGCGCCGTCGAACATGTACCGCACGCCCGGCGGCGTCCCCAGGTGGAGTCCGGTTCCGCCTTGTCGCCGGGCGTTCTGGACGGCGAGCAATCCCGATCGCAGCCACCCGAGGTGGCCGCGCTCGGCATCGGCCCGGTTGCCCGTGAAGAACGTTCCCGTGGGGTCCGACGACGGCTCGAGCTCCTCGTCCTCGGACACGCCGGGGACGCGGGACAGGACGGCCGTCTTCGAGATGGCGGTCGCCCGGGACAGCACGGCCCGACCGACACCTCTGGCACGTGGCTCGGGTTCGGGTGGGGCGGCCGCCACGGACGCGCCGTTCTCGCCCTCGGCCGGTGACCACGCGATGTCGAGCTCGTCGCCCATCCGCCGAAGAAGGCTCGCGATGAACGTGTGGTAGCCGGGACCGACGGGGACTGTCTGCGCCTCCACGGTCAGCCGGCCGGTGTCGGTGGCCTCGAAGCGGACCGGTCGCGCCGCGGGGTGGAAGGACGCCTCGAATGCCTCGGCCTCACCGGCCGTGCGCTCGCCGGGCGCGTGGCCGCGCATCGTGTCGACCGCTCCCTCCGCCAGCCACTCCTCGACGATCGTCAGCAGCGCAGCGGCATTGGGGACCCGGAACGTGGCACCGCGTCGGGCGGTCTGCCCGACGGCGTGGATCGTGATCGACAAGCAGGAACCCCGTGACGGCGTGACCGGATGCTGGGCGGTGCGCCCACGCGCCGACGATACCCGCTCGAAGCGTGCCGGCCAAGGCCGCGCGACACGCCCGATCGTCCCATGGTCGATCGCCCGACGGTCCCGGGCGATAGTGACGTCCGAGGTCAGGGGAAGAGCGCGCCCACCGCTTCGTCGAAGACTTGCGTGTGTCGGTCGACGTCGCCCGCCGTCGTCGCCGGGCTCATCAGGGCCATGTTGTGGAACGGCGTCATCAGGACCCCGCGGTTCATCGCCCAGAGGTGGAGGAAGCGCTCGAGGTCCGGATCGAGGTGGGCCGCCTGCTCGCCGCCCGTTCGTGGCGGCCGCGCGACGAAGTGGTACTCGGCCCGGGCGCCGAGGCGGGTCACGTGCCACGGCGCACCGTGCCGGCCGATCACGTTGGCCACGCCTGCCTCCCAACGCTCCGCGAGAGGGATCATCCGGTCGAAGGCGTCGTCCGTGAGGACCTCGCCGAGTGTCGCCCGGATGGCGGCCGTGCTCAGGGCGTAGCCGGCGAGCGTCCCGCCGATGCCACCGATATCCGACTCGTCGCGATCGATGCTGCCGCTCAGGCGGCCGGCGACCTCGTGGGTCATTCCGTAGGCCCCTGCCGGGATCCCGCCGGCGATGGTCTTGCCGATGACGAGGAGGTCGGGGTCGAGGTGGTCCCGGAGCGTCATCCCGCCTGGGCCGGCACAGATCGTATGGGTCTCGTCGACGATCAGGAGCGTCCCGGTCCGACGGGTCAGGTCGCGCACGGCGTCCAGATAGCCCGGCTCCGGCAGGACGATCCCGATGTTCGTCAGCGCCGGCTCGATCAGCACGGCGGCGACCTGCTCGTCGTCGAGCGCGCGCTCGAGATCGCCCACATCGTTGAAGTCGACGACACGCGTCGTCAGCGCCGGATCGACGGCCGGCCCGATCGAGCCGTGTCTGGCGACGACGCGGCCGGCGTCGCGCGTCGCGAACGTCTCGTCGACGGAGCCGTGATAGCAGCCGTCGTGGACGACGACCTTCGAACGGCTCGTCAGATGGCGGGCCAGTCGAAGCGCGAAGCGATTGGCGTCGGTCGCCGTGATCGTGAACTGCCAGAGCGGGAGGCCGAACCGGCGGGTGAGCTCCGCGCCGGCGGCGATCGCGTCGTCGGTCGGGAGCATGTGGGTGATCCCGCGTCGGAGCTGGCGCTTGACGGCGGCGACCGTCGCGGCGGGGGAGTGGCCGGCCATCGCACCGGTGTCGCCGAGGCAGAAGTCGACGTAATCGTGGCCGTCGACGCACGTCAGGTGGGCGCCGACGGCACGTTCGACGAACAGTGGCCAGGGCCCGGCCCAGCGGACCATCCAGTTCATCGGCACGCCGTCGACCAGTGACGCCTTCGCCTGGCGGTGGAGCTCGCCGGACCGCGGATGGGCCCGGGCGAAGCGGTCGAGCTCGGCTGCCATCAGCCGCGCGAGGCGCTCGCGTTCGACGGTGAAACGGGGCGATGAAGCGGCCGTCATCGCTCCGAGGATCGGTCAGCCGCGCAAGGGCAGCCGGACCGATCCAGGGGACGCGACGCGGGGCGATCGGCCGCAGTCAGCGCTTGAACCGCTCAGTGGGTCCGGCGGGTGTAGCCGCAGATCGGGCAGGTCGCGATCTTCGTGACCGGATCGACCTCGAGGTAGGAGGTGCAGCCATTGGTGCTGCAGTAGGGGCGACCGGCGGCGTAGGAGCGGCGGCGCATTCGGCGCATCGCCACGGATCGACCGGCCACCGATGCGGTGGTGGTTCGAGACATCATGTGTTCGTTCGTTGTTTCTTTCTGGCTCGCGCGTCTCGGGGCGCCGGCACTCTGTGCCATCTGCGCTCGTCGCGGCGCTGCGGCCTTGACGGTCCGCTCTCGGACGGCTCGGTGTCGGGAGCCGGAGCGGAATGCTTTCCTGGGCCCGGGGCGTCAGGGGAGCCAAGCGGGCTCGACCGGTGGACGCCACGACGGGGTGACCGCGGAATCATGCCCTGAGCACGCCCGCCCGTCAAACGAAGACCGAACCGGGATCCGGTTCCGGACCCCATCCGTACCCGTTGACGCCGGGCGGACGATTCGATTCGGCCGCTGCCACCCGACCGCCGCCGCGACATGGAGGTGCCCGATGAGCACGATCCTCATCGTCGCCAACCAGACGCTCCCGAGCCAGGACCTCGCCACCGAGGTGACGCGCCGGATCGCGTCCGGCTCCCGCGACTTCCACGTCGTCGTTCCGGCCACGCCACCGCCGGGGAGCGGCTTCACCTGGGACGAGGAGGCTGCGCGGACGGCCGCCGAAGAGCGGCTCGAAGCCTTCAAGAAACGCCTGGCCGATCAGGGCGCCACGGCCGAAGGCGAGATCGGCGACCGTGACCCGGTCCAGGCCGCTCGAGATGCTGCCCGCGGCCGCGACGTGTTCGAGATCATCCTGTCGACCCTGCCCACCGGCGCCTCGAAATGGCTGCGGCAGGACGTCCCGGGCCGGATGCGGAGCGCGTTCGACGTCCCCGTGTCTGTCGTCGAGGAACAAGCGACCGCCCGCGCAGGCTGATCCGTTCGACGTCGCCTCAGAGCGCAGCTTCGGAACTGTCGCGCGACGGCAAGGTCCGCGGCCGCGGCGCGGGATGACGTCGCGACGATTCCAGCGCCATCCTGCGACCATGACCGACCCGCTTCCGCGCCCGGCCGCGATCGTCGCGGTCACGAGCGATGACGCAAGCCATGCCGCCGTCGTCAAGCGCGCAGCGGCCGTTGCCCAGACGGCCGGATCGACCGTGATCCTGTGGGATCGCGATGCCCCGACCAGCCCGCTCGAGTCGCCGCTGCCCACGGATTGGTCCGGCGACGGCGAGCAGCAGCAGTTCGGCGATCGTCTGGGCCCGAATGACCTCGTCGCTGCCGGCCGTGAGCCGGTCGCCCGCCAGGTCGGCGAGCTGCGGCGGACGGGCGTCGATGCGTGGGGTTGGCTCCCGGCCAAGTCGGATGCCGAATCCCTCGCCGCCTACGCAGCCGATCATCAGGCCGACCTCGTCCTCGTATCGGCGGACGACGCCGATCTCATCGCCGATCTGCGTGACCTCGCCGATCGCGACGATCCCGCGGGTCGGCACCGAATCCGGGTCGAGGCGGTCCCCGCCTGACGCCCGCGGGCGTCGCCGTCCCGGCGTCCCGTCTGCCGCGTTCTGCGGTCCACGTCGCGGAACGTTCCACTCGGCTGGTTGAGAAACTTCAACCTTCGCCGAATTGAACCGAAGTTGCGTCATCGGGCGGCAGTTGGCAGACTCCCGCAGTCCGATGCATTCGACTGCAGGAGGGGTCCCTTGCCGACGTCCCTGATCGCGCGTGGGCGACGCCCCGCGATCGCCCTTGCCCTTTCGGCCATGGTCCTGGTCGGGCTCGCGCCCGCCGTCGTGGCCGCCGACACCCTCGCCGTCACGACACCGTATCCGGCGATCGCGGTCGCACCAGGCTCCAGCGCGAGCTTCGACCTGACGATCACGGCACCCCGCGAGGGGACCGCGGACCTGACGGTGTCGGGCACGCCTTCCGGGTGGACCGCCACGTTGCACGGTGGCGGCTTCGTCGTATCCGGCGTCTCGGTGGCCAGTGGCAAGCCGGCGACGGCCCGCCTCGACGTGAAGGTCCCGGGCGATACGACGGTGACGGACGGTCGGATGGTCGTCACCGCCAAGCTCGGCGGTGACACGGCGACCCTGCCGATCACGGTCTCGGTGAGCACCGAGGTGGCCGGGGACATCACGCTCGACACGGCGAACCCGATCCTGACCGGTCCGAACGACACGAACTTCAGCTTCGATCTCACGCTGACGAACGGGAGTGCCCAGGATCAGACCGTGTCGGCGACGGCGACCGGACCCGCGGGCTGGACCATCACCACGAAGCTGTCGGAGGCGCAGGCGGCCAGCACCGTCGTCAAGGCCGGCAGCTCGACGACGATCACCGTCTCCGCGACCCCTCCGACCGACGCCCCGGCGGGCCAGACCGTGCTCGACGTGACCGCGACCGTCGGCTCGAAGCAGGTGACGAAGCAGCTCGGCATCCAGATCACCGGCACCTTCAAGATCACGCTGTCGACCCCGAATCAGCTGATCTCGGCCCACGGGCCGGCCGGGTCCGGTACGACCCAGCAGATCGTCGTCAAGAACGACGGCACGGGGCCGCTGACGAACGTCAAGCTGGCGTCGTCCCAGCCGACCAACTGGAAGATCACGTTCGACGCCCAGGACTCGACCATTCCGACCATCGCGCCGAACGACCAGGCGACCGTCAACGCGACCATCACCCCGGCCGGCGAGGCCGTGACCGGCGACTACCAGATCACGTTCACGGCGAGCGCCCCGGGCGAAAACGGGACGAATGCCGCGACCGACGACCTGGCCATGACGTTCACCGTCGAGACGTCTCCGATCTGGCTCCTGGCGGGGTTCGGCCTGATCGTCGCGATCGTCGTGGCGCTGTTCTACGTCTTCCGGACCTACGGCCGCCGATGACGGCGCCGTCGACCCGGCCGGTCCGCAAGCGGATCGGCCGAAAGGGCGGAGCGTCCGACCGTGAGCCGGGCGTCACGACGCCGCGGGTTCGGGCGGCGGGTGACGATCGCCCGCGCGCTCCGATCCGGACCCGGGGCCTCACGAAGCTGTACGGCGATCTCGTGGCCGTCGATCATCTCGACCTCGAGGTGCAGGCCGGCGAGATCTTCGGACTCCTCGGCCAGAACGGCGCCGGCAAGACGACGACGATCCTGATGCTGCTCGGCCTCACCGAGCCGACCGATGGCCAGGCCCGCGTGGTCGGCCTGGATCCGGCCCGGCGCCCGCTCGAGGTCAAGCGGCGGGTGGGCTACCTCCCCGACGCCGTTGGGTTCTACAGTGACATGTCGGGCCGCGACAACCTCCGTTACACCGCCCGGTTGAACCGCATCGAGCGCGACGAGGCGGAGGACGTCATCGACGAGGCGCTCGAGCAGGTCGGCCTGACCGCCCGCGCCGACGACTCGACCGACACGTACTCCCGCGGCATGCTCCAGCGGCTCGGCATCGCCGACGCGCTGATCAAGGACCCCGACGTCCTGATCCTCGACGAGCCGACGACGGCCATCGACCCGCTGGGCGTGACCGAGATCCTCGAGCTGCTGCGGACGCTCGTTCGTGACCGGCAGATGGCCATCCTCCTGTCGAGCCATCTCCTCAACCAAGTCCAGTCGGTGTGCGACCGGATCGGGATCTTCTCGGCCGGGCGGCTGATCGGGCAGGGGACGATGGGCGAGCTCGCCGCGCGGTTCGGCGAGGATTCGGCCCACATCGAGGCGGAGATCGAGCCACCCGCCGACGCCGGCCCCGAGCGCGTCCGGGAAGTTCTCTCGGCGATCCCCGGCGTGACGAAGGTGACGTCACGCTCGATCCACGGCTCGACCACCTGGAACGTCACGGTCAAACCGGCATCCGACGACGCGCGCGTCCGCCGAGCGATCCTGGCCGCCGCGACCTCGACCGGCCTCGACCTGACCTCCGTGCGTCCGATCGAGCCGGCACTCGAGGACATCTACCGACGCGCCGTCGAGCGGGCGGCGCACGGCCACGCGAGGGACGTCCGATGACGGCCGAGAGCACCCCGGTTCCGGCGCCGCCGCCGGCTCCGCCGAAGGCCGCACCCCGCCGCCGCGACGAGGGCGCGATCCCGTCCCGCCGCGAGCGATCCGTGCCGCACGCTGGCTGGATGGTCGTGGCCGGCAAGGAGTTCGCGGATCACCTCTGGTCGATCCGCTTCGTCATCCTCCTCCTGCTCCTCGGGCTGGTCGCCCTGATCCCGATGTACTTCGCAGCCGACACGATCCGGTCGGTCGCGTCGCAGGTGACGAGCAGCTCGTCGGTCTTCCTGTTCCTGTTCACGTTGTCCCCGCAGGTCGGGAGCACGGGCGTTCAGATCCCCAGCGCCCTCGACTTCGTGCGGCTCGCTGGGCCGCTGCTCGGAATCGTCTTCGCGTTCGACGCGGTCAACAGCGAGCGAGCGGATGGCACGCTGCCACGGCTGCTCTCCCAGCCGATCTTCCGCGACGACGTCATCAACGGGAAGTTCGCCGCCGGACTCGCCGTGATCGGGCTGGTCCTGACGTTCATCGTCCTGTTGATCGCCGGCTTCGGGATCGTTCGCCTCGGGATCGTCCCGAGCGCCGAGGAGCTGCTCCGCATCACGTTCTGGCTGATCGTCACCTTTCTCTACATCGCCATCTGGCTGGCGTTCGGCCTGCTGCTGTCGGTCGTCGCCCGGCGCGCGGCGACGAGCGCCCTCGTCGGCTTCGGCGTCTGGCTGGTGGCGACCGTCTTCGGTGGGCTGATTACCGGGATCATCAACGGGATCGTCGCGCCGGTCACCGGCTCACCCGACCAGGTCGCGTCCGCCTATTCGCTGCAGCAGACGATCACCCGGCTGCTGCCCGACACGGTCTACCAGGAGGCGGCCTACACGATCCTCAACCCGCAGGTCGCTGCGGTCAGCAATCCCGCCACCATCGGCGGCTACCAGCAGGCCGCCCAGCGGATCCCGTCGCTCCAATCGTTCGAGCAGAGCATCCTCCTGGTGTGGCCGCACGTCGTGATCATGCTGGCCATCACGGCGGGGCTGTTCGCCCTCGCGTACGTCCAGTTCATGCGTCAGGAGGTCCGGGCGTAGCGATGGACCCCGAGCGGCCGGTCTGCGTGCCGGGCTGCTCGTGCGCAGTCGGCAACGAGTTCGGCGAGGCGACCGCGGAGCGGGAGGCCGCCCGATACCGCCGATCGGGACCGGAGGCAACGACCCGCCTGCTGGTCGACGCGCTCCGTGGCGGCCCGCTCGGTGACCTCAACGGGCTGACCGTCCTCGACATCGGCGCCGGTGTCGGTGCGGCCCATCTCGCGCTCCTCGCCGCCGGAGCGGCGAGCGCCGTGGACGTCGACGGGTCGCCGGCCTTCGTCGAGGTCGCTCGAACGGAGGCCGAGCGCCAGCGCGTGTCAGACCGGGTTCACTACGAGACGGGCGACTTCGTCGAGCTGGCCCCGCGGATCGAGCCGGCCGACCTCGTCGTTCTCGATCGGGTCGTCTGCTGCTACCCGGACATGCGCGCCCTCGTGGGCTTGTCCGCCGCCCATGCCCGGCGTCGCTATGGGCTCGTCTACCCGCGCGACTCATGGTGGATCCGGTCCGGCGCGGCGCTGATCAACGGGACGATGCGGCTGTTCCGACGCCGGCTGCGGTTCTTCAGCCACCGGACGGCCGACGTCGAGGACGTCGTCCTGTCGGCGGGACTCACCCGTCGGTTCCACCGGCAGCAGCTCTTCTGGCAGATCGCGGTCTTCGAACGGAGCTGACCGCCGGCGGTCCGTCAGCTCAAGGAGTGCTATTTCGAGGTAAACCAGAGCCAGTCCGTTCCGGTTCGTTGTCCTCCTGCTGAGCGAGCCGCAGGAAGCCCGAATCCGGCCGCGAAGCTCCTTCCTTCTCAGGTTCCTCCATCGGATTGCCGTCCGATAGCAGTCTTTGCGCTACGTCGCGTGTTGCGCTACGTCGCGCGTCGCGCCACGGCCAGGGCGGGTCCGGAAGCACGCGGACGCTCATCCCGGCGGATATCCCGTGATCTTCATAATCTCCTCGTAGAGCGGCTTCAGCCGCCCGTACATCCGCCGGTAGACCCGCTGGTACAGCTGGTCGTAGAGCCGGTGCCGCGCCGGATCCGGGTCGATCGTCTCGGCGAGGCGGGTCATGTCGGCGATCGCCGACTCGAAGGACGCGTGCAGCCCGAGGCCTACGGCCGCATCGATCGCCGCGCCGAGCCCCGACGTCTCGTGGGTGTGCGGGACGCCCGTCGGCAGCCCGAAGATGTCGGCGGTCAGCTGGACCGCCGCCGGTGACTGCGCGCCGCCGCCCGACACTCGGAGCTCCCGTAGGGGCACTCGCGCCCGCGCCGCCGCTCGCTCGCCGCCGTCGCGCAGCGCGTACGCCAGGCCCTCGAGGATCGCCCGGTACAGGTGGGCGCGGGTGTGGACGTCGCCGAACCCGATCATCGCCCCTTTCGCCTCGGGTCCCGGGATCCGCACGCCGGGCGACCAGGTCGGCTGGATCAGGAGGCCCATCGCGCCGGGCTCGGTCGCCCGGACGAGGTCGTCGAACAGGGCCTCTGCGGCGATGCCCAGCTGGTCGGCCTGGGCGACCTCGGCCGCTCCGAACTGACGCTTGAACCAATCGACGAGCCAGTAGCCGCGGTACACCTGGACCTCCAGGCTCCACGCGCCGGGCAGCGCCGCCGGGTACGGCGGCACGAGCGGGATCGCCTCCACGTAGCGCCGCTGCGTCGTATTGATCGTCGCGGTGGTCCCGTAGGAGAGGGAGCCGACGTGCGGCTCGAGGGCGCCCGACCCGAGAACCTCGCACGCCTTGTCCGCGGCGGCGGCGATGACCGGCGTGCCGGCCGGCAGGCCGACGATCGTTCCGGCGTCCGGTGTGAGGTCGCCGAGCCGGCCGCCCGGCGCGACGAGTTCCGGCAGCCAGTCGCGATCGATCGGCGCCGCACGCCAGCTCCAGTCGCCGGGCTTGGCCCATGCGAGTCGCCGGTAGTCGAACGGGAGGTAGCCGACCTGCGCGGCCAGCGAATCGATGAACCGGCCGGTCAGCCGATGGGTGAGGAAGCCGGAGAGGAGCAGGTAATGCCGGATCCGGCGGTACAGGCCCGGCTCGTTCTGCCGGAGCCAGTTCGCCTCGCAATCGGCCTGGAACGCGGCGACGGTCCGGCGGACACCGACGGCGCGGAAGGCGAGACCGGTGAGGCCGCCGATCTCGGGCACCCCGTCGGCCCGCCGCTGGTCGAGCCAGACGATCGCCGGCCGGAGCGGCGCGCCGGCCTCGTCGGTCACCACGACGGTCGCCCGCTGGGTCGTCAGGGCGACGCCCGCGACCGCGTCGCGCCGAGCGGCGCCGCCATCCCACAGCCGCGTGCACGCCGCGCCGATCGCCCGCCAGTAGACCTCCGCGTCCTGCTCGGCCCAACCCGGCTGCGGCGAGACGTACGGGACGATCGGGATCCTGGCGTGCCCGACGACCGTGCCGCGCGGATCGAAGACGAGGGCCCGGACGCTCTGCGTCCCGACGTCGATCGCGAGGATGTGATCGCGGCTCATCGGCGACCGCTCCGCTCGTCGCGTGCGTCGGTGAGGAGCACCCCGGGGTTCATCATGCGGTCCGGGTCCAACCGCGCGGAGACATCCCGGAGCACCCCCAGCCCGAGCTCGCCCTTCTCGCCCGCCAACCAGCGCCGGTGGTCGCGCCCGACTCCGTGCTGGTGGCTGATCGTCCCGCCGTGGCGGACGATCACCTCGCTCGCGGCGTCCTTCAGGCGGCGCCATCGGTCGAGGGTCTCGTCCGGGTCCGCGGCAAGGCGGAAGACGTACGTCGCGTACAGGCTGGAGCCGCTCGGATAGACGTGCGACAGGTGACTGAAGGCGTGGACCCGCTCGCCGACGTCGTCGAGGCCGTGGCGGAGCGTCCGGCCGAGGTCGGCGGCGAGGTCGGGCAGCCGCGACCAGTCGACGGCCGTCTCGAGGGTGTCGATCGCGTAGCCCAGCTCCCATAGCGCGTCGCGCAGGTCCGGCACCTGGAAGCGGCTTCGCAGCCATTGACGCCCGGGCGAACCGCCGATGCCCGTGCCGCCATGCCGACGGACGATCGAGCCGACCTCGCGAACCGCGAGCTCGACGAGCTTCTCGTCGCCGCTCGCCGCAACGAGGAGCAGGCACGGTTCCGGACCGACCCGCCGGAACCGGAGGTATGCGCGAAGGGCCCGCACGCCGCGGCCCTCCCCGGCGAGGGCCAACGTCGTGGCCGTCTCGATCGGGGTCGACAGGCGGACCATCGACAGCGGCAGGCGGGCCCGGGCGATGTCGCGGGCGGCGTCGACCGCGCGCGGCCACTCCCCGAGAACCCACGACGGGACCGCCTCGACGCGCGGCTTGGGGCCGACCCGGACGATCGTCTCGGTGAGGATCCCGAACCGGCCCTCCGACCCGAGCACCAGCTGGCGGAGGTCGGGTCCCGCTGCGGACGCCGGGTGCGGTGGCAGCACCATCGACCCGGCCGGCGCCTCGAGCCTCCCGCCTGCGAAGAGCTCCTCGATCCGGCCGAACCCGAGCGACTGCTGACCCGCCGATCGCGTCGCAACCCAGCCACCGATCGTCGAGCGCTCCCACGACTGGGGCAAGTGCCCGAGCGTCAGGCCGTGCGGCCCGAGTGCCGCCTCGACGTCTGGTCCCAGCGTCCCCGCCCCGAACGTCGCGAGGCCGCTGGTCTCGTCGAGGCCGTGCAGGCCGGTCAGCAGCTCCGTCGCGACGACGATCGACGGCCGATCGTCGTCGAGGTCGGGCATGACCCCACCGACGACGCTCGTCCCGCCACCGAACGGGATCAGGGCAGCCCCGCGACGCCGCCCGAGCTCGAGGATGCCGCGGACGTCACCGCTCGTCGCCGGTCGGACGATGGCGTCGGGCACCCGCCCGAGACGCCCGCTCCGCAGGGCGATCCAGTCGGGCAGGCTCTGCCCGCGAGCGTGGCGGATCCGGTCGACCGGATCGATCGACAGGCCCGCCTCGTCCGCGAGAGCGGATGCCCCCAGGCTCGCCACGACCTCGCCGAGCGTCGCGTCGCGGGGCGGTGCACCCGGGCCGATCTCGGCCTCGAGCAGTCTGACGGCGCCCGAAGCCACGGCCGGTGGCTCGGCGCCTTCGTCGATCCAGCCGTTCCATCGACGCACACCCACCCGGTCATGGTGCCGGATTCGACGGTGCTATCGTCCGCCGCATGAGAGGCGATCGCGTCGAGGTCGTCGTCGACACCGGCCAGGGCGTTCAGACCTTCGACATCGTCGCGACGAAAAACGGCCGCCGACTCGAGGTGACGACGGCCCGTGGCGTCGTCGAGGTCAGCGAGGTCACCCGCGGCGGCACGCCGGTGCGGACCGGCCGGTTCATGTCGAGCCGGTTGATCGCCCTCGTCGAGCATCCGGCGCAGGAGCACCCCGACAGCCGAGTCGAGGTCCAGACGCGGCGCCGGCTCCGGCCACCCGAGGGCGCCTAGCCCGACACCGTGTCCCAATGACGGCGTGGACCCAACCGGGGCGCCGGTCTGCGGTGTATTACGGGTGTGGAATACGCGATCGTGAACGCTCGATCCGACGCGATCCCTGATCGGCCGGCCGCGTTCGCGGACTGGATCGGACCAGAGGTCGAGCGAATGGCCCGTCTGGCCGCCCGCCTCGCGCCGGACCTCGACCGCGACGACATCGTCCAGGAGGCGCTCGTCCGGGCCTGGCAGAAGCGGCGCCAGTTCGACCCGAGCCGGGGAACGCCGGCCGCCTGGCTCCTCGCGATCACCCCCGACCAGGCCCGTCGCGCCCGTCGCCGCCGCCGACCGACGGCCACCCTGGCAGACCTTCCCGGCCGGGTCCGCTCGACGGACGACCGGGTCGACGTGGAGCACGCCGTCGCCCGTCTCGCCCCGCGACAGCGACTCGCGGTCGACTGCTTCTACTTCGCCGGCCTGTCCGTCGCCGAGACGGCGGCCGTCATGGGCTGCTCCGAGGGGACCGTCAAGTCGACCCTCGCCGATGCGCGCCGCCTCCTCCGTCCCCTGCTCGAGGTGTCCGAATGACCGACGTCGACCGCCTGCTCCGAGAGGCCGGGGCGCGTTGGCGGGACGCCCAGCCGTCGGCGCCGACGTTCCCATTGGGCGACTTGCTCGCAGACCGGCCACGGGCCGGCTGGCCGGCGACCGCCGGATCGCCCGTCGCAGCCCTCGTCGCGGCGGTCGTCGTCCTCGCCCTGATCAGCGGACTCGTCGTCGGTCGACTCCTCGCGTTTGGTTCGGTGGGCGGACCGGACCACTCGGCCCCGGCGCCGGCCATCGCGGCGAGCCCACCTGCTCCGGCCACGCCGTCGTCGCGGCCCACCGCGACCGCCGGACCCCACGCCTCGGTCGCCTGCGACATCACCGTCCCGGATCCGGCGTTCGTCCCGCCGAAGCCGTTCCTGCGGGTGCCGCCGGCCTACTACGAGACGGCCTGGTACGGCACGGCCCATCTCTTCACGATGCTGGATCGCACTCCGACGCCAAGAGGCCCGTGGCTGTACTCGCAGCCGCCGCTCCCTGACAAGACGTTCTGGTTGAGCGTCGACTGGGTCGTCCGCGACGAGCTCGAGCCGGCGATCACCGTCAGCGGCCGTCGCCTCGACGGCCCGGGCTCATTCCGCTACGGCGATCCCGGGACGAACGCCACGGCCGACTTCGGGACGGCGATGCTGGTCGGGATCGACTATCCGTCGGTCGGCTGCTGGGAGCTCACCGCCCGCTACCGCGACGCGTCGCTGTCCTACGTCGTCCTCGTGACCGACTGACCCTCAGAAGGGCGGCCACGGGATGGCCGGCCAGTCCGGACGCGGCAGCGGAAACCGGCCGATCTCGAGGAGCCCGTCGACGCGCCGCCGCGTCGCGGCGATCTCGGCGCGCGACAGGAGCCCGGCCACCTGCCGGGCCAGGTCGCCGCGAAGCGCCTCGCCGAGGCGCGCCAGGCCGGCCCGCTCGTCGGCGGCAAACGGTCGGCCCCGCCAGGCCCAGAGCACCGTCCGGAGCTTCGGCACCGTCGAAAAGGTCACGCCGTGGTCGACGCCGAAGACGTGGCCGCCCGGGATCGGCAGCAGGTGGCCGCCCTTGCGGTCGGTGTTGTTGACCGCGGCATCGAAGACCGCGATCCGGCGCAGCCGGCGATCGGCCTCGACGACCATCGCCACGACGTCGACGGCCGGATCGACGTCGATCCAGAGCTGGAGCGCGCCGTCGCCGAACGGGCCGTCGCGGCGGATCGTCGGGGGGACGATCGACCAGCCCATCGCCTCGCTTGCCAGGAACGCGGCGACCTCGCGATGCGACAGCGTCGCGTCGGGGAAGTCGTCGAGCGGACGCTCTCCGGCAGTCGGCTTGTAGACGGCCTCGACGACGATCGGGGCCTCGGGCTCGGGGCAGTCGAGCCGGACGCGGCACAGCATCGCGTGGTTCGACGACCCCATCAGCCGCCCGACGATCTCGATCTCGCCGTCGCGGAGCACCTCGAGGGCGCGGGCGGTCTCGATCATCATCGGCCCCGAAGAGCCGAACGGGTCCAGCTCAGTTGCCCCGGCCTCAGTTGACGTAGTGGCCGTTCCGGCGCGGGCAGATGTGACCCTGCGGGTCGAGCGGCTGGCCACACAGCGGGCACGGCAGGCGCCCAGCCGCGATGACGTCGAGGGCGCGGTTCACGAACCCGCGCGCCTCGGCCGGGGTCAGCCGGACGCGGAGCGTGTCGGGGCCATCGTCGTCATCGTCGTCGACCTCCTCGAAGGCGGCGAGCAGCTCGCTCGCCCGTGACCCGGCGAGGCCCTCGATGGCCGACACGTCGATGACGGTCTCCTCGCCCTCCTCCTCCTCGTCGTCATCGTCGGCCGCGACGAGGGCGGTCAGCGCCTCGCTGGCGTCCTCGGTGTCGTCGGCACGGGCCTCGACGAGGACCCGCTCCGCGTCGCCGTCCCAGCCAAGCGTCAGGGTGGTCGCCCGGAACGATTCGTTGATCGGCTCATCGAGCGGCGCGGCGTCGGACGGAGCGTCGTCGGTCGATGGGCTCATTCCGCGGTTCTCGAGCTCGTCGAGCAGGACCCCGAGCCGCTCCGCGAGCACCGCGACCTGGACCTTCTCGAGGACGACCGAGACGACCTGGCCGGCGCGCCGGGCCTGGAGGAAGAAGGTCCGGCTGCCCGGCAGGCCGGTGGTGCCGGCGACGAACCGCTCGGGAGGGTCGAAGATGAAGAGGCGACGCGGCATGTCATGACTCTACCGGTTCGCCCAATTCAGCATGGTTCCTGGCGAGGTGCCTCCGCGTCCGATTGGGGCGGCGGTCCCCCGGACCGCGCCCTCGACGGCGCGCGGTGGCGGTCGTCCCATATCGCACGCCGCCGGAGCACGTCCGTCTCCCGACGCGAAGCGCCGATCTCGGACTCCGATTTCGGACGGTCGAATGAAATCGAGAGTGGCCGCTGGCGCCGTTCGAGATCGGACCATTCCCACGGATCGATCACGGATCGACCCCGCGTCGAACGGAGGCGCGGGCGCTCCCCCAGACCTCAACCCACGGTCACCTGGATCGTGTGGTGCCCGCGGGCGCCGTCCGGAGCGGGTGGCGTGCGGTCGGCGGTCTGGACCACCCCGGTCCCGTCGGTTGCCCGGACCTCGATCATGTGGGCTCCGGGACCGGCCGCGGCCGCATCCCAGGCGACGAGCCACTGGACCCAGGTCGCCTTCGAGATCGGCGTCGAGATCTGGGCGGCCTGCCAGACGCCGTCGATCGCGACCTCGACCTTCGAGACGCCGCGATCCGGGGCCCATGCGATGCCGGCGATCGGCACCCGGCCGGCGGCCACGGATGAGCCGTTCTGCGGAACGTCGATCCGCGACTGGGTCAGGATCGGTCCTTTCTTCGCCCAGCCAAGCGGGATCCAGTAGCCGTCGAATGACTCGAGCGTCGTGAGCTGGAGCTCCGTCAGCCACTTGGTCGCCGAGACGTAGCCGTACAGCCCGGGCACGATCAAGCGCGCCGGAAAGCCATGGACGCGCGGCAGCGGCGCGCCGTTCATCTCGAGGGCGATCATCGGCTCCCGGCTCGGGGCCATCACCCAGGCCGTCGGCATGCCCGCGGTCCAGCCATCGGCGGACCGACCGACGAGCTGGGTGGCGCCCGACTGGACGCCGGCCATCGCCAGCACGTCGCGGAGCTTGACGCCGGTCCACTTGGCGTTGCCGACGAGGTTGCCACCGACCTCGTTACTGACGCAGGCGATCGTCACGTACTGCTCGAACAGCGGCAGCTCGGACAGATCGGCGTAGGACAGGCTGACCTCCCGGTCGACCATCCCGTGGACGCGCAGCCGCCACGTACCAGCGTCGACGTTCGGGACGATGAGCGCGGTGTCGATCCGGTAGAACCGGTCGTTCGGCACGACCAGCGGGGTGATCCCGGGCTCGGAGATCTCGGCGCCGGCCGGCAGCGTCGCGGTCTCGGCGGGGCTCGGGAGGGCGGCCGTACCCCCGGGCGTCGGGCCGCCCCCGCCCACCTCACCTTCCAGCAGCCGCCGGCCGACGAGCCCGGCGACCGACGATGCGACCGCCACGCCCGCCGCCTGGAGGAGGAAGCCACGCCGCGACCAGTCCGGGGCGGCGATCGCCTTCGGACCGCCGGCCGCGGTCCGTCCGGCTCCGGCGGCCCCGAGCAGGAACGACAGGACCTGGACCCCGCTGATCGCGGCGACGACCGCAACGATCATGGCGCTGGTCGGCGCGGCCTCGGGCGAGCCGAGC
>VBFG01000114.1 GCA_005882635.1 Chloroflexota bacterium | reverse complement strand
AGAGCGATCAGCGTCGACCGAACCGGCACCCTCAACGGAAAGCTGCTGCTCGCTCCCCGAGGTCTGAGGCTGAGCTCCGCGAAGCCATCAGCCCGAGGGTTTGGCCTCATCCACCGCCGCCCGGGCGGCGGCCTTGTCCGTGTACCAGACCGCGTCGATCTTCGTGTAGTTGGCCCATTCGACCGGCAGCGACTCCTCCGGGAAGATCGCGTTCACCGGGCACTCCGGCTCGCAGGCGCCGCAGTCGATGCACTCGTTGGGGTCGATGAAGAGCTTCCGGTCGGTGCCCTCTTCGTAATGGATGCAATCGACCGGGCAGACCGAGACGCACGAGATGTCGAGGACATCGATGCAGGGCTCGGCGATCACATAGGCCATGGGCTCGTTTCTCCTCGACCCGGTGGAGGGAGCTCGACGGGTGCCGCCCTCGTGGGAGGCGGGCTCGAATCCTACACCGGACCTCGCTCGCCGGAGCCGTTCGTCGATCGGCGACCGACTCGATCGCGCTCGATCCGCCCGATCAGGATCGACCGCGGTGAGCCGGGAAGACGTAGGTCCACCAGTCGGTGTCCACGCCGTTCCAGGTGCCGCGGTGACGCGGCAGATGGCCCAGCCACCAGAGCATGAAGCCCTGCTGGGTGCCGCCCCAGGTCCCGGCGTCGACCTCGGTCAGGCGGCCGGTCAGCGCCGGGAAGCTCAGCCAGTCGTCGGCGTCGGACAGGACTGGGTGCTGCCGGTCGTACTGGTAGTGGCAGTAGGCGTTCGGCGGGAAGTGGACGTTGCCCGCGTGCGTGCTCGATGTGTCGACCTCCGGATGGCCCGCGTCCGGCTGGTCCGGGCACGCGAAGTCCTGCCCATACCGCGCGCGCTGGCCGTCGAACCGATCCCAGAGCGCGAGCCCGATCCCGCCCTGGACCAGCGCCTCCGTCCGGTGGCCAAGGTCGTGGAGCATCTCGGCCTCGCCTCGTTCGTAGCTGAACCCCATGACCACGAAGGTCCGCCCGACGCCGGCACACAGCGAGCTCGGATCGACGATCCGGTACTCGAGATAGCCGAAGAACGGCCCGCCCCAGAGCCAGATCTCGTCCACCCGACCGCGGCGGACCGCCTCGCACGGCGTCCCCAGCCTCGGATCGAACGTGGTGTTGAGAACCGCGGCATAGTCGATTAGCCCCGTACATGACGTCGGCGAGGGGTCGACCAGGCAGGCCCCGTAGGTCGCGTTCGTGAATCGGAAGCCGTCGGGCTTGACCGGGTAGTCGCGGACTGTCGTCGTGCGCGCGAGCCGGATGTCGATGATCCCCGTGCTCGCGGCCGCGACATCGGCCGAATAGGCCGCATCCAGGCCGAATGGATCGCCCCAGCCGCGGGACGTGGTCAGCGGCACTCCCTCGATCAGGGGGTCGAAGTCGAGCACCCAGACGTCGACCCGCAGGTGGTCCCGGGCGGCCGCGGCCGCGGACCCGCCCAAGGCAAGAGCGCCGATCGACAGGATCGACATCAGCGCCGCGATTGCGACCCGATGTCGCACGCGCACGGCCACCTCTCCAGCTCCCCGACCCGGGCATCGATCGGGCCCCCGCATCGGCAGTCTACGCGGGCTGTCGAGCGACTCCGAGGTCCGGCGCACACGTTCGCCAGCCCGAGCGCAATGGTCGGCGGATCACGGTCCCGATTGCCCGGGTGCCGCACCGGATGACCGGATGGGCGATGCGTCCGACGCGGCCTCTCCGGCCACGATCACCCGGGCTCGCATCCCCTTCGCCCAGTGGCTCGGGATGTGGCAGCCCAGCAACAGGCGCGCGACGTCGGCGGCCGATGACGGGACCGTCCAGGTCAGGTCGACCCGCTGGCCCGACGGGACGACGACGCGGATCCCGGCCACGGCCGGCGGCACGCTCACGGCCGGCGTCGGCCCGGGCGGTGCATTGATCGTCGCGAGCTCCGCGGCCTCCCATGCGTCCTGGACGGCGATGTCGCCGATGACGAGCTCGTGGATCTCGAGCCCGCCATTGACGACGTGGATGAGGACCGTCTCGCCGGGGACGACGTCGACCGGATCGGGCAGGAAGACCCAGTCCTTGAGCACGATGTTGACCTCACGCGGCGTCGCCGAGGAGCCGGGCACGATGGGTGGCGTCGCGCGTGGGGCGCCGGCTGCGCATCCGCCGAGAAGGACGATCAGGACGAGGGCCGGCCCGACGAGCCTCGACATGGGAACGATCACGGCGGCGAGTCTAGGCTGGCTACCGTCCCGCGCGACGACGCCAGCGGCTGTCTTGACACCTGCGCGAAGCGGACCGCACAGTGCGGCATCGTCCACGCGGGGGCGTGGGCGCCAGCGCGTCTCGCCAGCCGGCCACCCGCGCGGGCCGTCACCGGACCAGACCGAGGACCTGATTGGCCGCTCCGAGCCCGATCGCGATCCCCGACAGCCGTCCTCCCGCCGCGACCGCGGCCGTGCCCGCCGTCCGCCTCGAGGGCCTGACGAAGATCTTCGCGAACGACGCGGTCGGCCGCCGGGTCGCGCGCACGATCGCCGCGGCGACCGGGGCGCCTTCACTCACGGCAGTCGACCACATCGACCTGGACGTCCGCGACGGCGAGTTCTTCTCGATGCTCGGGCCGTCGGGGTCGGGCAAGACGACGACGCTCCGGATGATCGCCGGCTTCGAGCTGCCGACCGAGGGCCGCGTCCTCCTCCACGGCGTCGACGTGTCCACCCAGCCGCCGTTCCAGCGCGACGTCAATACGGTGTTCCAGGACTACGCGCTCTTCCCCCACATGTCGGTCTCTGACAACGTCGCCTACGGCCTCGTCGTCCGGAAGGTGCCGAAAACGGAGCGCGTCCGGCGAGTCGGCGAGGCCCTCGACATGGTTCGGCTGACCGGCTTCGACAAGCGCCGGCCGAGCCAGCTGTCGGGCGGGCAGCGACAGCGCGTCGCGCTGGCCCGGGCGCTCGTCAACCGGCCGCGGGTCCTGCTCCTCGACGAGCCGCTCGGCGCCCTCGACCTCAAGCTGCGCGAGGAGATGCAGATCGAGCTGAAGGCGATCCAGCAGCAGGTCGGGATCACGTTCATCTACGTCACCCACGACCAGGAGGAAGCGCTGACGATGAGCGACCGGCTGGCGGTCTTCAACCGCGGCCGGATCGAGCAGGTCGGGGCGCCGGCCGAGGTCTACGAGCGACCCGCGACCGCGTTCGTCGCCGGCTTTGTCGGCACGTCGAACCTCCTCCGCGACGACGTCGCCCGCGCCGTCGTCGGCCAGGGCGGGACCTTCACCGTCCGACCCGAGAAGATCCGGCTCGCCGAGCCCGAGGACCCCGTCGGCTCCGACGAGACGTCGGCGCTGGGGCGCATCCGGAGCGTGGTCTACCTCGGGCCCGACACGCGCTTCGTCGTCACCCTCGATGCCGGCGCCGAGCTGGTCGTGACCCAGCAGAACCTCGTGACCTCGTCGATGGACGCGCTGGCCCTGGAGGGCAAGGCCGTCCGCCTGATCTGGAAGCGAACCCACAACTACCGAGTCGCCGACTCGGCTGCGTGAACCGCGCTCGCCAGGCGGGCGCCGAGGAGGAGGAGAGCAGATGCACCATCGGAGGATCCTGGCGGCGGTCGCCATCACGGCGATCGTCATGTCCGCCTGCGGCGGCGGGAGCTCCGCGGCGCCGACCACCGGCGGCAGCCAGCCGGCGGCCAGCCAGCCGGCGGCCAGCCAGCCCGCGAGCCAGCCGGCGGCCAGCCCGAGCGTGAACCTGCCGACGTCGGTCGGGGCGGGCGAAGGCGAGCTCACGGTCCTCGCGTGGCCCGGCTACGCGGAGAACGGCTCGACCGACCCGAACGTCAACTGGGTCAAGCCGTTCGAGGACCAGACGGGCTGCAAGACGAGCGTCCAGGTGTTCGGCACCTCGGACGAGGCGTTCAGCCTGTTCACGACCAACCCGGACAAGTTCGACGTGATCTCCGCGTCGGGCGACGCGAGCCTGCGCCTCGTCCGCGCCGGCTACGTCCAGCCGGTGAACGTCGATCTCGCCAAGAACTACGCCGACATCTTCCCGGCCCTGAAGGACAAGCCGTACAACACGGTCGACGGCGTCCACTACGGGATCCCGCACGGCCGCGGTTCGAACCTCCTGATGTGGCGGACGGACAAGGTCAAGCCCGATCCCACGAGCTGGACCGACATGTTCGACCCGTCCAAGCCGTGGGCCGGCAAGGTCTCCGTCTACAACGCCCCGATCTACATCGCCGACGCGGCCGTCATCCTGATGAAGACGAAGCCCGAGCTGAACATCAAGAACCCGTACGCCCTCGACGACACCCAGTTCCAGGCGGTCACCGATCTGCTCCGGCAGCAGAAGCCGATGATCGGCCAGTACTGGACCGACTACGCCCTGCAGCAGCAGGCGTTCTCGAAGGGCGACGTCGTCATCGGAACGACGTGGCAGGTGATCACGAACCTCCTCCAGGCCGAGACCCCACCGGCCCCGGTGAAGGTCATCAAGCCCGCCGAGGGGGCGACCGGCTGGTCGGACACCTGGATGATCAACTCGAAGACGAAGCACCTTAACTGCTCGTACCTCTGGCTCGATTACATCGTGTCGCCGTCGGTGAACGCCCAGGTTGCGTCGTGGTTCGGTGAGGCACCGGGCAACAGCAAGGCGTGCGCGCTGACGCCGGCGGATCAGACCAACTGCGACGTCTTCTACGCCGCCGACGACGCCTTCTGGCAGAACATCTGGTACTGGCAGACGCCCGAGGCGACCTGCGTCGACGGCCGGACCGACGTCCAGTGCAAGGACTTCGACGCATGGTCCCAGGCCTGGACGGAGATCAAGGGCTGAACCCACGTCCCACGCGATCTGAACGTCGCCCGAGCGCGAGCCCGGGCGGCCTTCGGCGCCGTCGTCAACTGCCGTGACCAGCGGGACACGGGCGACGCCCCCCGAGCTGACGCCTGCCCTCGCCGGGTCGGCCCGCCGACGCCTGGCCGCCGCGCTGCACCGTCGCCCGCGGCTCCGGCTGGGGTTGCTGTTGGCCGGTCCCGCCGGATGGCTCGTGATCGCCTATCTCGGATCCCTCGCGATCCTCTTCCTGAATGCGGGCTGGTCGCGCGACCCGTTCACCGGGCTCGTCCACCGCGACTGGACGCTCGCGAACTTCGGGCAGCTCGTCACGAACCCGCTCTATCGGACCGTGGCGTTACGGACCGTCGGCATGGCGATCGCGGTGACCGTGACGTGCGCCCTCCTCGCGTTCCCGATCGCCTACTACATGGCCCGCGTCGCCTCGCCGAGGGTCCGAGGCCTGCTGGTCGTCGCCGTCCTCATGCCGCTGTGGTCGAGCTACCTGATCAAGGCCTACTCGTGGCGCCAGATCCTGTCGAACGACGGCGTCCTGAACTGGGCCCTCTCCCCCCTGGGCATCCACGGCCCAGGTCTCAACGAGGTCGGGCTGTGGCTCGTCCTCACCTACCTCTGGCTGCCGTACATGATCCTGCCCGTCTTCGCCGGCCTCGAGCGGATCCCGACCTCGCTCCTCGAGGCGTCGGCCGATCTCGGCGGACGCGGCCTCATGACCTTCCGGCGGGTGATCCTGCCGCTGGTGTTCCCGGCCCTCGTCGCCGGCTCGATCTTCACGTTCTCCTTGACCCTGGGGGACTACATCGCGCCGTCGCTCATCACGACGACGCAGTTCATCGGCAACGTCATCCTCGCCAACTTCGGGGTCCCCAACCTCCCCCTGGCGGCGACGCTGTCTCTCGTCCCGCTCGTGATCGTCACGATCTACCTGCTGATCGCGCGGCGTCTCGGGGCGTTCGAGGCGTTGTGACGGGCGGCGCCGTGGGCCGGGCCCTCCTCCGGATCGCGACCGGCGCGGTCCTGTTCTTCATGTACGCGCCGCTCGCCCTCGTGATCATCTACGCGTTCAGCGACACCGGGACGTCGGCCTGGCCCCCGACGTCGCTGTCGCTGAAATGGCTCGAGCTCGCGGTCGCCAACACTGGCCTGCGCGACGCATTCCTGACGTCGATCGCGGTCGCCCTGGGCGCGACGGCGATCGCCCTCGTGCTCGGGTCGCTGGCGGCGCTGGCGGTCGCGCGGCACGCCTTCTTCGGCCGCGAGGTGGTGTCCTTCGTCCTGATCTTCCCGATCGCGCTCCCCGGCATTGTCACCGGCATGGCCCTGAGCACGACATTCGCGACGGTCGGGCTCCCTCTGGGCGTCCTGGCGATCATCGTCGGCCACGCGACGTTCTGCATCGTGCTCGTCTACAACAATGTCCTCGCCCGCCTGCGCCGGACGGCGGCCAGCCAGGAGGAAGCGTCCTCCGACCTCGGCGCCGACTCCTGGCAGTCGTTCCGCTTCATCACCCTGCCGGCTGTCCGGTCGGCGATGCTCGCCGGCGCGTTGCTCGCGTTCGCCCTGTCGTTCGACGAGGTCATCGTGACGATCTTCGTCGCGGGCGGCGTGAAGACGCTCCCGATCTGGATCTTCCAGAGCTTCCGCCTCGCCAACCAGGTCTCGCTGGTCAACGTGGCAGGGCTGGTCGCAATCCTCCTGTCGGTCGTCCCGGTCTACATCGCGACCCGGCTGACGCGGGACACCGGCGCGATCGGGCGGACCTGACGCCGGCCCTGGCCGCGACGCGATTTGCTCAGGCGCACCCCGTCAGGCACCCCAGCGCATGCCGGCCTGTCCGGCGAGGGCGATGGCCGTCAGCGTGACGAGGGGGATCGCGATCCGGAGACGGGCGACGATTCGGTCGAGCATGCCTGGCACTCCTCCGGTCCCGGCGCCGGCCATACGCGACGTCCGACCCCGTCGAGGAGTGCCCGGTCCGGAGACGCCGGGTGCAGTGTCGCCGACGCCTCTTATCTGCGGCTCACCAGCGACTCACCCCCGAGGCATCCGCGACTCACATCGACGGGGTGTAGTCGGGGTCCAGGAAGCGCTCCGGGTCGTCGCGGAACTCGAGGTAGCAGCCGCGTCCGCAGAACCAGTAGGTCGTTCCGTCGTGCTCGATCTTCAGGTCGGTGGCCGTCGTGTCGACCTCCATCCCGCAGACCGGATCCGTCTCGATCGCCATGTGGACAACTCCGTTGTCGGGTACTCCCCTGGAGTATAGGCCTCGCCCCCGTAGCTCCGTTCCTCGCCTGTACGATCAGCCGGTGTCCGAGACGCCGTTCGACGCGCGCGCCGCCCTCCTCGCGGAACGCGACCGACTGCTCGCCGAGCTCGCCGAGGGGATCGTCGCGCCCGACCCGATGACCTACGGGTCGCAGGCGGCCGCCGCGACCCAGGTCTTCGAGCAGCAGCGCGACCTGGCCCTCCGCGAGCGCAACCAGCACCAGCTCGCCGCGGTCGAGGCGGCGCTGCGACGACTCGACGACGGCACGTTCGGGACGTGCGCCCGCTGTGGCAAGCCTGTCGCGGCGGCGCGCATCGAGGCGCTCCCATGGGCGGCCTATTGCATCGACTGCCAGCGGATCGTGGGTCGCCGTGGCTGACGTCGCCGCGGGCGCCGCCGGCGTCCGCGCGGCCCCCGGGCTGGTCACCATCGACGCGATCCGGGCCGCGGCGGTGACGCTCCGTGGCATCGCGACGCGGACCCCGCTCGTCCCGTTCGGGCCGCCCGCGGCCCGTCGCTTCCTGAAGGCCGAGTCTCTCCAGCCGATCGGCGCCTTCAAGATCCGGGGCGCCTACGTCGCGGTCTCGTCGCTCAGGCCCGACGAGCGCGCCCGCGGCGTGGTCACGTATTCGTCCGGCAACCACGCCCAGGGTGTCGCCCGAGCGGCCCGACTGCTCGGAACGGCCGCCGTCATCGTGATGCCATCCGACGCGCCGGCCCTGAAGAAAGCCCGGGTCGAGGCCGACGGCGCCGAGGTGGTGGTGGTCGGACCGTCGAGCGATGAGCGGCAGCACGTCGCCGAAGGGCTTGCAGCGGCGCGCGGCCTGGCGATCATCCCGCCGTTCGACGACGATCGGATCATCGCCGGGCAGGGAACGGTCGGGCTAGAGATCGCCGAAGACCTCCCGGACGTGGCCGCGGTCTTCGTGCCCATCGGCGGCGGCGGTCTCGTGAGCGGCGTCGCCGCGGCGATCAAGGCGATGGTGCCCGGCGCGCGGGTGATCGGCGTCGAGCCGGAGCTGGCCGCCGACGCGCGGCAGTCGTTCCGGGAGGGTCGCATCGTCCGCTGGTCCCCGGCCGACGTGTCGCGGACGATCGCCGACGGCACCCGGACCGCGGCGATCGGCGTCCGGACGTTCGCCCATATCTCGGCCCTCGTCGACGACGTCGTCACGGTCTCTGAAGCGGAGATCGCGGCCGGTGTCCGGCTGGCGGCCGAGGAGAGCCGGCTCGTGGTCGAGCCGTCCGGCGCCGTGTCGATCGCGGCGATGGCGTTCCGGGCGGGCGAGTCCGGCGTCGTCGGGCTAAAGGGCCCGATGGTCGCGGTCGTCTCGGGCGGAAACGTCGACCCCGACCAGTACCGGCCGTACCTCGAGGCGCCGATCCCGCCTCGCGGCTGAGGACGGTGCGCCGCGGAAGCGCGTCGTCGCAGATGTGTGGTTGGCACACGAACGGAGGAGGCTCGGGGCTGGATCAGGGCCTGTCGGCGCCCAGATCATTCCGGCTGTGTCCCAGCCACACGCGGCGCACGCCCGGGGCCGGTTCGTCGTCTCGGCGTGTTGGTGTCACACATCCGGGGCGACTGGCTGCGTGAGCGCCCGCCGCGCCGTTGAGCGCCCGCGCCCACCCCTGATCGCCCGCCCGGCGGCGACCTCCTAGCGACCCTCTCGCTCCGTCGCGAGGCGCTCGGCCAGCTTCGCCTCGCGGACGCGGATCGCGGCCCGCTCAGCGTCGAGCCGGCGGTCGACCGCGGCCTCCTGGCGCTTCTCGTGGGTCATCCACCCGGCGAGGATCGCGGCCATCGCCGCAAGGAACAGGACGTCACCGCCGATCCACATCACGCCGCCCGCGACCTGCTGGTCCCCGAGGGCGGTCGGTCCCCACGTTCGAACCAGCGTCGCGTAGTGGTGATACAGCGGCACGGTCGAGCTCAGGATCGTGACCGCCAGGAACGTGTTCTGCGGCATCTGCAGGAACACGTACATCGCCCGAACGGGGTGGCTCATCCGCCACGGGCTCGGGTCGACGCCGACCGCAGGCCACCAGAACAGCAGCCCTGCCGCGAGATAGAGCGCGTGCTCGAAGTCGTGGACGACCGGGTTCTCGAGCGAGGCGTCGAACAGCGGCGAGAAGTGCGTCCCCCACATCACGGCCGCGAAGGCGATCCAGGCGACGACGGGGAAGCTCAGGACGCGCATCACTCGCGAGTGGAGGATCGGCAGGATCACCCGCCGCCGCACCTCCGGTGACGCGACCCGGAGGAGCGTCGTGATCGGCGCGCCGAGCGCGATCAGCGGAGCGGCGACCAGCGTGAGCAGCAGGTGCTGGACCATGTGGATCGAGAAGAGGGTCGTGTCGTAGGTGTCGATCCCGGACATCAGGGCGACGGCGATGACGGCCAGGCCGGCGAGGAACGACGCCGTCCGCCGGCGCGGGACCGGGTTCGACGGGTGGGCCCGGTCGATCCGCCGGACGATCCGGACCCAGGCAATCGCCGCGGCGGCCAGCGGCAGGAGCACGGCGGGTTCGATCGTCCAGCCGAAGACGAGGTTGAGCGGGTCCGGCGGCACCGACGGGACGGGCCCGTGGGCGCTCGCCGTGCGGGCGACGGTGAGGGCCGCGACGACCCCGGCGGCAGCGGCGGAACGACGCATCGCGGCCCATCGTCGCACGAACGCCGCGACCACCCGAACGCGGTCCCCTCCGATTCGCGCCCGCCCAATGGGCGCGACCGGCGACGCCGCGATGACGTGCCGACGCGCGAGGTCCGGCTATCATGGATGCGCTCCAACCCTCGTGGTTGGGCACGGCCGTCCCCGGCCGACTCCGATCTCCATCCGGCGCCGGCGCCAATCCGGTTTCGGCGCGCCGCTCGAGTTCGAGGACCGTCGATGTCGACCGCCCCCAGGAGCAGGCCTTCCTCGCTCGCGATCGCCGGCTGGCTGGTCGCGGCCGCGTTCGGGATCGCCCTCGCCGCGTGGGTCGTCCTCAACGCCGGGACGATCTGGAACAGCTTCTTCCCGCCCCAGGCGAAGAGCGTCGAGGGCCAGGAGATCCGGAACCTCTACGACATCGTCTTCATCTTCGCGGTCGTCATCTTCGCCGTCGTCGAAGGGCTGATCATCTGGTCGGTCATCCGCTACCGACGGAAGCCCGGCGACGACGAGCTCCCGCCCCAGACCCACGGCAACAACCTCGCCGAGATCACCTGGACGCTGATCCCGACCGTCATCGTCCTGTTCCTGTTCGTCGTGTCGTGGCAGACGCTCAACAGCGTCGAGGCGGTCTCGCCGGATCCCGGACTCAAGGTCCGCGCCGTCGCCGGCCAGTTCCAGTGGTCGTTCGACTACCTCCCGACCGACGCCACCGGCGACACCAAGGCGCTGTTCACCGTCACGGCGCCGGTTGGCCCCGACGGCGGCCTCGTTCTGCCGGCCGGCCAGGTCACCCACCTCTACCTGAAGAGCCCCGACGTCATCCACGCCTTCTACGTCCCCCAGTTCCTGTTCAAGCGCGACGTCGTTCCGGGGCTAACGAACCAGTTCGACCTCGACATCCCGGCGAGCGACGCCGGCCAGACGTACCGCGGCCAGTGCGCCGAGCTGTGCGGGGTGGGCCACCGGATCATGCTGTTCGAAGTCCACGCCCTGGCCCAGGCCGACTTCAAGGCGTGGATGGACAAGCAGATCGCCGCCGCCAACGCCACGCCGCCGCCGGCTCCTTCGGGCGCCGCCGCCGGGCCGTCGATCCCGCTCGTCGCCCAGAACGTGAAGTTCGACCAGTCCACCCTGACCGTGCCGGCGACGGGGTTCACGATCCATTACGACAACAAAGACGCGGGCACGCCTCACGACTTCGTGATCCTCGACAACGCCGGCTCCAAGGTCTACGGCAGCCCGGTGGTCACGGGGCCGAAGGGCGCGGACTTCCCCGTCCCGGCGATCGCAGCCGGAACCTACAAGTTCGAGTGCTCGATCCATCCAACCCTGATGTTCGGCACACTGACGGTCCAGTAAGGGAGCTCCGATGGCGACCACGACGCTGACGCCCGCCGCCTCCGCCTACCGAACCGGGCTCTACGAATGGTTGACGACGACCGATCACAAGAGGATCGGGATCCTCTACATCGTCAACTCGTTCATCTTCTTCTTCATCGGCGGCCTGTTTGCCCTCGGGGTCCGGACGGAGCTGGCCCAACCGGGTCTCCAGTTCGTCCACGACGAGCTGCTCTACAACCAGCTCTTCACGATGCACGGGACGGTGATGATCTTCCTGTTCATCATCCCGATGCTCGTCGGCTTCGGGAACTACGTCGCGCCGCTCCAGATCGGGGCGCCGGACATGGCCTTCCCGCGGATCAACGCCCTGTCGTTCTGGATGCTGCCGCTGGCCGGAGTCCTGCTGCTGATGGGCTTCCTCACGGGCGGCGCGGCGCAGGCCGGCTGGACGAGCTACAGCCCGCTCGCCCAGGATCGACCGCTCTCATCGACCGGGCCCGGCGAGGACCTCTGGATCATGGCCCTCACCCTCATCGGCACGAGCTCGATCCTGGGCGGGATCAACTTCCTCGTGACGATCTTCAAGATGCGGGCGCCCGGGATGACGATGTTCCGGATGCCGATCCTCGTCTGGACCGTCCTCGTGACCAGCGTCCTCGTGGTCATGGCGACGCCGGTCCTCACGAGCGCCCTGATCATGCTGTTCATCGACCGCAACTACGGCGGTCACTTCTTCGATCCCGGCGGGCCGAACGGCGGCGGCGGGAGTGCCATCCTCTGGCAGAACGTCTTCTGGTTCTACTCGCACCCGGCCGTCTACATCATGGTCCTGCCGGCGATGGGCATGATCAGCGAGATCCTGCCGGTCTTCAGCCGGAAGCCCCTGTTCGGGTACAAGGCGTTCGTCTTCGCGACCGCGGGGATCGGGGCCCTCGGGTTCTCGGTCTGGGCTCACCACATGTTCACGACCGGCCAGGTGTTCCTGCCGTTCTTCAGCCTGATGACGTTCCTGATCGCGGTCCCGACCGGGGTGAAGATGTTCAACTGGATCTTCACCCTGTTCCGCGGGAAGCTGACCTTCTCGACGCCGCTGCTCTTCGCCCTCGGCTTCCTGTCGATGTTCCTGATCGGTGGGATCAACGGGGCCTTCAGCGCGGCGGTCCCCGTCGACTTCGCCCTGCAGGACACCTACTGGGTCGTCGCCCACCTCCACTACGTCCTGTTCGGCGGCTCCGTTTTCGGGGTGATGGCCGGGCTCTACTACTGGTTCCCGAAGATGACCGGGCGGATGCTCAACGAGACGCTCGGCAAGATCCAGTTCGTCCTGATGTTCGTCGGCTTCAACCTGACCTTCTTCCCGATGCACCAGCTCGGGCTGGCCGGGATGCCGCGGCGGATCGCCGACTACGCCAGCGACGCCGGCTGGAACGACCTCAACCTCGCCGCGACAATCGGCGGGTTCACGATCGCCGCCAGCACCCTGCCGCTGATCTGGAACGTGTTCTCGTCGCTCCGCGCCGGCAAGCCGGCCGGTGACGACCCCTGGGAGGCGAACACCCTCGAGTGGGCGACGAGCTCGCCGCCGCCGCCGTACAACTTCGACCACCTGCCGGAGATCCGCTCCGAACGGCCGCTGTTCGACCTCCGCCACGGCCGGACGGTGGTCCACTGATGGCGACCGACACGCGGGCCCTGACCTCGACCGGTCACGGCTCCGTCGAGCACAGCCCGCTCGGCGGGCTGGCCCACGACGCCCGGGGCGGGATCAGCAACCCGATCCTCGGGATGATCCTGTTCATCTGCTCGGAGGTGATGTTCTTCTCCGGGCTCTTCGCCGCTTACTTCAGCGTCCGCGCGTCGTACGCGAACTGGCCGAAGATCAGCGCCGACGCCGGGCTCAACGAGCACTTCAACCTGCACGCGGAGCCCTTCTACGCCCTGGGGCTGACGATCATCCTCGTGATCAGCTCGTTCACCTGTCAGATGGGCGTCTCGGCGATCCGGCGCGACGACCGGACCGGGCTCACCCGAGCGATCGGGGTCACCCTCGTCCTCGGCATCGTCTTCCTGATCGGCCAGGCGTATGACTACGCCACCCTCGGGTTCGGACTCTCGGACACGCCCTTCGGGACGACGTTCTACACGCTCACCGGCTTCCACGGCGCGCACGTGTTCGGTGGCGCGGTGATGCTGTCGGTGATCCTGTACCGCGGCCTGGCCGGCCAGTTCAGCTCACGCCATCACGACGCGGTCGAGGCCGTCTCGCTGTACTGGCACTTCGTCGACGTCGTCTGGATCGCCCTGTTCTCGACGCTCTACATCCTGTAGGCAGGGAGACGCGATGCACCCCCTCCAGCACCCCCGGAACGCCGCACTCGTCGGGATCATCTTCGTCGTCATCGCGTTTTTCTACTGGGCGCTCCCTCCGCTCGACCACTTCCACATCGACTACGCCGGCGTGACGATGCTCGGCGTCCTCGGCGTCGCGATGGCGATCATGGCCTACGTCCTCGTGGCCGGCTCGTCGAACGACTAGGGCGCAAGACGGACCGACCCCGCCATGGAGATCCTCCAGAACCTCTGGAACACGATCCTCGACATCACGAAGCAGTTCGTGATCCCGGACTGGGGCGCTCTGATCGCCCTGCTCCCGGCCTTCATGGGCGTCGTGGTGATCCTGTTCCTGCTGTGGGCGGTCGCGAAGTACCGCGGCATCAACCCCCGCCGCCGCCGGCCCGGACGGGTCGCCCCGGCAACGCCGCCGGGCATCCACATGCCGGGCCCGACGTACGCCCCGTTCTTCGGTGCCGGCGGCACGTTCCTGCTGTTCCTGGGCCTCGTCTTCCCCGGACCGCTGCTCGCTCTCGGCGTCATCGGGATGGTCCTCGCCCTCCTGTTCTGGGGCCGGGAGGGGCTCCGCGAGTACGACCACGTCGCGGGCGATCATCCGGCGCTCCCGGCGGTCGTCCATCCGGGGCCGCCGCCGGGCGTCCACGTCCCCGGTCCGACGTTCCGACCCATCCTCGCGGCCCTCGGGCTCTTCCTGCTGTTCGCCGGCCTCGTCTTCCCGGGCTGGCTCCTGGGGGTCGGCCTGATCGCGATCATCGCCGCGCTGCTCGGCTGGCTGAACGATGCCCGCAAGGAGTACGTCCGAACCGTCCAGGCCGACCGGACCGGGCATCTCGACAACGGCCCCGCGCCGGCCTGGCCAAAGGCGCTCGTGTCGATCTTCGCCTTGCTCGTCGTCGCGGCGATCTTCATCAACAACGGCTGGTTCCCGCCGCGCTCGGCGATCGGCGGAGCGGCCGGTGGCTCGCCGGCGCCGTCGGGCGGCAGTCCGGCCGGCTCGGGGGGACCTGGTGGCGGGCTCCACATCACGGCCCAGAATGTCGCCTTCGACGTCAAGACCCTCACGGCGCCGGCCGACAAGCCGTTCACGATCGTGTTCGACAACAAGGACGCCGGAACGCCCCACGACGTCGACATCCTCGGCGCGAGCGGCGCGAAGGTGTTCGATGGGAAGGACTTCCCCGGGGTCGCCCAGAAGACGTACGACGTCCCGGCCCTGAAGGCCGGCACCTACAAGTTCGAGTGCTCGATCCATCCGGCCCTGATGAACGGGCAACTGACCGTCGGCGGCTGAGCCCGGGCGGCCGTCCATGACCCAACCCGCCGTACCGCCCGCTGTCCTCGGAACACGGCGGCCGGACCGGCGCATCGCCGTCCTGCTGGCGATCGCCCTGGCCACGACGGGTCTCCTCGTCGGCTTCGTCTGGCTGACCAAGCCACCCGGCCCGACCATTGCCAGGGGGCTCCCGGTCCCGGAGTTCAGCGGCGGGACGCTCGACAATTCGACGCTCGACCTGGCCGCCCTCCGTGGTCGACCGGTCCTCATCAATTTCTGGGGGCCGACCTGCGCCCCGTGCCGGGAGGAGATGCCACTCCTGGCGGACAAGGCCCGGGAGCATGCGGCCGACGGGCTCGTGATCGTCGGCGTCCTGACCGACGACCCGGTCGACGGCGCGAAGGCGTTCGCCGACCAGTACGGCGGAACGTGGCAGACCGTGATCGACCCGGGTGCGAAGATCAAGGCCGCCTACCACGTCGTGGGGCGGCCGCAGAGCTTCTTCGTCGATCGGACGGGCGTGCTGCGATCGATCCAGCTGGGCCCCCTCACCGACGCCGACTTCGAGCGTCAGTTCGCCCAGATCGCCGGAGGCTCGTGACCGCGGCCGCGGACCGGGCCGGGCCGGTCGTCGAGGTCACCGGCCTCGGGAAGCACTACGGCGGCCGGCGGGTCGTCGACGACGTCTCGTTCCGGGTCGACGCCGGCGAGATCGTCGCCCTCCTCGGCCCGAACGGGGCGGGCAAGACGACGACGGTCGAGATCGTCGAGGGCTACCGCCGGCCCGACGCCGGCTCCGTCTCGGTCCTCGGGGTGGACCCGCGGCGAGCGGGTCGCGAAGGCCGGGCGCGGGTCGGGCTGATGCTCCAGGGCGGCGGCGGGATCGACCCGCGGATGACCGCTCGCGAGGTCGTGCGGCTGCATGCGCGCTTCCACGCCCGACCGCGCGATCCGGATGAGACGCTCCGCCTCGTCCGCCTGCAGGACGCGGCCGCGCGGACGAGATACCGGCGGCTGTCGGGCGGCGAGCGGCAGCGGGTCGGCCTCGCCCTGGCTCTCGTCGGCGCGCCCGACCTCGCGATCCTCGACGAGCCGACCGCGGGCATGGACGTCGAGGCCCGGGCCGCCACGAGGGAGCTGCTGGGTCGGCTCCGAGCGGAAGGCGTCGCCATCCTCCTGACCAGCCATGACCTGACCGACGTCGAACGGCTGGCCGACCGGATCGGGATCCTCGACCGCGGCCGGCTCGTCGCCATCGGGACGCCGGACGAGCTCACGTCGGCGTCGCGGCCCGTCCTCAGGTTCCGGTTGGCGACCGCTCTGTCTCAGGACGATCGGCTGGCGCTCGGCAAGGTGCTCGGGAGCGATTCCGGGGCTCCGGGGATCGTCGCGACAGACGGCGCGCCGGATCGCTACCGCGTCGACAGCGTCGCTCCGACGCCGGCCGTCCTCGCCTCACTCGCGGCATGGTGCGATGCGCGCGGGGCGCTGCTGCTGGAGCTCAGGACGGGCGCGGCGACCCTCGAGGAGCGATATCTCGAGCTGACCGGGAGCAGCTCGGGCGAGGAACCGCCGTGAGCCGCGCTGCTCCCCCGGCTCGGGCGATCGCGGCGATGACCGCGATGGAGCTGCGCCTCGTCCTCCGCCGCCCGGAGAACCTGTTCGCCACGATCGTGATCCCGACGATCGTGCTCGTCCTGTTCTCGTCGGTGTCGATCCTGCCGACCGGGACCAGGCGACCCGTCGACTTCCTGCTGCCGGGCTCGATCGCCCTCGGAATCATCGCGACGAGTTTCGTCAGCCTCGGGATCACGACCGCCTACGACCGCTCGTACGGCGTCCTCAAGAGGCTCGGCGGGTCGCCGCTCAGCCGGGCCGAGCTCGTCGCGGCAAGGGTCCTGACCGTCCTCGTCGTCGAGGCCGCGCAGGTGGCGCTCCTGGTCGGCACCGCGGTCGTCGTCCTCGGCTGGAGCCCGGGTCCGGGCTGGTCGCCGCAGATCGCCGTCGTCGCCGTCCTG
>VBFG01000113.1 GCA_005882635.1 Chloroflexota bacterium | reverse complement strand
ACCTCGGCTCGACGTCGGTCCACCTCCTGATCGCCCGCCCCGAACGAGGCGGGCTGACGGTCGTCGACGACGAATCGACGTTCCTGGGCCTGGGTGCCGCCGTCGACGGCCCGGGTTCCCTCGGCCCGGGTGGTCGGGCGACGCTCGTCTCGACCGTCGGCGCGTACGCCGACCTGGCCCGCGAGGCCGGTGTGGTCCGGCCGATCATCATGGGCACCGAGCCGCTCCGCCGCCTCACCGACGCCACCCGGATCGTGGCCGAGGTGTCGGCCCGAGCGGGGGCGCCGCTGGCGGTCCTCGACCACGAGGAAGAGGCGCTCCTGACCCTGGTCGGGTTGACCGGTGGGCGGGCGGTCCGGTCCGACCTCCTCGTCGTGGACATCGGCGGCGGCTCGAGCGAGCTCGTCGAGATCGGACCGAACGGGCTCGCCCGCGCCGCGGGGATCCAGCTCGGCGCAGCGCGCCTCACGAGGCGGATCGTCGATCGGGACCCACCCATCGCCGACCATTTCGAGGCGCTCGGCGGGGCGGCTCGCGACGAGTTCGCCTGGACGCCGACGCGTCAGCCCGCCGACGTCGTCTTCGTCGGCGGAACGGCCACGAACCTGCTGAAGCTCGTCCGGCGGGTCGGGAGCCCGGAACGCGACGATCGGCTGGACCGGCTCGACCTGGCGACCGCGCGCGACATCGTCCAGTCAGCGCCCGCCGAGATGCTCGCCGCGACACACGGCCTCCGCGAGGCCCGGATCCGGCTCCTGCCCGCCGGGGCCGCAATCGTCGAGACGGTTCTCGACGCGGTCGGCGCCGATTCGGGCCGGGTCGTCGACGCCGGCATCCGGGAAGGGGCAATCCTGGCGGCCGAGCGGGCCGGCGACGGCTGGCGCGACCGGCTCGAGGAGCTGGCCCACGGGTGGCTCACCTGACGCACGGTGCCGAGCCGGCCGGGCACGAGTCGTTCGACGAACCGGGTTACAGGCCCGCGAGAGCCCTCCCGAGGCCGCGCCGGAACCAGACCCCGCTCACGCCGCGCCACGGCACGCCGACGCCGCGCCGGAGCCGGTTGACCTCGCGTTCGCGGTTGACCAGATAGCGACCGATCGCGGAGCTCTCGGCGTCGCTAAGGTCGCCGGCCCGATCGACGAGGAAGTCGCGGGCGAGATGGGCCGCGACGTCGGCATCGTGCATTAGGCCGAGGTGGTCCTGGAGGGCCGTGACCCTGGCGATGAGCTGATCGGCGTCCTTGCCGAGTGCCTCCCGCACGAACTCGAGCGAGTAGCGGAGCCATTTGGCGGCGATTCTCAGCTCATGGAGGGTCTCGACGTCGGCCCAGCGCAGGACCGGCTCGTAGGCCCGGACATGCTCGTAGGAGGCGAGGATCCGCGACCCGGCGGTGTCGCGGACGCGGTGCGGTTCGGTCGGGCCCGTCTGGCCCGCGGCGAGGCCTTCATGCCGCACGAACTCGGCGTAGTCGTCGAGCCAGCGCGCATAGCCGTCCGAATCGAGCTCGCGGATCAGGAGCTGTCGGGCGTCCTCGCGGTGGACGCGCCACGTCGCGAAGAGCGGCTCGAGCGCGCGCTGCTCCGCGACCGTCAGATCGCCGCGATACGCGTCGGCGGCCTCGAGGAGGACGTCCAGGTCGCGGACGGCGCCGAGCCGCGTCGCGACCTCGCGGAGACGCCCGCGATGAGCCTTCGTCCGGCCCTTCCGGAAGGCCTCTCCGAAGATCCGCCACGCGGCGCGCTGGCGACGGGTCGCCACCCGCATCGAATGGAGATCCTCGGCATCGCCCCCGTCGCGGGTGCCCTTCTCCTTGGCGATCATCCGGGCGAGGTGGAACCGGAGCACCTTCCGGCCGGCTTCCGCGAGGTGATCGTCGGCCAGGACGCCGGGGGTCTTGCCGACGGTGAGGCGGGGTCGGTCGTGGGTCTCGACGGCGGCGTCCGTGCGGGCCCGCGGCTTCGGGCGCGGAGTGGCTTCGGTCGCCGCCGCGCTCGGGGCCGCGTCCTTCGCCGGCGACTCGACCGCGGCCGCTTCCGGTTCGCGCGTCGTCGCGTCTGCCGACGCCGTCGCCTCCGGCTCCATCGCGGCCTCGCCGAGGGCCGCCGCCACGATCCGTCCGACATCGAGCCCGTCGTCCCGCCGCCGATCGTCGCGGTCGGTGTCCCGATCGTCGCCGTCCGCGTCGTCGACGTCGACCGGAGGCAGGACACGGCCGTTGCGCTTCGACCGGCGCGGCTCCGTGGCGATGACCGCGCGGAGGGCGCGCTCGAGCTTCGATGAGTCGGCCGCGACGAGTCCGGGATCGGCCGCCAGCGTCCGGTCGATCGCCATGAGACCGGTCTCCCGGCCCGTCACGAGCTCCACCTCGAGCTCCACGAACCGACCGACGACCCGGCTTCGGGCCACGGCATCGACCTCGTCGAGGCTGAGCTCGACGGTCGTCCCGTCGGCGCGGAGCAGCCGCTTCCGCCGCAACTGGCGGATCGTGACGACCTCGACGAGCGGGGCGTCGCCGCACTGCTCGAGGATCAGCGAGCGAGCGTCCGACGCCGGCCAGTCGCGTGGATGCGCGGTCCGGTCGGCCGGTCCCTCGAGCTCCTCGCGCCGGTGGACGTTGCCGCCGTTCAGGCGGCGGACGGCGGACTTCACCGCGACGGTCGTGCCCTTCGCGGTCTGCCGGAGCCGGGCCGCGAACCCGGCCCGAGCGAGGGCGCCATCGGCGGTGTCGATGTACCGATCCTCGACCTGGCTTGAGCGGACGGCGGAGCTCGGGACGAACCCGGCGATCTCGTCGGCGACGAGGTAGCGGTCGCCGGCTGTCGGCTCGACGACCCGGTACTTGAGCTCGACCTCGATGGGTCGGCGCGGGTTGGACGTCGACGTCATCAGGCGCGCGGGTCCAGCGAGCCGACGCCAGCCCGGGCGCGGTGCGGCGTGGCGGTCTGGGCGCTCGCCGCGAGCGCCCGCGCCTTGAGCTCCTCGTGGACGTCGCACGTCCCGGGATGCCCGGCGATCTCCTCGGTCCGGTGCCAGGTCGCGTCGGGTCCGAGCTGCCATGACCGGCGATCGTCTTCCAGCATGACCTCGATGATCTCGGCAAGCCGTGAGCGCGCCTCGGGATCCTCGACCGGGACCATCGCCTCCACCCGACGGTCGAGGTTGCGGTCCATCAGGTCGGCCGAGCCGATGTACCAATCGGTCTCGCCGCCGTTGGTGAAGCCCCAGATGCGGGAGTGCTCGAGGAACTCGCCGACGATCGAGCGCACGGCGATTCCCTCCGAAACGCCCTTCACGCCGGGCAGGAGCGAACACGCGGCACGGGCGATGACCTCGACGCGGACACCGGCCCGCGAGGCCCGGTACAGCGCCTCGATGGCGGGCTGGTCGACGATCGCATTCAGCTTCACCACGATCCGCGCCTCACGTCCCAGCGCCGCATGCTCGATCTCCCGATCGACCAGCTCCAGGAAGCGCGAGCGGAGGCTGTGGGGCGCGACGAGGAGCCGGCGGAACGACCGCTGACGGGACAGGCCGGTCAGGACGTTGAACAGGTCGGTCACGTCCGCCCCGAGCTCCGGTCGGGTCGTCAGGAGGCCGAGGTCCGTGTAGAGCCGGGCGGTCTTCGGGTTGTAGTTGCCGGTCCCGATGTGGACGTAGCGGCGCAGCCCGGAGCCCTCGCGACGGACGACCAGACAGACCTTCGAATGGGTCTTCAGCCCGACGAGCCCGTACACGACGTGGGCGCCCGCCTGCTCGAGCTTGCGGGCCCAGACGATGTTCGCCTCCTCGTCGAAGCGCGCCTTGATCTCGACCAGGACGACGACCTGCTTGCCGCGTTCCGCGGCGCGGATGAGGTCGCGCACGATCGGCGAGTCGCCGGACGTCCGGTACAGGGTCATCTTGATCGTGAGGACCTCGGGGTCGTCGACGGCCTGCCGGATGAACCGTTCGACGGAGGTCACGAAGTTCTCGTACGGGTGATGGACGAGGAGGTCCCCGAGGCGGATCGCCGCGAAAACGTCGGCCGGCTCGTCCTCGTCGGGCGGCACCAGCCGCGGCGGCGTCACCGGCGTCCACGGCTCGCTCTTGAGGTCCGGCCGATCGAGCTCGAGGATGTCGCGGAGGCCGGTGAGGTCGAGCATCCCCTTGATGTCGTAGGCGTCCTCGTCGCGCAGCCCCAGGCCGCGGAGGAGGATGGCGCGCGTCCCGGCGGGCATCGATCGCTCGACCTCGAGCCGGACCGCCTCGCCGAACCGTCGTCGCCGGAGCTCCTCCTCGATCGCCATCAGGAGGTCGTCGGCCTCGTCCTCCTCGATCGACAGGTCGGCGTTCCGGGTCACCCGGAAGAGATGGTGCTCGATGATCTCCATGCCGCTGAACAACAGGTCGAGGTTCGCCTCGATGATCTGGTCGAGGAGGACGAACCGGTTCGGCTCCACCTGGTAGAGCCGCGGCAGGATCTGGGGCACCTTGACCCGGGCGAAGTGCTGCTCGTCGGTCTCCGGGTCGCGCAGGCCGACCGCGATGCTGAGGCTCAGCGTCGAGATGTACGGGAACGGGTGCCCCGGGTCGACGGCGAGGGGCGTCAGCACCGGATAGATCTCGTCGATGAATCGCTGCCGGAGCGTCTCGTGGTGCTCGGGGACCGCCGCGTACTTGACGATCTCGATCCCCTCTTCCGCGAGCGCCTTGCGCACCTCGGCCCAGGCAGAGCTGTGCTCGGCGACGAGCTCGAGGACCCGCTGGCGCGCGGCCGCGACCTGCTCGCCGGCGGTCCGCCCGTCGGGTGAGGTCGTGATCGAGCCGGCGTGGAGCTGCTGACGGAGCCCGGAGATCCGAATCTGGAAGAACTCGTCGAGCATGCTCGCGAAGATCGTCAGGAAGTTGACCCGGTCGAGGAGACGGTTGCGTGCGTCACGTGCCTCGAACAGGACCCGGCCGGCGTAGTCGAGCCAGGACAGCTCGCGGTTGATGTACGGGTTCTTCGCTACGCGCTTCGGCTGGCGCACCGCGCCGTTGGCGGCCGAACGGGCTCGGGCTGCCGACGCCGTGGTCGGCCCCGTGGATGCGGGTAGAGCGGTCATCGCGGAGCGGACGGTCTCCCGAAGCGGGCGGGCGCGGTCAAACGCCCGGGCCGGCCACAATAGCACGCGGGCGTTTCCCGACCCGAGCCTGAAGGTCCCGGTCCTGGCGCGACAGCCTCAGTCTTCCGCCAGATAGCGTCGCTCGCCCGTGCGGTTGTCGACGTACACACGCATCTTGCGATTCGTCGTCGGGTCGACGAACGACTCGGCGGTCGGTCGGAAGCGGGGCTCGAGGGTGCCGGCCGGCTCGCCGCCGCCCGGCCCGACGGTCTCGAACGAGCGATCCGTCGCCTCCGACCGGTACCGGTTTCGCTCCACGACCAGCGCGATCAGGATCGCGGCGCCGACGACGGTCGACCAGAAGCCGCCGATCCCGACGACGGACGCCGTCACGAGCCCGCCGATGAGCATCAGGATCGCGACGATCGCGGCCAGCAGCCGGACGGTCGGGGTGAGCACGGGACGACTCGCGATCCAGGCGGCGAGCTACTCGACGATCGGGTTGACCGCGCCGGCGTCCGCCTCGACGACCACGGCGGTGCCGTACGCCACGATCTCGGACATCGTCCCCGCGAGCTCGGAGCTGTCGAACCGCATCGAGACGACGGCGTTCGCGCCCATCAGCGTCGCGTTCTTCACCAGCCGGTCGAGCGCCTGCCGCCGTGTGTCCTCGAGGAGCGACGTGTACTCGTGGATCTCGCCGCCACCCAGCGAGCGCAGTCCGGCGATGAGGTTTCCGGAGAAGCCCCGGCTGCGGACGACGAGGCCGAAGGTCTGGCCCTTCGTCTCGACGATCCGGTGGCCGGCGATGAACGGGGTCGTGGCGACGATCATGGACAGCGCCTCATTCGTGCTGGTGGCCGGAGCCGGTCGGGCCTCCGACCGAATGGTCGTGGCCGCTCGCCCGCCGCGCCGTGCAGTCCGAGCACGGGCAGCGGTCGCGCAGCAGGGTGTACGTGTAGAAGCCGGTCGAGTGCCCGTCGCCCCAGTGCGGCGAAACGGCGTAGTTGCCGACGAGGTGGATGTCGGTCATCCGTGTCTGCTCGTCCGTCAGCGTCGGGCGTGAGTCGAGCCAGCCGGGCAGGCCCGCTTCGCCCCGACAGAATGCGCACGGGCACAGCCAGCGCAGGGCGGTGAAGTCGTAGACCGTGGCGTGGCCGTCCGCCCAGTCGATCGAGAACGTCCGAGCCGCGCGGTCCGCATGCATCCGGACCGGGCTCGTCGGCGACCCTGACGGCACCGTCTCGGTGATCTCACCTTGGGCGGTCACAGGGTCATCATCGCACGGCCCGGGACCATCGTTGGGGAACGACCCCCGAAGGCGCGGTCTATGCTCGGCTCGTGAGCCTCCAGATCCACGGCCTCCGCAAGACGTTCGGGTCGGTCGTCGCGCTCGACGGGTTGACGTTCGAGGTGCCGCGCGGCCAGATCTTCGGCTTCCTCGGTGCAAACGGGGCCGGCAAGACGACGACCATGCGGATCGCGCTCGGCGTCCTGGCGGCGGATCGCGGCGAGATCACCTGGGGCGGCACGGACACGCGCAGCCTTCCGCGCCGAACGTGGGGTTACCTGCCCGAGGAGCGCGGGCTGTACCCACGCATGGTCGTCCTCGACCAGCTGGTGTTCTTCGCCTCCCTCCAGGGCATCGCCCGCGACCTCGCCCGCAAGGCGGCGCTGGAGTGGCTGCGGCGGCTCCGGATCACGGACCTGGCCGATCGCAAGGCCGAGGAGCTGTCGAAAGGCAACCAGCAAAAGATCCAGATGATCACGGCGGTCCTCCACGACCCGCCGGTGCTGCTGATGGACGAGCCGTTCACCGGTCTCGACCCGGTGAACGTCGCGCTCCTCCGCGAGGCACTCCTCGAGCTCCGCGATGACGGTCGCACCCTGATCTTCTCGACCCACCAGATGGAGACGGTCGAGGCAATGTGCGAGTCGATCGCGATCATCGACCGCGGCCGGGTCGTCGTCGGCGGGCCCCTTCGGCAGATCAAGCGGGCGAGCGGTCGACGGCTCGTCAAGCTGTCGGTCGACGGCGACCACCGGCTGGCGTGGTTGGCGTCCGTTCCCGGCGCACGGATCCTCCGTCCGGGAATCGATCGCGCGGAGATCGAGCTGGACCAGGGCGTCGACCCGGAGGCGCTGCTGGCCGCCGCGGTGGCCGCCGGCGCCCGGGTCAGCCACTTCGAGGTCGCCGAGCCGTCGCTCGAGCAGATCTTCATCGACCACGTCGGCCGGCCGCCGGACGTCGACGACACGCTCGCCCCGGCGACTGCCGGCTCGTCGAACGCCGAGGACGCCGCATGACTGCGCCAGCCGACGCGGCCGGTCGGCCAGCCGACCCGGCCGGTCCCTCGCCGCGGCCGACCCGCGAGGAGCCGGCCTTCCCGAACACGGGCCACGTGGCCCGGCGCGAGTACGGCGAGCTCGTCCGGTCGCGGATCTTCCACGCCTCGACGGTGACGCTCACGATCCTCGCGGTGATCGTCGCCCTGCTGCCGATCGCGGTCCGCCTCCTCGAGCGCGGCGGCACGACCCGGATTGCCGTCGTGGCCTCGTCGGAGCAGCTCGGCGCCAGCACGCAGAACGTCCTCGACCAGCTGCTCAACAGCCAGGGCGGGGCGCGCTACCTCGTCGTCGTCGAGTCGGACGCCGAGGCCGTGATCCGTGACGTGGACGACCACATCTTCGACGCGGCGGTCATCGCGACCCGCCAGCCCGACGGCAAGATCGGCTTCACCGTCCACGCCGGCGAGACCGTCGGCGACGGCACGGTCCAGCTGCTCAACGTGGGCTCGCTCAGCGTGGCCTTCTTCGACTTCGCCCGGCAGAATCCGGTCAACGGCTTCCAGATCCCGAGCTTCGATGTCCTCCGCCAGGCCGGCGGCGGCACAGCCGCGGCGCCTTACGATCCGTCGGCTTATGCGAGCCGGCTGATCGTCGGGGCGGTGTTCGGCGTCCTGATTTTCATCACGATCGTCATCTACGGGATGTGGGTGGCGTCGGGCGTCGTCGCCGAGAAGTCGAGCCGGGTCATGGAGCTGCTGATCAGCGCCGCGTCGCCGCGGCAGCTCGTCGTCGGCAAGGCGCTCGGGATCGGCCTGGCCGGCGCGACCCAGGTGGCGCTCGTTCTCACGCCGGCCATCCTGATCCTCCTGGTCGAGGACCGGATCGCCACGGCGGTGCTGGGACCGGCTGCCGGGATCGCGCCGTCGCTCCACGCGCTGTCGGTCCCGCTGGTGATGGGCTTCGCCGTGTACTACGTGCTGGGCTTTGCCCTGTACTCGCTGATCTACGCCGCCGCCGGCTCCCTTGTCAGCCGACCCGAGGATCTCCAGATCATCGCCCTGCCCCTCAGCCTCATCGCGATCACGGGCTATCTCCAGGCGATCCTGGCCCTGACCGGCGGCATCACCTGGTTCATCCGGCTGGCGTCGTACGTCCCGTTCTGGAGCCCGTTCGTGATGCTGACCCGACTATCGGTCGGGCGGGTCGAGCCGATGGAGCTCGTGGTCTCGATCTCCCTGCTGTTCCTGACGATCCTGGCGACGGCGGTCGTTGCGATCCGGATCTACGGCGCCGGCGTCCTGCTCTACGGGCAGCGGCCCGGGCTACGCGCCTACCTCGCGGCCGCCCGCCACGGATAACGCACCCCAGGCGCAACGAACGCAGTTATTCGTCGAAGAGGAGCGGAAGGCGGCGGATCAGCGCAACGACGGGAGCCGCGGCCGCGGTCTGGGCGCCGTTCTCACGTTCGAGCCCGAGCTCGCCGTTCGCGGCCGGTTGGCTGGGCGCGGTCGCGACGAACCGCCACAAGCGTGACTTCGTGCCGGGCAGATACGGGCTCGTCCGCTGCCGGGCGAGGATGCCGGCGATCCCCTGTGACGTGGCCGCCTCGTGGAGCGCTCGGCCCTCGGCGGCGATCGCCGGCACGGCCAGCACCTCGTCGCCGGGATGCAGGACCCGCCGGAGCAAATCGCGCCGCTTGAAGAGCGGCATCGTCATCAGCGATCGACCGTCGAGGTGGAGGAGGTCGAACGCGAGGTACGCGACGGGGCGGCCGGGCTTTCCGGCGATCCGCCGGGCCAGCTCGGCAGGGTCGGCCCGGCCGGCGCCGTCGACCGCCACCAGCTCGCCGTCGAGGATCGCCGAGCGGGCGTCGAGGCGGACGGCCATCCCGGCGAGCTCGGGCAGGGTCGAACCGACATCGCGCCCGTCGCCGTCGACGATCCGCACGTTGCCGGCGCCCGGGCTGTCGGCCGGCCCGACGAACGCCAGCGCCCGCGTCCCGCCCCAGGCGGGCTCGAAGATGTGCGCGGTCGAGTCGAACGGCTCGGCCATGGCCCGGGGGAGCATCGGTCGGAGGCCCTCGGGCAGGTTCGGGAGAGGCGGGAGGTCGGGCTCGAGCCGCAGCGACAGCTGGTCGCGCATCGTCACCCGATGGTAGCGCTAGACTCCGCGCCGACGATGATCCGCTCCCGGCCGCGGCCGGCCGCTCGGCTCTTGCGACCGGAGGACCTCTACCGCTTCCGGGCGGCGTGGGTCGCGGCTTCTGCCGCAGCGCCGGCGGCGAAACCGGATCCCGGAGGCGCCTCACGTCCCCCGAGCCCTCGGCCTGCGTGAGCCCCGCTGAGGACGCGGACCTGCTCAGACGTTCACCCACAGATCCTTGGCGAGTGTCCAGCCCCTTCGGCTCGCGGCCGCCTGCGCTGTCGGAATGCCTCGCCCGCACGACCCAGCCATCACGGGGCCGTGATCGCGATGCGATGACGCTCTCGATCGACTCGAACGTTCCCGGGGTGAGCGTCTGATCAGGTGCCCGAGGGCATGACGAAACAGCGTTCGGTTTGGCCCGCGAGAGGCCGGTGTATCCTCACCGTCCCATGGCCACGGCGCACCATCCCGCCACGCTCGCGCGCGAGCGTGCCCACGAGCTCGTCCGCTCGTGGGACGGTCGACCGGGTGCCCTCGGCAGCCTCCTCGGCCGGGTCAGCGCCGTCGACCAGGTCGGCGTCGAGGAGCGGGTCGACAGCCTGAAGAAGCGGTCGATCAAGCGCGAATCCAAGCTCTGGGCGCTGGACCTCGCGATCCGGATGATGGATCTGACGACGCTCGAGGGGAAGGACACGCCCGGCAAGATCCGGGCGCTGTGCGCGAAGGCGATCCACCCTCAGCCCGGCGATCCAACGATCCCATCGGTCGCCGCGGTCTGCGTCTATCCCGCCCTCGTCGAGGATGCCAAGGAGGCACTGAAGGGCTCGACCGTCAAGGTCGCCTCGGTGGCCACCGGCTTCCCCTCGGGCCAGACCTTCCGCGACATCAAGGTCGCCGAGACGCGCGCGGCGGCGGCGGCCGGCGCCGACGAGATCGACATGGTCATCGATCGCGGCGCGTTCCTCAGCGGCGACTACCTGACCGTGTTCGAGGAGATCGTCGACGTCAAGGACGCCTGCGGCGACGCGCACCTGAAGGTCATCCTCGAGACCGGCGAGCTCGAGACGTACGACAACGTCCGCCGGGCGAGCGTCCTCGCGATGGCCGCCGGCGCCGACTTCATCAAGACCTCGACCGGGAAGGTCCAGCCGGCCGCGACGCTGCCGGTGACGCTCGTGATGCTCGAGGCGATCCGCGACTTCGAGCGGCAGACGGGCCGCCAGGTCGGGATGAAGCCGGCCGGCGGCATCCGCGTCGCCAAGGAAGCGATCCAGTACCTCGTCGTCCTGTACGAGACGCTCGGCCCACGGTGGATGAGCCCGGACTGGTTCCGGTTCGGGGCGTCATCGCTCCTGAACGACGTCCTGATGCAGATCGAGAAGGAGCGCACCGGGCGCTACCAGGGCCCGGACCACTTCACGATCGACTGACTGCGACCGCATTGCTGACGAAGCGACTGCTGGGCGCGGCAGTGGCGATCGTGGTCATCGCTTGCGGGCAAGCACCGTCAGTCGGGCTCCTCACGATCGTCAACGCTTCGAAATCACCAGCATCGGTTCATTGGCAGGAAGCCGGCTTGCTCGGCAAGAGCGGCACGGAACCGGTCGCAGCCTGCGAAACCTACGTCCGAGGCTTTGGTCCGAGTGACGTCGAGCTGACCGTCACCACCCCGTCCGCGACATCGACGTTCAGGCTGCGGGCGCCCGAAGGGTCGCAGACGACGCTGGTTCTCAGAATCGAGTCGGACGGCTCAGTACGGGAGACATCGCCACCCAGGACCTCGGCGATTCCTTGTACCTGAGCTTGAGGAGCCGCCCCGGTCAGTCGATGGTCGCGAGGTAGCGCATGAGCGGCGTCGCGATGGCGAAGCTGTCCGCGATCGTCCGCGGCAGGTCCGGGCTCATCGCCTCCGCGTCCGAGAGCCGCCGTCCGAACGTGACGTTCTTCTTCCGGAGCAGGTCAGCCGCGGGATGGTCCGGTGGATAGCCGGGCGGGACGCGCTTGAGCGACTCGCCGTCGTCGCTGACGTTGCCGAACGCGTCTCGGAACGCCGGCCGCTCGACGAGTCCCCGGAATCCGTCGTAGTCGTCGACGATCCGATCGCGGAAGGCCTTGAGCCACGACGGATCGGGATGCCAGACCCCGCCACCGACATAGATCTCGCCCGGCTGGAGGTGGAAGTAGCCGCCGCTCGCGTGGACGGTCTCGGTGTGGGATCGACCCTCGGCCTCTCCGCCGTCGCCTGCCCAACCGAAGGTCGCCGCGACATGAGTCTTGTACGGCGACTTGTCCTTGGAGAAGCGGGTGTCGCGGTAGATCCGGAACGGCGAGCGGGACGGATCCGCCCGGAGCGGCAGGCCCTGCGTCCGGAACTCGGCGTCCAGGGCGACACAGAGCTCCTCGAGGGGCTGCTTGAGGAGCCGCTCGTACTCCGCCTTCCGCGGCTGGAACCAGGCCCGGTCGTTGTTCGCTGCGAGGTCGACCAGGAACTGGATGGCTTCGGGGCGGAAGCCGGTGAAGGTGGGCGACGCAACGGCCATGACGGACTCCTCCGAGTGTGTCCAGCGACTCTACTGCGACACGCTTACCTGTCGATTGCGCCGATGACGAGCGCCGCGTTCAGGCCGCCGAACCCGAACGACGTCGAGAGGATCCGGCGGTACGTGCCCGCGCGACCGTCGCGGAGCAGGCCCGGGAGCACGGCCGCCAGATCGGGCTCCGGCTCCGTGAGGTTGACCGTGCCAGGAGCCCAGCCATCGCGGACGGCGAGCGCGCAGATCCCCGCCTCGATCGCACCGGACGCCCCGAGCGCGTGGCCGTACAGGGCCTTGGTTCCGCTGACCGGAACCGTGGACGCGCGGTCGCCCAGGGCGAGCGCGAGGGCCCGCGCTTCGGCGATGTCACCGAGCGGCGTCGACGACGCGTGGGCGCTGACCCAGTCGATCTCGTCGGCCGCGATCCCGGCGTCGTCGAGGGCGATGGACCCCGCCCGACCGGCTTCGCGTCCGTCGGCCCGCGGCTGGACCATATGGTAGGCGTCCGATGTGGCGCCGTAGCCCATGAGCTCGGCATACGGCTCGGCAGCGCGGGCGCGAGCGACCTCCTCGGCCTCGAGGACGAGCAGGGTCGCGCCCTCGCCCATGACGAACCCGTCGCGATCGGCGTCGAATGGCCGGCAGGCGTGGGCCGCGTCGTCGTTGTGGCGATCCGACAGCGCCCGGATGATGTCGAACGCGCCGAAGGCCAGCGGGCTGAGCGGCACCTCGGCCCCGCCCGCGATCGCCGCATCGATCTCACCGGCCCGGATCGCATTGAGCGCCTCGCCGAGGGCGACCGCGCCCGAGGCGCATGAATTGGCGGTCGACAGGATCGGCCCGCGGACGTCGAGGGCGATCCCGAGATTCGCCGGCGCCGCGCCGCCGAAGACCGCCAGCGCGAGGTTCGGCGCGACCGATTTGATGCCGCGCTCCAGGTACCGCTCGTGCTGCGACTCGGCATAGGCGATCCCGCCGAGCGCGCTCCCGAGATAGATCCCGATCCGGTCCTGGGACGGCGCCCCCGCCTCACCCGGCCGGAGACCCGCATCGTCGAGGGCGAGCTGACCGGCGACGAGGCCGAACTGGCTGAACCGATCGAGCTGCCGGGCGGTCCTCGGCGGCATCCATGCGAGGGGATCGAAGTCGTCGATCTGGGCCGCCACCTGGCTCCGGAAGGCCGAGGCGTCGAAGCGGTCGATCCGCTTGATCGGCGAGCAGCCCGCCCGCAGGCCGGCCCGGAACGCGTCGCGACCGGTGCCGATCGCGGTGATCGGCCCGATCCCGGTGATCCAGATGCGGCGCGACGAGCTTCTCCTCACGTCGAGGGATTCGCCGTCAGGGCCGCGGCGGACTCGTCGTCGGCCGCGAGTGCTTCGGCAAGGGCCCGGAACGACGCGAGGGTTCGGCCGGCGATCGGCCGGGTGAACAGGCGATCGATCAGCCACGCCCAGCCGGGCAGCCGGGGCCGGAAGTCGTGCTCGATGTCGACACGGCAGCCGCCGCCGCGATCCGCGATCCTCCACGTGACGTCCATCCCGTTCGTCGCGCCGCCGCGATGGACGAACCGGAGGTGACAGGCAGCAGGCTCCGCCCAGGTCCACGCCCGCCAGGCGACGGGGAGGCCGAGGCCGAGGACCGGCACCACGGACCGCCGAGCGATGAACGCGACTTGCAGCCTGCCGTCGGGATCCGGCCCGGCGAGGCGTCTCGCCCGGACGTAGTGTGGCAGCAGGGCCGGCCAGCGTTCGACGTCGCGGGCGAGGCGGAACACGAGCGCCGCGGGGGCGTCGACGTCGATGCCGATCGTGCTCCTCACGCTCGAGCCCGGCCTGCCGCTCGGGCGAAGGCCAGGTCGATCCCGAACCGGCCGATCTCGACGAGCCGGATGTCGTCGAGCTGGTCGCGACGGAACCAGCGCGCCGCGTCGGTCGTGCCGTCGGTCTCGTCACGGAGCGCGCCGCCCACGAGCCGGACGTGATACAGGATCCCGAGGAAGTGGAGGTCGGCCCCCTGAGCGGCCCGGGACCGCGCGTACACGTGCGAGAACACGCCGGCGATCTCGTCGATCTCGCCGACCAGGCCGGTCTCCTCGGCGAGCTCGCGGATGACCGCGTCGTCGGGATGCTCGCCGAAGTCGATGCCACCGCCGGGCAGCGTCCAGGCCCCGACGTCGACCTCGATCGCCGACAGCCGAGCCAGCAGCACCCGGCCCTCGTCATCGGTGCAAAGGGCATAGCCACCGACCCGCGTCCGACCCGGCGGGACGACCTCGTAGGCTGACGGGCTGCCGGTCTCCGTCATGGCCGAAGGAGCGCGACGAGGAACCGCGGGTCGAACGCCGTCGAGGCCGGGGCGAGGTCGCCGATCACGCGGCCCATCGTCTCACGGACCTCCGATCGTGAGGCGAGCCGCCGCGCCGCGTACTCGAAGGCCGGCGGGCTGCCGAGGAACGCCTGGACGAGGAGGCTGACGGCGTCCTTGGCCCGCGTCCGACGGGTGAGGGCGCGGTCGTAGGCCGCAAGCGCCGCGACGTCGCCGTCGAGATGTCGGTCGATCGCGATGGCGGCGAGCTCCGCCGACCGGAGGGCTCGATGGAGGCCCTCGCCGGTGAACGGATCGAGGAACCCGGCCGCGTCACCGACGAGGAGCCAGTCGCGCCCGGACCGCGCGGCGACACGCGCGGCGACCGGCGACGCGCCTTCGATCGCGTCGCACGGCTCGGGCGCGGTCCACGGCACCGGGTCGTCGCCGGCCATGGGGATCCTCCGCATAACGGCGGCCGCCGTCGCGGCAGCCCCGTCCGACCGCAGGCGCTCGCGCCATGCGGCGTCGGCGAGCACGATTCCGACGTTCACGCGACCGCCGGGCACGGGGGCGAGGCCGACGTACCCGCCATCGAAGACCACCATCCGGGCGTCGCGCGGGGCGAGTGGAGGCGGCTCGGCGACGTGGAACGTCAGCGCCGGTCGATCGCCGAGCGGCGGCCGGCGCACGACGCCGGCATCGCGGGCGACGGTCGACCGGAGGCCATCCGCCCCGACGATGACCCGGGCGCGGATGGCGCGCCCGTCCGAGAGCGTGGCCCGTTCGCCGTGGACGCTGCGGACCGCAACCCCCGTCCGGATCTCCGTCCCGGCGCTTCGGGCGAGATCGAGGAGGTGCGGATCGAGGGCCGACCGATCCAGGCCGACAGAGGCCGCGGCGAGCGATCCGTCGGCGCCATAGGTCAGCCGGAACCGCGTCCCGCGCGGCGTCTCGACGCGCATCGCGGGCAGCCGTCGGGCGATCCGATCGAGGTCCGGCCCACCGACGCCGAGGCGCTGGAGCTCGACGACCGTCGCCGGCGACGTGAAGACGCCGCACGCCCGCCACTGCCAGCTCGCCGCCCGCTCGACGAGGAGGACATCCCGTCCGCGCCGCGCGAGCCGGATGGCCGTGGCCGCGCCCGCCGGGCCACCGCCGACGATCAGGACCTGGCGATCCTCGACGGCCCTCACGTCGTGGTCTCGGAGGCGATCGCGACCCGGTGACGGGCGAACCCGAACCGGACCGCCGTCGGTGTGAGCCCGGCCTGGAGCAGCAGATCGACGAGCTCCGCCGCGGTGTACGCCCGCCGTACGGACAGCGGGCCGTCGTGCCTCGTGTATCGACCGTGGGCGACGCTATGGGTCAGGAGCCACGCGCCGATCCAGCCGAGCCGGCTGCGCGTCAGGTCGTTGACGACCACGCCCCGTCGGGCGACGCGCCGCAGCTCGCGGAGGCAGGCAACCGCGTCGACCGGGTCGAGGTGATGGACGACGAGCGAGGCATGGACGATATCGAACGAGGCGTCGGGGTAGGGCAGCGATCGACCGTCGGCTACGGTGAGCACCAGGCCGTCGGTGGCGGCGACGGTCGGCGATGCGCGACGCGCGGCCGCGAGGACCTCCGGGCGGCTGTCCGTGGCGGTCACCCTGATCTGCCGCCCGTGGCGCTGCGCGTCCTCGACCAGCGCGACCGGGATGTCCGCGGCGCCGGTGCCGACGTCGAGCAGCGAGTCGATCGGTCCGAAGGTCCGCACCGCGGCGACCGACAGCGCCGCGCCGCCGGTCCACGAGTTCAGACGGCTCAGGTCCCGGAGGTTGGCGACCAGCGCGGCCTCGTCGTCGAGCGACCCGTCGAGCAACTCCGCGACGTTCGTCAGCCGGTTCACGCCCCGAGCCTAGCCGACGCGCTGCCCGGTGGCCCTACCATCCGGCGATGTCCGATGAACGGCCGCTCATCGTCGTCGCCGGCGACAGCCTCATCGACCGGATCGTTCGTTCGGACGGCGCCGTCGAGGAGGTGCCCGGCGGCGGGCCGTTCAACACGGCCCGCGCGCTGGCCCGGCTTGGCTGCCGGGTCGCCTTCCTCGGCCGCCTGTCGACCGACCGCTACGGGGCCATCCTCCGTGGGCGGCTCGTGGACGACGGGGTCGATCTCTCGCTGGCGCCGTCGACCGCGGATCCCACACTCGTCGCGATCGCGGAGCTCGACGCCGACGGCGTCGCGTCGTATCGGTTCGAGCCGCCCGACAATGCGGCGGCTGGCCTGGCAACCGGCGACATCCCTTCGGGCCTGCCAAAGAGAACCGCGGCGCTTCACGTCGGAACGCTCGGCCTCGTCTTCGAGCCGATGGCGACGACGCTCGCCGGGCTCGTCGCGGCGGCTCGCGAGGACATCCTCGTCGTCGCCGACCCGAACATCCGTCCCGCCGCGATCGCCGACGCGGCCGCCTATCGCGAGCGGCTGGCCCGACTCGTTCCTCGCGTCTCCGTCCTCAAGGTCAGCGTCGACGACCTCCGCTGGCTGGCTCCATCGCGCGACCCGCTCGCCGCCGCTCGCCGGCTGGCGGATTCCGGCCCATCCCTGGTCCTCGTCACCGATGGGCCGCGGCCCGTGATCGCCGTCCGCCGCTCCGGGGCCGCCGCTTTCGTCGACGTTCCTGCGGTCGACGTCGTCGACACGATCGGGGCGGGCGACGCGTTCAGCGCGGCCTTCCTCGCACGGTGGATGGGCGGCGGCCGGGG
>VBFG01000162.1 GCA_005882635.1 Chloroflexota bacterium | reverse complement strand
ATTCGTTCCGATCTGCGATTCGGTGAGCATGACACCAACCGTCCCGCCCTTCTTGTAGACCACCTCGCCGTCCTTGACCTCGTACTCCAGCTTGCCCAGTGCGTGCATGCCGGAGGGGGTGCGACGGACTCCCAGTTGGGGCTCCTCGGTCATCTCGACCTCGGCGAGCAAGGCGCTCGTCGTCGGATCCCAACCGGGGAAATCGATGCCCGCCGCCTTACGGATCAGACTGCGCCCGCCGTCGCAGCCGACGAGATACTCCGCCCTCAGGCGCAGGCCGTCCGACAGCGTGATGTCGACGCCGGCGTCGTCCTGCGCGAAGCCTGTGACCTCGCGTCCGCGATAGAACGTCACGGGCAGCTCGCCGACCCAGGCGGCGAGGATGCGCTCGATGTGGTTCTGCCACAGCCCGAGTCCGTATGGATGCCGGGTGGGAAAGTCGCTGATGTCGAACTTGGTCGCGGCAAACCCCGCGACCTGAGCCTTCTTCCCTTCGGCAAGGAATCGCTCGGCGATTCCGCGCTGATCCAGAACCTCGATGGTGCGTGCGTGCAGTCCGCCGGCACGCGAGCCGGGAAGATCCTGGCTGGCGCGCCGCTCGACGATGGCAACGTCGATCTTCGCCAGCGCGAGTTCGCCCGCCAACATCAGCCCCGTCGGGCCGCCTCCGGCGATCACCACTGCATGCTCGGTCATTGCCACACTCCGGTCGGGGTCACGCCGGTCGCGACCGGCGAATCACATTCCTCGGCCGCCGCGGTGGCGGTTTCGAACTGGGCGGGCCGCCGCAGCAACGAAAGCTCCATCCCAGGCATGACCAGTGTCCAGACTGGGTCCGAAGGCGAGCCATTCCTCGGACGTATACAAGCCGTGGATCATCGGTGATGTCTGTTAACCGCTCAGAGTCAGGTTCGCTCCGTCCCGCGAGCTGCGGCGCCACGACCAAGCGATTCCTGCGCAGCCAGTCCTGGCGTCAGAGGGAGGTCCATCACTCGGCGGTCGATCACGGCTCCCTCGGTGCGCGCCGTCGAAGGAACCTCAAGACCGCATGCACCCGCCGGTTCTCCATCGCGTCGGTTGGCAGGTCGAGCTTGCTGAAGATGCTCCGCACATGGGCCTCAACCGTCTTCGGGGTCACGAAAATCGCTCTCGCGATCCCGCGGTCGGTTCGTCCTTCGGCGAGAAGGACCAAGACCTCGCGCTCCCGCGGACTCAACGCGCCGAGCGGGTCATCCCGCGTCGGCGCAGAAATGAGCTCGGACACCAGGGCTGGTTCGACGACCGAGCCGCCCTCCGCGATCCGATGCATGGCATCGACCAGCTCGGGGACGTCGCTGATCCGGTCCTTGAGGAGGTATCCCATGCGCTCTGGCGTCTCGGCCAGCAGCTTCATGGCGTACGCGACGTCGACATACTGAGACAGAACGAGAACCGCGACCTGGGGATGGTCGGCCCGGATGCGCCGCGCCGCGATCAGGCCCTCGTCCGTGTAGGTCGGCGGCATGCGGATGTCGACCACGGCGATGTCCGGTTGATCCAGCGCCACGCGCGCCAGGAGATCGTCGGCGTTGCCGACCTGGCCGACCACGCTGAACCCTTCCTGACTCAGCAGCCGCGCGAGGCTCTCGCGGATGAGAACCGCGTCGTCGGCGAGGATGACTCGCAAGGCATCCGTGCCGCCGAACGCCTTCCGCGCCGGATCAGGCACCGTCAACCGCCCTCGCGTCGGGGCCAGTCCGACACGGAATCTCGGCGCGGAGCCGCGTGCCCCGGCCCGGCGAGCCCTCGACGCGCAGCCGCCCGTTGAGGGCCTCGACTCGATCGCGCAGCCCGATGAGGCCGCTACCGGCCGAATCAGCACCGCCGATCCCGTCGTCGGAGATGTCGATGAAGAGCGAGCCATCGGCGTGACGCATCGAGATCCTGACACCCGATGCTCTCGCATGCTTCGCTACGTTGGCGAGCGCCTCGGCAGTAACGAAGTAGGCCGCCGCCTCGACGGCCGACGGTAGACGGTCGACCGGCAGGCGGTCGATCTGCACCGGTACCGACGCCCGCCTGGCGAGCGTCTCCACCGCCGGGCCGAGCCCCTCCTCGGTCAGGACCGCGGGATGGATCCCACGGGCCAGCGCGCGAAGCTCGTCGAGCGTCTGGGCGAGTTCGCTCTCGGCTTCGGTGAGTAGCTCGTCGACGGCTCGACCACCCTTTTCCAGTTCTCCGCGCGCCAGCCGGAGGGCGAGCCGGATGCCGAGCAGCCGCTGCTGCGCGCCGTCGTGGAGGTCGCGCTCGAGGCGCCGTCGTTCGGCGTCGCCGGCCTCGACGATCCGGGCGCGCGAGGCACGGACCTCCTCGAGCTGGGCGCGCAGCTCCGCCTGCAGGCGCGCGTTCTCGAGCGCCATCCGGGCGGCTGCGCCTGCCGCTCGAACGAGTTCGGAGTCGTCGAGGAGCGATCGGTCGTACACGAGTGCAGCGAGCCGCTGTTGCCCATCCCCGAGCACCGTAACGGCCCGGTCGCCACCCGAGGGCAACCCGAACGGGTGTCCTTCGAGGTCAATGTAGCCTTCACGCTCGGGCAGCCAGAACGCGACCTCCAGCGAAGGGTCGCCGAGCGTGCGTGCCAGCGCGCCGCGAACGTCGGTTGCCGTGGCCGCGTCACTGAGCTCGACCACCAGGCCGCCGAGGGCGCCGCGGTGGAGCCGCATTCGCAGCAGGCCGGCCAGGAACGCCAGCGGGATCGCCGTGTAAACGAGGGTGCTCCACTGAAGGACACGATCGAGCGTCGCCGACACACCCACGGCGTACAGGCCGATCGTCACCGCGACGAGGACCAGGGAAGCCGGGCCGGTCCACGCCACCGGCGCCAGCACCCGACGCGCCGGCGGCGACGCCGTCCACCAGCGACGCACCAGACGCGCCAGGATGACCACCACCAGAACGATCCCCACGGCGCTCGGGACGAGGTTTGCGATCGCGTTTAGCCCGCTGTTGGGGAAGAGGAGCAGCAAGTTGTGCGGGCATCCGGCGCAGCCCTCGGCGGTGGGGTCATAGAAGAGCTTGCTGAGGGCGTAACCGCCGAGCGCGACCGCATAGGTCGCGACGACCAACATCCGCTCCACGCGCGTTCGCGCCGCGCCATTCGGAAAGACGACGAGCTGGTGGGCGACAAGGGCCAGGAAGAGGTTCACTGAGACGTGGCTGAGGTGGCTGGCCAGCGGCGTGTCCAGCCATTCGAGCTGGCGGCCGAACCAGACCAGCCCTGTCAAGGTCATCAGGAGCCCGGTCGGATTGTCCGGGCGCCGAGCCCAGCCGACGAGTCCGGCTCCGACGAACGACCAGCCGACGGCGAGCTCGACGGGGATCGGAAGCAGGAAGCCCGGCTCCTCGCCGTGTGTCGCGACAAGCCCGAGTGCTGCCAGGCCCAGCGTGCCGGCCAGCAGGGCGACCGTGAGACGGAGTTGGCCGCCTCTCATCGCCGATCGACGAGCGCGGCCAGCGCCGCCCCGGACAGCTCGGCCTTGGCCAGAAAGCCGCGGGCTGAGGTGCGCTCTAGACGCATCGCGTAGTCGGACGCCTCACGACTGGAGGTGAGGATCACCACAGGCCGCTGCGGCTCGTCCGCCAGCGTATCTGCCACCGCGAAGCCGTCGATATCGGGTAGCAGGATGTCGAGCAGGACGAGCTGTGGCCGCCACCTGCGGCAGGCGGCGACCGCCGACGCTCCGTCGCTGGCTTCCCCGACCACCGCGAATCCTTCTGCCTCCAGCAGCCGCCGCGCGAAGCGTCGAAAGCTGGGGTGGTCGTCCACGATCAGGATCGTCCTCTTCATCATCTGGATGCTCCCATGCCCCACCCCCAGGGGCATTGGGGAAATCACCAATTCTCGGCGTCGCACCCGACGAACTGGGGATTTCATCGATGCGGTGCTCCATGGCTCAGCCATAGGGTCTCTCTCGTTCGCGCAGGCAACCGCCGACGGCGACATCAGAGAACGGGAGACACCGAGGTGAAGCCTCCGATGCGGATCGTGGCCGTGGCAGCCGTAGCGTTCATCGTCAGCGGGGCGAGCGCCGTGTTCGTCCTGAATCCCTTCGGACCCTCGGTCGTCGATCCGGAGACCGCTCGGTGCGATCAGCCGCCCGTGACGCTCGGCGCGAAGCGATCCATGGCCGACCATCAGGAGGTGGACGTTCACTTCACCTGTGAGGGCGCGGTCCAGGTCGCCACCATCTATCTGCCCAGCACTGCTGGCCGGCATCCCGCCCTCATCTGGGTCCACGGGGCCGGCGAGGCGCGTCGCCTCCCGTACGTCTTCCCGCTCTTCAGCAAGCTGGTCCAGTCCGGCATCGCGGTCCTCTCCTACGACAAGCGCGGCGTGGGCGACTCAGAAGGGGTTTGCTGTCCGGGCGACGAAGGGCACTTCAACCTGCTGACTGCCGACGTCGTCGGCGCGGTTAGCGTGCTGCGCTCGCGGTCGGATATCGACCCTAAGCAGATCGGGCTCTTCGGTGCCAGCCAGGCCGGCTGGATCGCGCCGCGGGCCGCCGTCGAGGCACACGTCGCCTTCCTAGCGCTCGCCAGCGCCCCGACGGTCGCCGAGCGCACCGCCAACCTCTACGAACGGCTGGCCTCCGGCGAGCAAGGCCAGCTCTCGCGGGCGGAGATCTCTCGACGCCTGAAGGATGGAGGGTCGTCGGGCTTCGACCCGCTGCCATATCTGAGGCAGCTCACTGTTCCCGGCCTGTGGGAGTTCGGCACGGCTGACCAACGGACGCCGGTGGACGAGAGCATCTCCATCCTCGACAGCGTGAAGGCGGACGGGAAGGACATCACCGTGGCGATCTTCCCCAATGCCGGCCACGGATTGCTGGACAGCCCGCCGACAGACCCGGATGCCGGTCCGACGATGGTCCGCTGGATCCTCGATCACGTGGATGTGCCCCAATGAGGCACCTCCCCAGGCATCGCCTCCCAAGATGGCTAAGCGTCGCGGCAACCGCGCTCAGCCTGCTACTGGCTGCCTCGGTGCTGACCTACCTCTGGGCGCTGACCTCGACCGATCGATCGGGCCTTGCCCGCGCCATCGCCTGGCAAGGCGCCGACACCGACGACTGGCAGCGCTTCCCGGCCCGACCGATTGCGGCCGCAGCCGAGCCTTTCCAGTTCAGAACCGCGGTCTGGCCCGGGCTGGAAACGATCGAGGTCCCGACCGACCATGGCGTGGTCGAACGTGATCTCGACGAGTTCATGGCCGAGACCGGGACGACCGCCTTCCTCGTGCTCCACGGTGATGAGCTCCTGACCGAGCGCTACTACAACGGCGCCTCGCGCGACTCGGTGATGACCTCGTTCTCGATGGCCAAGTCGTTCCTCTCGGCGCTGGTGGGAATCGCCATCGCGGAGGGGAGCTTCGGCAGCGTCGACGACCCGATCACCAAATACGTGCCCGAGCTGGTTGAGCGGGATCCTTCCTTCGCCCGAATCACGCTTCGTGACCTGCTCCGCATGTCGTCGGGGCTCGCATACAGCGAACTCGGCCTGCCGTGGAGCGACGACAGCCTGACCTACTACGACCCCGATCTCCGCCGCCTGGCCCTCAACGGCACCCGTGTCGAACGGGCCCCTGGCGAGACCTTCCTCTACAACAATTACAACCCACTACTCGTCGGGCTGGCCCTCGAGCGCGTCACCGGTCAGAGCGTGGCCAGCTATCTGGAACAGCAGCTCTGGCAGCCGCTGGGAGCCGAGTACGATGCCTCCTGGAGCCTCGATTCCGAGGCCGACGGCTTCGAGAAGATGGAGAGCGGGATCAACGCCCGTGCCATCGACTATGCGAAGTTCGGCCTGCTTTTCCTGCGGCACGGTCGATGGGGCGGCAATCAGCTCATTCCCGCGGGTTGGGTGACCGCGTCGACCACGCCGCAAGCTCCGGCCGGCAGCCCGCAAGGTACGCGCTACGGCTACTTCTGGTGGCTCTGGGCGGGTCACGAGGCTGTTCCAAGCGAACCGCGTTTCTTCGCCCGCGGCAATCTGGGTCAGTTCATCTTCGTCGCCCCCGACAAGGACCTCGTTATCGTCCGCATGGGCCGCCAGTTCGGTTATGAGCGCTGGAACGAGCTCCTTGACCAGCTGACAGACCAGATCGCGAACGCCAGCGTCGCGCTCTCGGCTGGCCACGGCGGAGCGCCGTGATGCTTGGCGTCCCATGGCTCGCCTGGGCCGGCTCGCGGGTGTCGTTGCGTCGCTGTTCGCGGTCGGCGTTGGCGTGCCGGCCAATCGGCCTGACGGGGCGCGCGGCGCAATCGTGCGCTGGGGGCACGCCTGGTTGACAAGCGGGATTGCGGGCAACGCGTGATGCTGTTCGACTATCCCCATCGAAGAGGCAGAGAAGGCGGCCGAGGCGACAGCCCTGAGGCGGTCCCGAAGGCCTGCTGTTTACGAAAACTCCTTGTCGCATGCGTAGTACCGGCGGGGGTAGTCGCGAAGCCCCTGAAAGTCTTGCGGATGACCGCTCGGCAATGGCTTGAGGCGGTAGATCGCTTCGAGGACGGCGGTCTTGCCGCTCTCGTTCTTGCCGACGAGGCAGGTGATCCTTGGGGTTACTGCGAGGTTCGTCCACAACGCCTCAGTGCGCCCGCGCCGCGAGTTCGAAGACGCGGATCGAACCGGAGAACCCCTTCAGGACAAGTTCGCGACCGTCATCGAACGCAAACCCTCGCTCGATGCCCAGATCGCGAACGAGGTCGGAGGTCAGGATCCGCCCGGCATCGGCGGCATCACAGATCCGGCTGGCGAGGGTGACCGTCGACCCGAACAGGTCGTCGTTGTGGTCGACTGGTTCGCCGGCGGCGATCCCGATCCGCACCCGAAGTTCAGGTGTCTGACCCTCGGCTGCTCGTGCCTCGAACCCGGCCTGGATCGTCATCGAGCACTGCAACGCGCTCGCCACCTCGTCGAACGAGGCCATGATCCCGTCGCCCGTGTGCTTTACCTCGCGTCCGCGTGAGGCCACGAGTGCTCGCCGGATGATCAAGTCGTGCTCCGTGAGAAGGACCATGAACGCCGCCTGTCCGACCACCTGCAGGATCGATGTCGAAGCCTGCAGGTCCGTGAACAGGATCGTCCGGAAGGGGTTGACCGCTCGGGTTTCACCGCCGGTCTCGCTCATCCTCCCGAGGAGCCGCAGGACGTTGTCCTCCGAGACGTTGATGATCTCGTTAGGGATGAGGCCGTGCGTTGCCTTGTGCACGGCCGTCAGCGAATCGCCCGTGGGTGCTTTCGCCAAGCAGAATGCCTCGCCTTGATCGGCGTCGAACCAGTAGGCGAGGAACTGCACCCCGAACTTGGCACCCATGTCGAGGTCGGCCAGATGCGCTTGTGCGACCTGTTCGGCCGTCACTCCAGGGACGTCATGGCGGTCCATGAACAGCGGCATCTGGATCCTCCTGCGGCGGACATGATCGTAACGGCGTCGGGCTGACGCGACGCCAGGAACGCCCGGCAGCGACGCCATATCAGCCCCGGTCCACAGGCTGCGACGATGGCCCCCGACGTCGCCGCGGACGCCGACTCGGGCGCCCGGAGGTCATTCGAGTCGCTCCCCACGTTCTACCGCAAGGGCCGCGTCCGCTGGATCGAGCTTGCGAAGCGACCGGAAACGTTATGACCGCTGACGACGTGAGGGAAGCCGCCGGATTTGAGCACACGGATGCCATGAATATCCGGATCCCGATCGAGGGGGCATGTATCGGCCTCTCCGCCGAGGGCGCCTGATCCAGCGGCCAAGTCGCGGATCTGTGGATCTACATGGAAGCGCCGCCGCTCGGTGCAATCGCCGCGGCCGTGGTTACCGCTACCGCCGCGACCGCCGACGGCCAGCTGTGACCGCCGCGTACACGAGCCTTGATCGGCTGTTGCGGGAGCGTTGATCGTCCGCCTTGAACATCGGTTGGGAAGACCCGTTGATCGGGTCCCGGGTGCCCTAAGTGCCCTCACCCGAACAAGG
>VBFG01000112.1 GCA_005882635.1 Chloroflexota bacterium | reverse complement strand
CGCGCCACGCTACGTGGCGATCGCCGAGGCCGAGCACCGCCGGTTCGTGTCGACGGTCGCAGTCGACGATCTCGACGTCGTCGAGCGCAACGCCGGCGGATCCGGGACGGAGTTCGGCGTCCCGAGCCGGCCGACCGACCAGGACGCGCGTCCGATGGACGCGACCGAGGCGGCTCGGCTGGCCGGGCTGGTCGGCGCCGCCTGGTCGTACTTCGATCGAACCGCTGCCGCCGCGCCGGAAGAGCTGCGGAAGGGCCCGCGGGGCGGCGGCCGCAACACGTCGAAGGTCGTGGCCCACGTCATGGAGTCTGATCGTGCCTACGCCCACGAGATCGGGCTCAAGGTCCGCGAGTTCGCCCCGGACGACGCCGCCGCCATCGCGGCGATGCGAACGGCGATGCTCGACGTCCTGCGGGCGGCCCGCAGCGGGGTGCCCCTGGCGGGTCGCCGCTGGCCGGCCCGCTACGCCGCCCACCGGATCGCGTGGCACGCCCTCGACCACGCCTGGGAGATCGAGGACCGCACCGAATAGGCGGCAGGACTAGCCCCCGGCCGAAGCGACCTCGGACGGGACGAGCCCACGCCGGGCGGGCCCGGCGACTCCCATCTCAATCGTTCTCGGTGCTCTCCGACGGTCCGATGGCGACCGGTCGACGCCGACCTGCCGTCACGGGCTCGGACGGCGCCCGTCGTCGGCTGCGCTGCCGATCGCGTCGCTCGAGCGTCCGCGCGACGGCGAACAGCCGCTTGAAGATCGCGAGCAGGTCGGCCTGCGGCGTCGGCCCGTCGTTCGCGATCGACACCCGGAGCAGGACCTCGCGCTCGCGATCGGCGTCGCGGATCGCACGGCGGCCGTCGGCCGCTTTCGCCCGGCCGACCTCACGGGCAAGCTCGGCCCGCTCGTTCAGCAGCCGGACGATCCGCCGGTCGAGGGCGTCGATCCGGCGCCGGAGCCGACGGAGCTCGAGCGTCTCGGCCGGTCGTCGCTCAGCCACGCCGCGCCCCGGCGAAGCGGGCGGCGATCGCGTCGAGGGCCACGAGGTAGCCGTGCTTGCCTTGCCCGACGACCGAGTCGACGGCGATGTCGTGGAGGAAGTTGACCTGGCGGAACGGCTCGCGCGTCGCCGGGTCGGACAGGTGGACTTCCCAGAACGGCCGGGCGATTCCGAGAAGCGCGTCGCGCAGGGCGACCGATGTGTGGGTCAGGCCGCCGGCGTTGACGATCGCGGCGTCGAAGTCGCGCTCGTGGAGGCGATCGATGAGCGCGCCCTCGTGGTTCGACTGGAAGAAGGCGACCTCGACGCCGAGCTCGCCGGCACGCGCCGCGATCTCGGCATGGACGTCGTCGAGCGTGTCGTGGCCGTAGATCTCCGGCTCACGAGTCCCGAGCAGGTCCAGGTTCGGGCCCTGCAGCACGAGGACCCGTGTCACGCCGCCACTCCGGGCGCGACCAGCAGGGATGCCGCGACACGCTCCACGAGCTCGTCGGGGACGTCCGATCGGATCACCGATCCGGTCGCCGTCGGGACGACCCAGCGAAGCGCGCCGGACGCGTGCTTCTTGTCGGCGCCCAGCGCGTCGAGGACCGTCGCCAGGGGATACGGGAGCGGCTCGGTCGCGAGGCCGAGCGACGAGAGGAGCCGCTCGATCCGCTCGGCCCGCGGCGCCGGCGTCTCGCCGAGCTCCCGCCCGATCCGGACCGCGCCGCGGAGGCCGTGCGCGACCGCCTCGCCATGGAGCAGCTGGCCGAACCCGCCAGCCGCCTCGACCGCGTGACCCAGGGAATGGCCGAGGTTCAGGGTGATCCGCCCGTCATCGGCGCCGCTCTCGCGCTCGTCGGCGTCCGTCACCTGGACCTTCGCCCACGCCGCCCGCTCGACGAGCTCGGCGACCGCGCCGCTGTCGAACGCCGCCGCGTCGCCACGGGCGATCGCGTCGCCGTCCCCCTCGAGCAGGGCGAACAGGCGCTCATCGCCGAGCGCCGCCATCTTCACCGCCTCGCCCAGCGCCGCCCGTCGCTGCCGCTCGGGGAGCGACCGCAGGAAGGCGATATCGATCACGACCGCCGCCGGTGGATGGAAGGCGCCGACGAGGTTCTTGCCGGCCGCCAGGTCGACCCCGGTCTTGCCGCCGATCGACGAGTCGATCTGGGCGACGAGCGTGGTCGGGACCTGGACGAGCGGCACTCCCCGGAGCCAGGTCGCGGCAAGGAAGCCCGCCGCATCGCCGAGCGCGCCACCGCCGATGGCGACCAGCGGCTCGCCTCGTTCGGCGCGCAGCGCCGCCAGCGACCCGGCGGCCTCTTCGATCACCGCCAGGCGCTTGGCCTCCTCGGCCGACGGCAGGAGGATCCGCTCGACCGGCCAACCGTCGGCGGCGAGTGCCGCGGCGATCGCCTCGCCGGCTGCCGCCCAGGCGCGCGGCTCCGAGACGAGGAGTGCCCGCCTGGCGCGGAGCCCGCGAAGCGCGTCGGCGATGACGGTCCCGGCGATGCCCTCGCCGATCACGAGGTCGCCGCCGAGCGACCGGCCGCGGAGCAGGACGGTCTGCGTCGCGCCGCCAGCCGAGCGCCCGACGAGCTCGTCCGCCCGCTCGACGATCGACGCGAGCTCGGCGACCCCGTTCAGGCGATTCGCCGCCGAGTAGAACCGCTCCCGCTCGCGGGCCAGGTCGCGGATCGTCCCCATCGGGTCGCGCCCGGCGATCAGCGGCCGGACGTTGGGCGACCGGCGGAGACGCTGAGCGAGGACCTCCGGGCGGACGTCGAGCCAGATCGGGACGCGATGGCGGTAGAGCGCCCAGCGATTGCGCGGGTCGATGACGGCGCCGCCACCCGTCGCCACGACGGCCCGGATCCGCGGCTCCGTGTCGGCCGGGCCGATGTCCGCGACGGCCTGCCGCTCGATCGATCGGAATGCGGCCTCACCCTGCTCGGCGAAGATCTCCGCGATCGATCGACCGGCGGCCTTCTCGATCGACTCATCGAGATCGACGAAGGCGGCCCCGTGACGATGGGCGAGCCGGCGTCCGACCGCGCTCTTGCCGCTCCCCGGCAGCCCGACCAGGATGACGTCCACGCGGCGGCCTAGTCGTCGCCGCCGGAGCCGGCCTCGTCGCCGCCGGCGGTCGCCCCGCGACCCGCCTTGGCGGCACGCGGCCCACCTGCGACGGGCGGCTCGATCGCTGCCGAGATCCGGGCGACGTAGCGGTCCAGGGCGTCGCGGGTGTCGCCGATCGTGTTCCCGCCGAACGTGTCGAGCATCGCGTCCGCCAGGGTCAGCATGACCATCGCCTCGGCGACCACGCCCGCCGCGGGGACGACGCTGATGTCCGACCGCTCGTAGTGGGCCTTGTCGACCGCGTCGCCGGTCACGAGGTCGGCCGACGGCAGCGGCCGCGCGAGGGTGGAGATCGGCTTGACCGCACCGCGAACCACCAGGGGTTCGCCGTTCGTGACGCCGCCGGTCAGGCCGCCGGCGTTGTTCGTCCGGTGGACCCACCGCCCGCCGTCACCGCGACCCTCGATGACGTCGTGGACTCCCGATCCGAAGCGGCGTGTCTGCTCGAAGCCGAGCCCGAACTCCACGCCCTTGACGATGTTGATGCTCATCACCGCCGCCGCCAGGGCGGCGTCGAGCCGGCGGTCCCAGTGGACGTACGAGCCGACCCCGATCGGCAGGCCGTGGGCGACGACCTCGAAGACGCCGCCGACGGTGTCGCCGTTTGACCGCGCCTCGTCGATCCGGGCGATCATCGCCCCTTCCGCCTCGGCGTCCGGACAGCGCAGCGGCGATGCGTCGGTCTCCTCGCGCGACCGCATCGCGCGCGCCGGATCGATCGCCACGCCACCGACCTCGGCGGTGAACGACCAGACGTCGACGCCAAGCTCGCGGAGGAGCGCCCGGGCGATGCCGCCCGCCGCGACCCGGGCGGCCGTCTCACGCGCCGACGCCCGCTCGAGCACGTTGCGGACGTCGTTGAACCCGTACTTCAGGGCGCCGGCCAGGTCGGCATGACCTGGTCGGACGCGGGTCACCGGGGTGGCCCGCTTGTTGCCGTCGGCGGCGGCCTCGGCGAGCTCCGCGGATTCCTCGTCCGAGAGGCCCTCGACCTGCATGACCCGGGTCCAGTTCTCCCAGTCGCGATTGGCGACGAGGAGGAGGATCGGCGAGCCGAGGGTCACGCCGTGGCGGACGCCGGAGACGATCTCGGCGGCATCGTGCTCGATCGTCTGCCGGGCGCCGCGGCCGTAGCCGCGCTGGCGACGAGCGAGGTCCACGCCAAGCGCCTCGGCGGACAGGGCCATGCCGGCCGGCACGCCCTCGACCGTCACGGCGAGCGACCGGCCATGCGACTCACCCGCGGTCAGCCAGCGGAGGCGTCCCATCGATTCGATCGCCCGGTCGGTGCGGTCGTCAGGCGCCGGCCGGGCCGCTCGCGCCGGCTCCCGCCGCAGCCTCCTGCGGCTCGCCTGTGGGCTCGCCCTCGGCCGACCGCAAGCCGCCGGCTCGAGCCGCCGACAGCGCCCGCCCCATGACCTCGATCGGTGCCGGGCGACCCGTCCACAGCGTGAACGCGGCCGCGCCCTGATGGAGCAGCATCAGCTCGCCGTCGGAGACGATGCAGCCAGCGGCTTCCGCGTCGCGCAGGAGCCGCGTCCGGTTGTAGATCAGGTCGAGCACGAAGAGCTCCGGCGGCAGGACCTCGCCGGGGATCGGCGACACGTCGCTCGTCAGCCCGATCGACGTCGCGTTGACGAGCACCTTCGATTTCGCCAGCTCGGCCTCGATGATCGACTCGTGCCACGGCATCGCCCGCAGCTCCATGTGCGAGGCGCTCCGGCCGAAGTGCTTGACGAGCGCCTCCGCCCGGTGGAGGTGGCGGTTGAAGATCACGACCCGCTGGAAGCTCTCGCGAATCAGCCCGAAGACGACCGCGCGGGCCCCGCCGCCGGCCCCGAGGACGATCGCCTGGCGCGGCATCTTCTGCCGCCCGATGAGCTTGTCGAGGGCGACCTTGAAGCCCGGGACGTCGGTGTTGTGGCCGACCAGCCGGCGGCCCTCGCGCGTGATCGTGTTGACCGCCCCCGTCGCCTGGCCTTCCTCGGTCAGGCGGTCGACGAGGGGGACGACCCGCTCCTTGTGGGGGATCGTGACGTTCGCCCCGAGGAAGTCGTCGCCGCGGATCTCGCCGATCGCGTCTGGCAGGCCGATCGGCGGGCGGTCCCACAGCTCATACGTCGCATCGATGCCCTGGTCGTCGAACGCGGCCTGCTGCATCGCGCCCGACAGCGAGTGCGCCACGGGATGGCCGATGAGAACGACGCGCTTGGTCATGAGGCAACCCTTCCGAGGTCGTCGAAGAAGCCGGGATAGGAGATGGCGGCGCTGGCCGGTCGCCGGATCGTGGTCCGGCCGGCGGCGACGAGGCCGGCGATCGCGAACGTCATCGCCAGGCGATGGTCGTCGAGGCTGTCGACGGGCGCCCCACGGAGCGCACTGCCTCCACGGATCCGGATGTCGTCGCCGTCGACCTCGACCGTCGCCCCGAGCGCCCCGAGACCGGAGGCGATCCCGGTGATCCGGTCGGATTCCTTGTGGCGGAGCTCGCCGACACCACGGATCGTCGTCGAGCCCCGGGCGAGGGCGGCGGCGAGACACAGGACCGGGATCTCGTCGATCGCGGCAGCGACGTCGTTCGGGGCCAGGTCGATCCCCCCGAGCTCGGCTGACCGAACCCGCAGGTCGGCGATCGGCTCGCCGACGCCGTCGTCGGCGGTCGCCCCGTCCAGCCGCGCCTCGTCGATATCCGCGCCCATCGCCCGGAGCAGGTCGATGACCGCCCGCCGGGTCGGGTTGACGCCGACGCCACGGAGCGTGAGGTCGGCATCGGGATGGATCGACCCCGCGACGAGCCAGAACGCGGCGGCCGACACGTCGCCGGGGACGCGCTCGTCGATCGCCGTCATCGTCCGTCCTCCCTCCACCGTGACCGCCACCGCCGCCGCCCGGCCGTCGGCCTCGTTCGGCGCCAGTCGCTCCGTCCGGACCGCGATCCCGCGCGCCCGCAGCATCCGTTCCGTGTGGTCGCGCGTCGCGACGCCTTCCCGTACCGTCGTCGGACCGTCGGCTCGCAGACCGGCCAACAAGATCGCCGATTTCACCTGGGCGCTCGGCACCGCCGTCCAACGATCGACGGCGCGAAGCGGACGGCGACCCACGACGGTCAGCGGCGGTAGGGAATCGTCGGCACGCGCGTGGACCGTGGCGCCCATCGCCCGCAGCGGTTCGATGATACGAGCGACGGGTCGGCGCCGCAATGAATCGTCCCCGTCGAGAACGCTCCGGAAGGGCAGTCCCGCGACGATCCCGGCGAACAGCCGGAGACTCGTCCCGGAGTTGCCGCAGTCGAGGTCGGCCGCGGGCTCGCCGAGGCCGTCGCTGCCCGGCGAGACCACCCGGTAGTCGACGTTCGCGCCGAGGGTCCCGTCCGGCTCGAGGCGCTCCACCGTCGCACCCAGCGCGCGGCAGATCTCGGCGGTCGAGCGGACGTCGGCGCCGTCACCCGCGCCCCGGACCCGGCTCTCACCGGCGGCCAGCGCCGCCAGCATCAGCGCCCGGTGGCTGATCGACTTGTCGCCCGGAAGGGTCAACTCGCCGCGCAGGCGTCGCGCCGGCCCGACGACCGCCCCGGGGGCCGCGTCGCGGGCCGCGTCCGCGGCTGAATCGGCGGCGGCGATCGGGCGCGTCGACATCAGTGCCGTCCCTGCCCGTCACCGTTGCCGAGAGCGAGGGCGGCCTCGCGCGGGGCATCCCGGAGGCCGCGGACCTGGTCGTGGACGAGGACGATCTGGGCCATCATCGACCGGAACTGGTCGAAGGTGAGCTGCTGCTCGGCGTCCGACAGGGCCGCGTCCGGGTTCGGGTGGACCTCGACCATCACCCCGTCGGCGCCGACCGCGACGCCGCCGATCGCCAGCGGTGCGACCAGCGCCCGCTTCCCCGTCGCGTGGCTCGGGTCGACGATCACCGGCAGGTGGGTGAGCTGGCGGAGCAGCGGCACCGCCGACAGGTCGAGGGTGTTCCGCGTGTACGTCTCGAACGTGCGGATGCCGCGCTCGCACAGGATCACGTTCGGGTTGCCCGAGCTGATGATGTACTCCGCGGCCATGAGCCATTCCTCGACCGTCGCGCTGAAGCCGCGCTTGAGCATGACCGGCCGAGCGACGCGGCCGACCGCCATCAGCAGCGAGAAGTTCTGCATGTTGCGGGTACCGACCTGGAGGATGTCGGCGTACTCGGCGACGATGTCGACCTGGTTCGGCTCCATGACCTCGGTGATCACCGGAAGCCCGGTTCGGTCGCGAGCCTCGGCCAGGTCCCGGAGCGCCTCGACCCCGAGGCCCTGGAAGCTGTAGGGCGACGTCCGCGGCTTGAATGCCCCACCGCGGAGGATCGTGGCCCCGGCCTCGGCGACGGCGTCCGCGGTCTGGAAGAGCTGATCCCGGCTCTCGACCGAGCAGGGCCCCGCCATCACGGTGAGCGACCCGTCGCCGACCACCGCGTCGAGGGCCCGGATCACGGTGTCCTCGGGATGGAACTCGCGCGAGGTGAGCTTGAACGGCCGGCTGATCGGCGTCACCGACTCCACGCCGGGGAGCCCGCCGAGTCGGCTCATCAGGTCGGCCTTGCGCGCGCCGATCTCGCCGATGACCGCGATGACGGTTCGCTCGGCTCCGGCATGGTCGTACGGCGTGAGGCCCTCGCCGAGGATGGCGCTCTTCACGCCGATGATCTCGGCCTCGCCCGCCGTTCGGGCCATCACCACGAACATCGCCGCGCGCTTCCTCCTGATCAAACAAAAAAGCAGAGGTCGCGACCTCTGCTCCCACCCGGCACGACCCGCGATCCGGGTCTAGGCTCCGGGATCGGTCATGCCGGGCGTGGAAAGTAGAAGAGACAACTCATGAGCGTGTCGCGGACGGTACGGCCCGCGCTCGATCGTGTCAACGACGCGGCGGCGTCCGGACCGGCGAACCGGCCGGCGTCCGGTCTGGCGAACCCGGTGGGATCAGGCGTGCGGGCCGGGCAGGCCGGCCCGTGCCGCGATCTCCTCCACGACCGCTGACTTCGCGTCGGCGTAGTTCTGGACATACTCCCACTCGCGGGTCACGAGCTCCCGCTTCGTCCGCTCGTAGAGCTCGCGATCGTCGTCGTGGGTCCGCAACCAGTCGCGGAAGCCGACCATCCGGTCGATCTCGATGCAGCCCTCCGAGAAGACGTGGAGGTTGACGTTGATGTCCGGTCCCTTGAACACCCGGTGGTCGTACCAGTCGGGCTCGGACTCGCGGATCCGGAGCTGATACCCCGCCGCCTCCAGGTCGGCGGCATAGGCGGGCTCGTCGGTCACGTCGGCGACGAGCATCGTGATGTCGATGATCGGCTTCGCGGCAAGACCCGGCACGGACGTCGATCCGGTGTGCTCGATCCTCCGGACCCGGTCACCGAGGATCGATCGGATCCGCGACTCTTCGCGGGTATACGAGGCCGGCCAGTCCGGGTCGGACTCGGCGAGGACGATCGGCCCCGTCAGCGGGGCCATCTCGCCGACGCTGTAGGCCTCGATCTGGTCCTTGGTCATCGGGGGGCGGCTCGCCGCGCGGTCGGTCATCGTCGGCTCCCTGGCATCGTCGGCGGCCGCCTCGGGGACCGCCCCAGCGACCCTGCCACAGTGTCGGCCGGGAGGGTCGTGCGTGGTAGCATGTCGCCCGCCGCGCGACGGAGAGGTCGCATAGAGGCCTAGTGCGACGGTTTGCTAAACCGTTGAGTGGGGCAACCTGCTCCGAGGGTTCGAATCCCTCCCTCTCCGCCACGACTCTCCCCGTGTCCACGGGTCCGAGAAACGGCACAGGCGCCCGTAGCTCAGTGGATAGAGCGTCAGGTTGCGGACCTGAAGGTCGTGGGTTCGAGTCCCGCCGGGCGCGCCAGCATCCCCCGACGTCACCGAATCGCGAACGTCGTGACGATCGCGACGAGTGGCGGGACGAGCTGCACGAGCGCCGCCTGGAAGAAGCGCGGGCTGGTCACGAACAGGACGATCCCCGCCCAGACCATGCACAGGCAGGCGAAGAGGATGATCGACCGGCCCGCCACCTCGGCTCCGCCGGCGATCTGGGCCACCCCCGCCGCGATCCCGACCGCGAGGAACAGGTTGTAGAAGCCCTGGTTGAAGGCCATCGGCCGGACCGCAGCGATCTGCTCCGCCGTCCGGAGCCCGAACCGGGCGGCCACGCCCGGCCGCGAGAAGAGCACCGACTCGAGGACGAAGAACCAGACGTGGATCGCCGCGGCGATCAACGCGGCGACCTGGGCGACGACAGGCATCCGACCAGCCTCCCGGCGATGCATGATTCGGGGCGAGGGTAACAGCGAGGCAAGGATGGCTGACGAGCGGATCGGATTTCTCGGGCTCGGCACGATGGGCGCCGCGATGGCGGGCAACCTCGCCCGCGCCGGCTTCACCGTCACCGCCTGGAACCGCAGCCCGGGTCGAGGTCCCGAGCTCGACGACCTCGGCGTCACCCGCGCCGATAGCCCGGCGGCCGTCGCGACTGCCACCGACGCGGTCGTCGTCTGCGTGTCCGACACGCCCGACGTCGAGGCCGTCCTGTTCGGGCCGAGCGGCGCTGCCGAGGGAGCCCGCGATGGCCAGCTGGTCATCGACTGCTCGACGATCGCCCCGTCCGCGACGCGTGACTTCGCGGCGCGGCTCGCTGAGCAGGGGGTCGCCCTCGTCGATGCGCCGGTATCGGGCGGCAGCGAAGGCGCGCAGAAGGGCACGCTGACGATCTTCTGCGGGGGCGAGCCCGACGACGTCGAGCGGGCGCGACCGATCCTCGCGGCGATGGGCAAGACGATCACTCACGTCGGTCCGAGCGGCTCCGGACAGGCCGTCAAGGCAGTGAACCAGGTCATCCTCGCCGGGACGTACCTGGGGGTCGCCGAGGGCATCGTCCTCGCGATGAAGGCCGGCCTCGACGTCGCGCAGGTCGTGGAGGCGCTGGGCGGCGGCGCCGCCCAGAGCTGGGTCCTGGCCAATCGCAGCGAGCGGATGCGGACGAACCACTACCCGCTCGGGTTCAAGGTCGCGCTCCATCGGAAGGATCTCGGGATCGCCCTCGACATGGCGCGGGAGATGGGCGCCGAGCTGCCGGTGGCCGAGATGGCGGCGGACTTCGAGACCGACCTTGTCGGTGCAGGCCACGCCGACGACGACATGTCGGCCCTCGCGCGCGTGATCCGCGAACGGTCGGGGCTGCCCAGCTAGTCGGCGAACGACCCCACAGGCACTCCGCCGACACCGACGAGCAGCATCGGGTCGCCGAGGCGGCCCTCGTAGCGGGGCCGGAAGCGATCCTCGTTGTACATGTCGGCGACGTCAACGCGGCGGGCCGGCGTGTCGGGACCCGGAAGCTCGGTATGGGCGTACTTCCCGTCCTGGATCGCGACCATCCGCCCCGTCACGCCGTCGCGGAGGAGGTCCATCGCGACGTTGGCGAACGTCGTCGCGACCATCGAGTCGAGGGCGTCGGGCTCGCCCGAACGGAGGTCATACGTCAGCTCCGACGCGACCGCCTCGACCCCGGTCAGCTGCTTCAGCTCGGCCGCGAGCACCTCGCCCACATTGGCCTTGTGGCGGTGGCCGAACGCGTCGGGCTCGCCGATGTCCTGCATCCGTGCCCCTCGCCAGATCGCCCCTTCGGCCGTGACGACGACCGCGTACCGCGACGGGTTGGCCTCCCGATCGGCGATGAGGATGTCGGCCAGGCGGTCGATGTCGTACGGCGCCTCGGGGATGAGGCAGCGGGCGCTCGTGACGTACGCCGTGTACAGCGCGGAGAAGCCCGCGTCGCGGCCGAAGATCCGGAACACCCCGATCCGCTCGTGGCTGCCGAGCGTCGTGCGCTGTCGGTTGATGAGCTCCTTGGCCCGGGTGATCGCGGTCGAGAACCCGATGCAGTACTCCGTGCCGGCGACGTCGTTGTCCATCGTCTTCGGGATGGCGATGAGGGGAACGCCGGAGTCGCACAGCGCGCGCGAGAAGCTCAGCGTGTCGTCGCCGCCGATCGTGACGAGGACGTCGAGCCCGAGGCGCTCGATGTTGGCGAGGACGACCGACGTCAGGTCGACCAACCCGTCGGGGCCGGTCAACTCCGCGACCCGCGAAGGGTCGACCCAGGCGGGCAGGCTTGCCGGAGCCATCTTCCGCGGGTTCGTCCGCGACGTGTGGAGCCACGTCCCGCCGGTCCGGTCGATCGTCCGCGTGTTCGTCCGGTTCAGGCGTACGACGTACTGCGGGTCCGGCGTCGGGTCGAACCGGAGGTGCGTCAAGCCTTCCCAGCCACGACGGATCCCGATGACCTCGTCGCCGATCTCGGTCGCCCGGTACACGACCGACTTGATGACCGAGTTGAGCCCGGGGACGTCGCCGCCGCCGGTCAGGATCCCGATCCGTCGCGTTCCAGCCATGCGCCCGGCATCGTACCCCTCGGTCGGGTAGCGGGTCGGTTGCGGGATGGTGACGGCGGGTGACGCCGGGCGTTTCGGTGATGCCGAACCCGGCCTGTATGATCCGCGCTGTGAACTACGAGTTGTTCATGGGCGAGGCGCTCGCCGAGGCGCGCAACGCGATCTCGGTCGGTGAGCGTCCGAATGCCGCGGTCGCCGTCGTCGACGAGGCGATGGTGGCTCGGGCCCATGACCGGGTCCTCGAGTCGGACGACCCGACGGCCCACGCCGTGATCGTCGCCCTCCGTGAGGCTGCCCGGAAGCTGGGGCGCGAGCGGCTGGCCGATGCGACCATCTTCACGACCGTAGAGCCGTGCGTGATGTGCGTCGGGGCACTCCTCGAGAGCGACGTGGCGGCGCTCGTGTTCGCCTTGCCCCATCGGACCGAAGGGGCGGCCGGCAGCGTCATCCAGCTGGCCCAGCACCCGAACCTCCAGCGCCGGATCCAGATCGTCAGCGGGATCCGCCGCGACGAAGCCCAGGAGCTGCTCGCCGGCACGACGGCGATGGCCTAGGCTCCCCGGCGGACGGCTCGCCCGCTCGGTCCGGCTCGCGCGCGTCGAGTCTGCCGCGACTCAGATTCGCCGCGGCGACGCACGGCGACGGGCTCGAATCGACGGCTTGGCCGGCCTGCTGTGGCCGCTCGCTCACTTGCTGAGTCACTGGCGACTCACCGACGCGGCTCGATCGAACCGGGACCATCGGCCGGTCGGCCGGCCGAGGGGCGTTTGCTATCCTCTCCCGCGGAGAGGTGTCCGAGTGGTTGATGGTGCCGCTCTCGAAAAGCGGTGTGCGAAAGCACCGCGGGTTCGAATCCCGCCCTCTCCGCCATCAACGCACACCACGCGGACGTCCACTGCCGGCGTTGCCCGCCTCCGGTCCTCGCTCACGCACGTCTGAGTGCGCTCGCTCGGTCCTCGGCGGTCGCCTTGGCCTGAACGCCCGCGCGGCGCGCTGACGGTGTCGCTGGCCGCGGAGAGGTCGCCTAGTGGCCTATGGCGCCGCACTGGAAATGCGGTTCGGGGCAACCCGTCGCGGGTTCGAATCCCGCCCTCTCCGCCACTCGCCCCTGCGAGCACCAGGGCTGGCGAGCGCAGCCGCTCGTCGCGCGCCTGGCAACAGGAGCGGGCGTGGGTAACGGTCCCAACGTTCCTCCCATGAGCGGATGAGCGGATTGGCGTCGGGCACCCCGGCTGCCCCGCGCGGCCCGCGGCCCGTTCAATCGAAACCGGGCGCCAAGGCCCGCCTGATAGACTCGACCGCGCCGTGCTAGGCGGGGAACTAGCGGTGCCCTGTACCTGCAATCCGCTCCAGCAGGGCTGAATTCCCACCCGAGGATTGCGTCCTCGAACCGCCGCCGCTTCGAGCGACGTTGAGGATCGGGTCCCGCGCAGCGACGAACCGTGAACCGTGTCAGGTCCGGAAGGAAGCAGCACTAAGCGATCATCGTCGGGTGCCGCGGAACGGCCTGGTCCGAGCCGCTCGTCGAGGCAGGCGCGAGGCGACGCAAGACGACGGTGGGTGCACGGCATAGACCACCGACCGGCCGGACGGCCGGCCCGTCGCCGCACAGGAGCGCCGTGAGCCCGAAGTCGACCGCAGCCGAACCGACGAGCGCCCCAGCTCCAACCGTTCCGCATCAGGCGCTCTACCGGCGGTGGCGAGCTCAGACGTTCGGCGAGATCGTCGGCCAGACGGCGGTCGTGGAGACGCTCCGGAATGCGGTCCGTGCCGGACGCGTCTCGCACGCGATCCTGTTCGTCGGCCCGCGCGGGACGGGGAAGACGTCCCTCGCCCGGATTCTCGCCAAGGCGATCAACTGCACGAACCTCCAGGACGGCGACCCGTGCGATCGCTGCGACTCGTGCGTCGCGATCCGCGAAGGCCGCGCGATCGACCTCGTCGAGATCGATGCGGCGAGCAACCGCGGCATCGGCGACATCCGTGACCTCCGCGACCGGATCCACTACGCGCCGACGGATCTCCGCCGGAAGGTCTACATCCTCGACGAGGCGCACCAGATCACGAAGGACGCCTGGAACGCGCTCCTGAAGTCGCTCGAGGAGCCGCCCGACTTCGTGGTCTTCATCTTCGCCTCGACGCACCCGCAGGAGTTCCCACCGGCCATCCTGTCCAGGCTCCAGCGCTTCGACGTCCGACGGCTGAGCGTCGAGGAGATCGAGGGCAAGCTCGCCCGGATCCTGGCCGCAGAGTCCGTCTCGGCCGAGCCTACCGCGGTCCGGCTCATCGCCCACCTCGCTGCCGGCGGGATGCGCGACGCCGAGTCGATGCTCGACCAGGTCCTGGCCTCGGCGGGCGCCACCATCGACGCCGCGTCCGTCCGCGATCTGCTCGGCCTGGCCGATCCGGACGCGGTCGCTCGACTGGCAGCCGCCCTCGTCGACGGGGCTGCCGGCCCCGGACTCGCGATCCTCGGCGAGCTCGACGAGCGTGGTCGGGACGTCGCGATCATCCTCGACCAGGTCGTCGACCAGGTCCGGACCGAGCTGAGCGCGGCCCTCGCGGCCGGCGACGGGGAGCGGGCCGGCCGACTTGCCGCCGCCGCCCATCGCCTCGCCGCGATCGACCCGGAGCGGCGCGGGGTTGGCGGCCTCCGTTTCCAGCTCGAGCTGGCCCTGCTCGATGCCGCGACGGGCGACGGATCGTCGCAGCCGGTCGCGCGAGTCTCCGCTGTAGCGCCGGAGGCGCGCCACACCGACGGATCGCACCCGCCCGTGACGCGGGCTTCGCCGCCCGCGGAGCCGCCCGCGACAGCGACGATTCCAGCCGACTCAACCGCCGAGCCGACGGCCGAATCGGTGACAGCCCCACCTGCACGGTCGAAGCCGAGGTCCAAGCCGGAGCCGGAACCGGCGGTCACGGTGGCGGCAACCGCCGGGGACTCCGGGGACGCCGGGGAATCCGGGGAATCCGAGGACGCCGGGATCGACCGCCTCCGGGCCGTGTGGCCGGAGGTCGTGGCGCTCGTCGGCCAGAACCCGTCGATGCGGCCGCTGATCGTCGAGTGCCGCCCGGTCAGCGTCGACGGACCGATCGTCACGCTCGGCTTCCCCGAGGACAAGGCGTTCCTCAAGGACGTTCTCGAACGGCGCCGGCCGATGCTCGAGGACGGGATCGGCCGGATCCTCGGTCGGGTCGTCAGCGTCCGCTGCGTCGCGACGAACCTCGAGGACGTCCCGGCCGTTCCGTTGGGGGATGCCGCGGACCTGATCAGCGAGGCGCGCCGGATCTTCGCCGACGATCTCGCCGACGTCAGCGAGGTCTCCTGACCGGGAGCGCTCGCTCGTGCACGCCGCGTCGGCTTCCGCCAGACTCAGGAGGCCGCGTCACCGAGAGGAGGTGGACCGATGGGGATGGGCAATCTGCAGCGCATGGCCCAGCAGATGCAGCAGGAGATGCAGCGCATCGAAGGCGAGTTGCGTGATGCCCAGGTCGACGGGTCGGCAGGTGGCGGTGTCGTGAAGGCCGTGGTCACCGGCAAGCAGGAGCTCGTCAGTGTCACGATCGACCCGGCGGCGGTCGATCCATCCGACGTCCAGATGCTCCAGGACTTGGTCGTTGCCGCGGTCAACGACGCACTCGGAGCGTCGCGCCGCCTGGCCGAGGACAAGATGGCGGCTGTCACGGGCGGGCTGCGCCTCCCGGGCTTCTAGGCCGATCGCTCGGTGGCGTCGACCCTGATCGAGCCCGTCGCGAGGCTGATCGAGTCGTTCGCGCGGCTTCCGGGGATCGGCCCGAAGACCGCCCAGCGGCTGACCTACCACCTCCTGCGGGCGCCCGACGGCGAGGCCCGGACGCTCGCGGCCGCGCTGGTCGCCGTCCGCGACCAGGTGGTGTTCTGTGAGCGTTGCTTCAACATCAGCGACCAGCCGCTCTGCCCCATCTGCCGCGACCCCGGTCGCGACGCAACTCGCCTGTGCGTCGTCGAGGAGCCGCTCGACGTCCTGGCCCTCGAACGGACCGCTGAGTTCAAGGGCCTCTACCACGTCCTCCATGGCGCCATCTCGCCGATCGACGGGATCGGCCCCGACCGGCTCAAGGTCCGCGAGCTCCTCGCCCGGGCGGACGACGCGAAGAAGGCCGGCGAACCGTTCGTCGAGGTGATCCTGGCAACCAACCCGACGCTCGAGGGTGAGGCGACCGCGATGTACCTCGCCGAGCGGCTCGAGGACGTCGTCGGGGTCGTCAGCCGGATCGCCCGCGGCCTGCCCGTCGGCGGCGACCTCGAGTATGCCGACGAGGTGACGCTGATTCGGGCGCTCCAGGGCCGGCGCGCGGTCTGACCGGTGAGCCACCTCGGAGCCGAGATCCTGCTCCGCCTCGCCAAGGCCGTCGCCGCCCTCGTCGTCGGTGTGGTCGTCTACGCGGTGATGGTCGGTCCCCTCGGGGCGACGCCCGGCCCGGAGCTGGCGCTCCTCTCCTGGCTGAGCGGCGCCGCCTTCATCCTGCTGGTCGAGACCAGCCCGATCTGACTCGGCCCGGTCGGGGCCCGCGGGCGGGCGGGCGGGTCGCCCCTTTGACACCGCCGCCCGGACGCCCCTATCATTCGCCGCCGTGCCGCCTCGAAAGGGGTCGGGACGCGGGGCCGATAGCCGGCTCCGGACGTTCGTCCGGTTTGACACTCCGGCGGCGACACCCCATCATTGTGGGTCTGCGCCGCGGTCTGTCATGCCCCGGACGCTGCACCTTGACAAGCGAAGAGTGACAGGAAATCCGTGATGGATGTGCGAGTGGTCAAACCCTCGGATGAAGTCGCAGCGTGAGCTGCGCGTACCTTCGGAGAGTTTGATCCTGGCTCAGGATTAACGCTGGCGGCGTGCATGAGACATGCAAGTCGAACGGACGATCAGGGCTTGCTCTGATCGTTAGTGGCGGACGGCTGAGTAACGCGTAGGTGACCTGCCCCGAAGTGGGGGATAACTGCCCGAAAGGGTGGCTAATACCGCATGTGGTGGTTCGTTCAATCGAACCATCAAAGCAGTGATGCGCTTCGGGAGGGGCCTGCGTCCGATTAGCTCGTTGGTGGGGTAACGGCTCACCAAGGCGACGATCGGTAGGTGGTCTGAGAGGACGATCACCCAGACTGGGACTGAGACACGGCCCAGACTCCTACGGGAGGCAGCAGTCGGGAATTTTGCGCAATGGGCGAAAGCCTGACGCAGCAACGCCGCGTGAGGGATGACGGCCTTCGGGTTGTAAACCTCTTTTCTCAGGGACGATAATGACGGTACCTGAGGAAGAAGCCACGGCTAACTACGTGCCAGCAGCCGCGGTAATACGTAGGTGGCGAGCGTTGTCCGGATTTACTGGGCGTAAAGAGCGCGCAGGCGGTCGTTCAAGTCGCGTGTGAAAGCCCCCGGCTCAACTGGGGAGGGTCACGCGATACTGATCGACTCGAAGGCAGGAGAGGGAAGTGGAATTCCCGGTGTAGTGGTGAAATGCGTAGATATCGGGAGGAACACCAGTGGCGAAGGCGACTTCCTGGCCTGTTCTTGAC
>VBFG01000135.1 GCA_005882635.1 Chloroflexota bacterium | reverse complement strand
TCCGCCCCGGCCACGGCCACGCCGGCGACCGTGCCCGGGGCGCCGAGAAACCTGAACGCCAAGCCGGGATCACCGCGGGGAGTCAGCCTGACGTGGCAGGCGCCGACCTCGAATGGCGGGGCCGCGATCACGGGCTACCGGATCTATCGCAGCACGTCGACCGGTACGGAGACATTCCTGATCGCGGTCGGAACGGTCACGTCCTTCACGGACACGACCACGACATCCGGCGGCCGCTACTACTACAAGGTCACGGCGGTGAACGCGGTCGGCGAAGGGCCACAGTCGGCGGAGGCGAACGCGCGCGCTAAGTAGCCGCCGCCGTCGGGACGAGGCGGTCCTGCTTCCACGGCCCGACGAACGCGAAGACACCGAGCCAGATCGTCAGGAACGACCACTCGTACAGCGCGAACGACGCGATCCCGCAGGCGATCGGCAGCGTCCACGGCCGGTCCGTCCGCGCCCCCCACACGATGAGGGCGATCGCCACGGGGAAGCGGATCCAGGCCGGGATCGGCACGACGGGGACCGGGCTCGGCGTCGAGGCATTGGCGAGCATGAACCGGATCCAGTCGCCCCAGGATCCCGGATCGATCACGAAGCTGACCGCCGCGATGGCTCCGGTCACGCCGAGGGCGATCGCGAGGCTCCGCCACTCACGCCGGACGACGAACCAGACGACGCCGACGCCCGGGCCGATCTTCGTCAGCAGGGGGATCGCCCACATCGCCGGGTAACGCAGGCCGAGGACCACCGCCGCGAGGATCAGCGGCTGGAGCTGGCCGATCGTGAGGTGGTTCGCAGGTTCCGAGATCGGCTTGAAGTTGTCGACGAAGAGCCGCAGGCCGAAGCCGACCACCACCGCGGTCACCCCGACCCAGCGGACGACCGAGAACGAGACCGCGAGGATAACCGTCCACAGGACCAGCCACTCGCCCCAGCCACCGAAGGACAGGATCCGGACGACGTAGGCGAACGGCGGCGGGTAGACGAACCAGGCGTCGGCGCTCTGACTGGCGCCCCAGACGGTGCCGTAGAAATGGTCGCTGTGGGCTGTCTGGTAGTAGTGGAGCGTGTCCACCGGTGCGACGCGGCTCACGTAGAACGCCGAGGCCAGAGCCACGCCGATGACGCCCAGCACGAACGTCGGCAGCCATTTCGCTGCGGCCGTCTGGCGGTCCGTGGCGCGGGCTTGACGGGTGGTGAAGCGAGCGAGCGAGAGGCGGACGGCGGTCGTGGTCGACTCCCGGCGGCGGGTCAGGCGGTCCGGACGTTACCACCGCCCCGGTACGGCTCCATCCCCCGATCGGCCCACCGCCCGTTCGATACCGTTGCCCGCGCAACCGCCTGAACGGGGCCCGGTGCTACCCTTGAGCTCGTGACCACCCTCGCTCCCGATGCGGAGCCTGCCTGTCCGGGCGCGTCCGACGCCCGCAGGCCCGACAACACCAAGGGCGCAGCCCAGGTCGCCGCTGCCCTCGCCGTGCGGGGGACGGCGTTCGGCGACATCCCCAGAGCGGCATGGGATCGGCTCGCTGCGGCGAACGCGTGGGCGACGCCGTTCAGCTCCTGGGCGTTCCAGCGAGCCTGGTGGGACGCATATGCCGGCAGCGCACACGACCAGACGCTGATCGTCTCCGCCACCGCTGGGTCCGCCGGCGGGCGCGAGGCCGGCGAACCGGTCGCGATCGTGCCGCTGATGCATCGCCACGAGGTCGAGCCGTCCGACGCCGACCAGGCGACGAAGATCCGTCACGCCGACGACCTTCCGCTCACGGCCGTTCCCGCGACGGCCAAGGCCGTCTTCTTCGGCGCGTCGTACCACGCCGACTACGCGACGGTCCTCACGGCGCCGGAGGATCTGCCGGCCGTTGCTGCCGTCGTCGTCGACCACCTGGCCTCGGCGGGGATCGACGTCGACCCGGGTCACCCGACCCCGTGGGATGTCGTCGACCTGCGCCGCCTGCGCTGCGGTGACCCGACCGCGGAGGCGTTCGCCACAGCCTTCGGCGCGCGCGAGATGGCCGAGGGCTGGACGCTGAACCTCGAGCGCGAGGATGTCTGCCCGGTCGTCACGTTGCCGGCCGGCGCTTCGTTCGACGACTTCCTCGGGACGCTCGACAAGAAGGCCCGTCACGAGATCCGTCGGAAGATCAGGCGAGCCAGGGCAGGCGGCGAGCTCCGCCTGACGGAGTCGAGCGATCCATTGGCCGATCTCGATGCGTTCATCGAGCTTCACCAGAAGAAGTGGCGCGCCGACGGCCTCTTCCCGCCGACGCCCGGGGGCGCCGCCTCGCGGGTCTTCATCAAGCGGCTCTTCGAGCTTTGCGGCGGCTCGGGACCCGTCCGACTGTCGTTTCTGACGATCGGCGAGCGTCGGGTCGCGGCCGGGATCCAATTCACGACTCCCGACACGTGGATGTTCTACAACGCGGGCATCGATCCGGATGCCCGTGAGCTGTCGCCGGGTGTCCTCCTGATGGCCGAGTTGATCCGGGCGGCACTCGGTGCCGGTGCCCGGCGCTTCGACTTCCTGCGCGGCGACGAGCCGTACAAGTACGAGTGGGGCTCGGTCGACGAGCCGATCCAGCGACTGCTCGTGCGGCGCGAGCACGTCCGCGGCCCGAGCGAGGCCCGCCGCTGATGGGCGCCCCGATGGCCTGGGACCCCTGCCTCGTCCCGATCGAGCACCTCGAGATGCCCGGGCCACCGCGCATCCGCGTCGTGGAGATCCTCGCGACCGGCACGAACGGCGGCGCCCAGGAGCACCTGTTCTCGCTGATGAGCCGGCTCGACACCGCCCACTACGACGCGTCGGTCGTGGCGCTGTCCGCGGGCAGTGCCGTCCGCAAGATGGAGCGCAATGGGATCGCCGTCACGGTCATCGACGAGCCCGACGACGGCGAGGCCGTCCGGGCCCTGACCGTGCATCTCGCACTGATCCAGCCCGACGTCGTTCATACCCACATGTACCGCGCCGACGTCGTCGGGACGAAGGCGGTGATGGCGCTCGCCGCGGGCGGCCATCGGCGGCCCTACATCGTGTCGACCGTCCACTCGTCGCGGGTCCGCTCGGCCGAGGACCGCGAGCTCATCCGCCAGCTGACGCCGCAGATGGACCAGCTCATCGCCGTCAGCAAGTCGATCGAGAAGAAGATCGCCGACGAGCACCGGACCGGCGCCCCGGTGAGGCTCATCTACAACGGCGTCGACCTGCAGCAGTACGACCACCAGGAACCGTGCTGCACGCTCCGCGATGAGTACGGCATGGAGCCCGGGTCGCAGATCGTCGGCGTCGTCGCCCGCCTCGAACCGGAAAAGGGGCACCAGACGCTCATCGAAGCCTGGCCGAACGTCCTGCGCGAGTGCCCCGACGCGTATCTGCTGATCGTCGGCGAGGGGTCCCGGCGCGACTTCCTCGAGCAGTGGGCCGCGGCCCACAAGGTCGCCCACCGGGTGATCTTCACCGGCCGTCGAGACGACGTCCCGGCTGTGACGGCGGCGCTCGACGTTGCCGTCCTGCCGTCGTGGCGCGAGGCCCAGGGCCTGTCGATTCTGGAGGCGATGGCCCTGTCGCGGCCGGTCGTCGCATCAGACGTGGGCGGGATCCCGGAGATGATCGAGGACGGCGTCACGGGCCTCCTCGTCGACCACGACAACCCGAATGCGCTGGCGGCGGCGATCGTCCGACTGCTCAAGGACCACGCGTTCGCCGACCTGATCGCCCGGGCCGGCCACGACCTCGTCCACGAGCGCTTCTGTGTCGAGCTGATGGTCAAGGCGATCGAAGGGATCTACGACCAGGGCGCCCGGGCCGTTCGCCTGGTGGAGTCGGCCGCGAGCTGAGCCCTCGGCCAGGACCATCGTGGTGGTGCGGGTCTGCACCGCCGGCCTCTAGCATCCGCGGGTGAGCTTCAGCCGCCTCTGGGCGTTCCTCGCGATCGCGCTGCCGGTGCTCGCCGCGATCATCGCCCCGTTCCCGTCGGTCGACCTCACCTACCACCTCCGGGCCGGCAGCCTCATCCTCGACACGGGCGCCATCCCGAGCGTCGACACCTTCACGTTCACCGCCGCAGGGAGCCCCTGGCTCGACCAGCAGTGGCTGGCGCAAGTGGCGATGGCGGCGGCGTTCCGGGTGGCAGGCTGGACCGGCCTGGTCGTGCTCCGGGCGATCCTCGTCGGCATCGCGTTCGGGCTCCTATTCGACCTATGTCGGCGGCGCGCCGCGTCCGTGCGGGTTGCGGCCTGGCTGACGCTGGCCGCGTTCGTCTGTGCGGCGATCACGCTCGGGCTGCGTCCGCAGCTGTTCGGGATCGCCCTCTTCGCGGGTGTGCTGTGGCTCGTCGCCCGACGGCACGACGCACCCGGCGCCGCCTGGCTGGTCGTGCCGCTCGTCATCGCCTGGGCGAACGTCCACGGGAGCTTCGTCCTGGGGCCGGCCGTCGTCGGGCTCGCGCTCGTCGAGGACCTCGTCCGGCGCGACCGGCGGTGGCGGGCGACGGCCGTCCTGCTCCTCGGGTCGGTCGTCGCGACCGTGGTCAGCCCGTTCGGGATCCGGAACTGGACGTATGTGACGGGGATCTCGACGAACAGCGTCATCACGAAGCGCATCACGGAGTGGCAGCCGACCTCGCCGCTGACGGTCGAGGGCGCGCTCTTCTTCCTCTCGATCGCCCTCGTCGCGGCGTTCCTCGTGGCCGCCTCGCGCCGCGGCCGGCGGGTGCCACCGACGGCGTTCCTCTGGCTCGTCCCGTTCGCGGCCGTCGGGGTGTGGGCCGTCCGCGGGCTGGCGTGGTGGCCGTTCGTCGCGGCGGCGACCGTGGCGGCCATCGCCGGTGGAGCGCCGGCACCCGCGGCTCGACCGGAGCGGGTCGAGCCGACCATCGTCCGCCGGCTCAACGCCGCGATCGCGGTCGTCCTCGTCCTGGCGGGCATCGCAGCGCTGCCGTTATGGCGGCCGCGCGATCCGGGGCTCCAGGCTCCGGCCG
>VBFG01000111.1 GCA_005882635.1 Chloroflexota bacterium | reverse complement strand
CCGGCACGTCCAGGAGCCGGAGCTTGGCCGCGACATCGTGAGCCTCGAGATGGTCAAGTCGATCGTGATCGACGGCACGAACGTCGCGTTCACGATCGAGCTCACGACGCCGGCCTGCCCCCTGAAGGACGAGATCGAGTCGAACGCGCGTGCTGCGATCCACGCCCTCGGCGCGACCGACGTCGCGATCACCTGGGCGGCAATGGTCCGGCGCGCCGCGCCGCGAACGGCGGAGCAACTGCTCCCGAACGTGAAGAACGTCATCGCCGTCGCGTCGGGCAAGGGCGGCGTCGGCAAGAGCACGGTGAGCGTCAATCTCGCCGTCGCCCTGGCCCAGGCCGGTGCCGCCGTCGGCCTCCTCGACGCGGACATCACCGGCCCGAACATCCCGATGATGCTCGGGGTCGACGGACAGCCCAAGGCGAGCGCGAACAACAAGATCACCCCGCTCGAACGGCACGGCGTGAAGGTCATCTCGATCCAGTTCTTCGTCCCCGAGGGCCAGCCGATCGTGTGGCGCGGGCCGCTCGTGGGTGGCGCGATCCAGCAGTTCCTCCGCGACGTCGAGTGGGGCGACCTCGACTACCTCGTCGTCGACCTGCCGCCCGGCACGTCCGACGCGCAGCTGACGCTGGCACAGTCCGTGCCGCTCGGCGGCGCGGTCCTCGTGACGACGCCGCAGGAGGTCGCACTGAGCGACGTCGGAAAGGCGCTGGCGATGTTCAAGCGGCTATCGGTGCCGATCCTCGGACTCGTCGAGAACATGACCGCCTTCGCCTGCCCGCACTGCGGCGAGCTGACGGAGATCTTCGGCCGCGGCGGTGGCGAACGGTTCTGCCAGACCCATGGCCTCGACTTCCTCGGCGGTGTCCCGCTCGACGTCACGGTCCGGCAGGGCGGTGATGTCGGGGTCCCGGCAGTCGCCCAGCGCGAGCCCGGCCCCGCCGCACGGGCCCTGACCTCCGTCGCCGGGGCCGTCGCCGCCCGGATGAGCGTCCGCGCCGCAGCAGCCGATCAGCAGCCGCTTCTCTCGATCAGCTAGCTCGGCCGCCACGGACGGCCCGCCTCTCGAACGACGAGTCGCATCGGGGTAGACTCGGCGGCCGGGCCACCCGCATCGATGGCCCAGAACGTGGAGGGAGGCGCTTCGGTGCGCTGTCGAGCGTGCGGAGCCACGGTCGGCGCAGCGGCTCGATTCTGCGAGCAGTGCGGCGCTCGGGTGCAGCCGCGCGGCTCGCCAAGGTCAGGCGAACTCGGTCCCGACCAGGCGGTCCGGCCGCGTCGTCCGCGCGCCGGCCGCGACGGTCGCCCACCGGATTCGGCCGCCGCGGGGTCGGCCGGGGATCGCCGGATCGTGACCGCGCTCTTCGCGGACCTCGTCGACTACGTCCGACTGGTCGCGGAGCATGATCCGGAGGAGGTCCGGCGGCGCGTCAACGCCGCCCTGGTCGCGATGGTCGACGCGATCGAGCGCTACGACGGCACGCGCGAGAAATTCATTGGCGACGCGGTCTTCGCCGTGTTCGGCTGGCCGGTCGCCCATGACGACGACGCGCTTCGGGCGACCCACTGCGCGCTCGCGATCCGGGCTGGTCTCGCTCACCTCGAGGACCCGGCGGGCGAGGCGCTCCAGGTCCGGATCGGCCTCGCCACGGGCGAGGTCGTCGCGGCGCCTCGCGACGTCTCCGGCTCGCTCGATTGGTCGCTCACGGGACCCGCCGTGACGACCGCCGCCCGGATCCAGGGTGAAGCCGCGCCGGGCGAGATCCTCCTGGACGAGGCGACCCGCCGGGCGGCCCGGAAGGAGCTCGACGTCGAGGACCTCGGTGAGCGCGTCCTGCGCGGCCAGCGCAAGCCCGTCCGGCTTGTGCGACTGATCGGCGATGCCGGCTTCCAGCCGTGGCGCCCGCCAGCCGGCCGGTTCATCGGCCGGCGGGCCGAGCGCGCCAAGCTCACCGGATTGCTGACCCGGCTCGCGGCCGACGGTCAGGGCGGCATCGCGTTCGTCGAGGGTGATGCAGGGATCGGCAAGTCGCGGCTGCTCGCGGACCTCGAGGGTGACGCACGGCGAGCAGGGCTGGCCTGGACGTGGGTCGACAACGTGTCGTACGGCGCCGGCGACCCGTACCGCTTTGGCCGCTCGCTCGCCCAGACGATCGCCGACGAGCACGGAACGGACTCGGGCTCGTTCATCCGGCGCCTCATCCTGACCTCGGACGTGGATCCGCACGACGTGGTCCGCTGGACGGGAGCCATCGCCGCGATCGCCCGCGATGCGGCGTTCTCCGGCTGGGAAGCCGAGGCTTCCCTGGTCCCGCCCGACCCGGCGGACGTCGCCGCGGCGGTGCGCTCGCTGGCGCATGGCTATGTCGAGCACCTCCTCGATCTCGATGGGCCGCGGGTCATCGTCGTCGACGATCTCCATTGGCTCGATCCGTCGAGTGCCGGGATCTTCGAGGAGCTCGTCGAGGTCGCCCGGAGCCGGCCGCTCATCGCCCTGGTCGGGAGCCGCCCGTCCGGCCCGGTCCATCCAGCCCTGGAGCGCGCGGATGTCGTGCGAGTCTCGCTCGGTGGTCTCGACGAGTCGGAGACAGGCGAGCTGGCGGCCGCCGTCGCCGGTGCCGCCGTCGACTCCGACGACGCCCGCCGGCTGCACCTCCGGACCGGCGGCAACCCACTGTTCATCGGCGAGACGGTCCGGGCGATCGTGGACGAGGGCGCAGTCGGGACCGACGGCCGGCTCGCCATCAGCGGCGCATCCGGCGCCGAGGTTCCCGTCACGCTCCGGGCGCTCCTCGGTGGCCGGATCGATGCCCTGACGCCGATGGGCCGGACCGTCCTCCGCGTCGGTTCGGTCATCGGCATGACCTTCCGCGAAGCGATCGTCGAGGACGTTCTCGGCGAGGCAGTCGGGCCGTCGCTGTACGAACGTTTGGCGGAGGCGGCGATGATCCTGCCGGTCGACGCCCGCGGCGGCTGGCGGTTCCGTCACCCGCTGATTCACGATGCCGCGTACCGGAGCCTCCTCGCCTCGGACCGGATGACGCTCCACACGCGCGTGGCCGACCGGATCGAGGCTCGCCAGCCGGACGGCCCGGTCGCGACGATCGCCCGGCACCGGGCGGCCGCGGGAGACGCGGAACGGGCGATCCCGCTGCTCCTTCGGGCCGCGGAGCAGGCGGAGAGCGTGGGAGCCTCGGCCGAGGCCGCGGGCTACATCGAGACGGCGGCCGCGCTGGAGCGGGACACGGAAGCGGCCGCACGGCTGTGGCACCGCGCGGCCGAGACGAGAGGGACGGCCCTGGTCGGCTGACCGCTCGCGTCGACCCGCAGCGTCGTGCCCGCGGCTAGTTCAGCGGCGCCTTCGCGAGTGTCGGCGCAGCGGCCGGTGCCACGGCATCGGTCCAGCGGTGGGCGGCCACGACCTCCACCCGCAGCCCGGGGCTCCCGGCCACGGCGCCCGGTCGCTTCGCGCACACCCCGTCGACCCGATCGCGGAGCTCGGCCCGGAAATGGACGAGGACGATCTGCCCGGCCTCGGCGCGATCAGCCATGTCGAGCGCCTCCTCGGGGGTGAGGTGCCCGCGCCGCGGATCGTCGAACTCGGCGCTCGTCAGGGTCGCCTCGGCGACCACGACGTCCGCGCCCCGTGCGGCAGTGACGAACGCCTCGTTCGGGCCGGTGTCGCCGGAGATCGCGATCCGCGCGCCGGCCTCGTCCGTGATCACGCAGCCCCACGCCGGGACGTAGTGACGGCCCTGGACGAAGGTGATCGTCAGGTCGCCGACGTGGAGTCGGTGGGCCGGGTCGTACTCGAGGAGCGAGTACGCGTCGTCGAAGAAGTTCGGGCGCTCGCTGATGGCGGTGGCGAGCGCGTCGAGGCGGGCCTTGCCGCCCGGCGGCAGCAGGACCGGCACGTGGGCACCGGCCACGCCCTCCCAGGGCAGGAGGTAGCGCAGCGACACCAGGTCGATGTAGTGGTCGGCGTGCATGTGGCCGATGACGATCGCGTCGAGGTCGCGTGGATCCCGAACGGCGAGGAGCTCGCGGACGACGCCCTGGCCGCAATCGACGAGGAGGGCCGTCGAGTCGCTCTCGACGAGCAGCCCCGATGCAGGCGTCTCCGCCTGCGGCTGGGAGGTGCCGCTCCCGATGACGGTCAACCGCATGGGGCCCTCAGCCATCCGGTGCCTTCAGGCGTACGCAATCGGTCCGACGTCGATCGGCATCCGCGGATGGTCGCAAAGTCCGCGACCGCCGTCGAGTCGACCGCGCACGTGGCGCCTGTCCGGCGGCCGACATCGCCGCGGACGGCCAATCGCCGGCTGTCCCGAAATTCGGGAGACACCGAGATTCGATGGTCGTCGGCGCGGTACGATCCCGGCCATGGTCGATATCCGATCGATGAGCGACGCCCTCGCCGCCATCCCGGTGTTCGGCGGCCTCGACGAAGAGGGCCTCTCGAACCTGAGCCGGGGGATGCGGATCCGACGGTTCCGGCGCGGCGAGACCGTCTTCCATGTCGGCGACCCCGGCGACGCGCTGTTCATCGTCATGTCCGGCTCGATCAAGATCACCCTGCCGGCCGACAGCGGCGACGAGGCGATCCTGGCGACGCTCCGGCCGGGCGACTTCTTCGGCGAGCTCGCGCTGCTCGACGGAGCTCCGCGGTCGGCGACCGCGATCGCGATCGAGGCCACCGAGACGTACGTGCTGCCGCGCGACCGCTTCCGCGACCTGATCGCCACCGAGCCGGTCATGCGCGACGCGCTGCTGGCGACGATGGCCGCCGAGGTCCGGCGGCTGACGCACCACGTGGAGGAGCTCCACTTCCTCGACATCACCGGCCGGCTCGCCTCGCGGCTGGCACGGCTCGCCAACGAGAGCGGCGCGACGCCCCAGCCCGACGGGTCGATCCGGCTGGCGGGCCCGCTGACCCAGGGCGACCTGGCGGCGATGATCGGCTGCACCCGCCAGAGCGTGAACAAGCTGCTGGGGATGTTCACGGATGACGGCCTGATCCGGCTCGAGCGCGATCGGATCGTCGTCCTGAATCTCGACGGGCTCCTCCACGCGGCGCATCGCTGAGCGTGCCGCGGCCGTTCCGGTCGCGGAGCGCCGACAGAGCGATGTGCGCCGCCGCGAGCGCCGCTCGGGTCCGGCCGTTCGAGCCGCCGAGGAACACGATCCGCCGCTCGCGGTGAACCCAGTCGGGTCCGACTACGACCACTGACACGGCCGTGTCCGCGCCGCGCGGCCTGGCCCGGACGCTCAGCCCATGCGTCGCCTCGCCGAGCTCGCGACCACGCCGCGCGAGATGCTCGAGCGCCGCAGGGGTCGCGTGAGCGCGCCCGGTCGCGGTCGTCGACGCGAGCGCCTCGGTGAACGTCAGCCAATCACGGTCGCCGAGCAGCGCGGCCAGCGATCCACCGGTTCCGACCTCGACCACGGCCAGCGATCCCCCGACGCCAGCCAGCGCCGCCTCGATCGCCTCTGACCAGGTCGTCGCCCCTTCGGCCCAGACATGCTCACCGAGTACCGCCGAAACGCGGTCCGCCGCGGCTGCGACGCGCTCCTTCGCTGTCGATCCATCATCCGCGCGGCCACGGGCGGAGACGCGGACATCGACGGCGTCCGCGCGGGCGTAGGTCGCGACGACCGGGTCGGCCGCCCGGAGGAGCCCCTCCCCGAGGAGGTCGGCGACCTGCGACTCACCGATGCCCGCGAGCCGCAGGGTCCGGCTGGCGACATCGGTTCCCGACCCGCGCTGGCGGAGACGCGGCACGACGTGGCCGGTCCACATCGGGGTCATCTCCCGCGGTGGGCCGGGCAAGGCGACGATCAGCCCGCCGTCGGCGCGCTCCACCCACCACCCAGGCGCCGTGCCATTCGGGTTGGGCAGCGCCGTCGCGGAGGGCAGGAGCCACGCCTGCTTCAGGTTCATTGCCGGGAAGGGCAGCCCGCGCCGCGCCCACAGCTCGCGCAGCCACCGCTCCAGACCCGGGTCGACGACCGGTGTCTCGCCGACCGAGGTGGCGATCGCCTCGCGGGTCAGGTCGTCCGGCGTCGGGCCGAGGCCGCCGGTCGAGACGACGAGATCGACGCGGTCGACGGCGTCGCGGATGGCAGAACGGACGGTGTCCAGATCGTCGGGCAGGGCCTGGATCCGACGGACGGCGATCCCGAGCGACGTCAGCGTCCGGGCCAGGTCGCCGGCGTTGGTATCCCGGGTCTCGCCGACCGTGAGCTCCGAGCCGATGCTCAGCAGCTCGGCGGTCAGGATCGGTCTCTTGACGCGACCAGGGGGCTGGCGCCGGGTCGGGCGCGGGGTCGAGCGAGCGGCCACCCCGGCAGCCTAGCGCAGCGATCCGGCGTTCCGCGCGTCAGAAGGTGGGTACCATCGGCTCGGGTGTCATGGAACCTTCGCACCGTGCCGCCACGGTGGCGCACGGCCGAATGTCCGGACACGGATGCTGGCCTCGTCAACATCCGCGGCTGAGGTGCCGATGAGCGACATCGAACGAAGCGGCTTCTCGGAGTTCGATCGCTGGCTGGGGCTGGCGAAGCGAACGCGGGAGCTGCTCGACGCCGCGATCGGCCATGGCCAGCTTCCGGCCGGCGGAGCTGCCTACCTGGCCGATCGCACCCTGCCACACGTCGAGAGCGTCCAGGCCGGGTTCGTGGGCTGGCTGCGTTCCGATGCCGCGGGCATCGACGAGCTCCGCTACCTCCTCGGACGCGTGGCCGCGATCCGCGTCGAGGGCCCGTCGACCGACGCGGAGCGGCGGGCTGCCGAAGCAGAAGCGGCCGCCGAGCTCGTCCTGGCGAGCCACGACGCGCGACGACCGGCGGCCCTCCGGCTCGCCGAGCCGTGGAGCCTGGCCGCGCTGGCCCACGCCCGGGTCGTCCTGGCGATGCTGCCGCGGATCGCCGACGACGACGTCCGCTATCCGTCGGGTCGCCGGACGTACGCCGATATCGCGGTCCCACGAGGGCCGGCGGAGCTGTCGGACCGGCTTGAAGAGCTGGAGCGGTCGCTGTGGCGGACCGCATCCGGCCGCCGACCCGACCCGGCCGATCCCGCCTTCCGGCGGGCCTACGGCTTCTTCGACGCAGCCGATCGGCTGGGGCGCCGAGCGTTCGGCCTCGCCGCGTAGCCTTTCTGCCGCTCCTTCCGTCACACCGGAGCGACGAACGACCGGGCTCCTGCAAGGGGCCGAGCCTGAGCAGGGCGCTATCATTCCCGGGTTCCCCAGGCGACGATCCGAGCCCAGCGCACGATCTCACGGGAGCCCAGCCCTGGACGACCCGAAGTTCCCACCCCCGGCGCCCGACGGCGCGGTCGGCGGCCCACCCGGCGCGGTACCGCCCCGGGCCGAGCCCGCGCCGGGTCTCGGCGACCAGGTGGGGGCCACCCGCGACGCGGCGAGGCGCCTCGTCGGGGCTCACGTCGAGCTGGCCAGGGCCGAGTTCGCCGACATCGGCGACGCGATCAAGCAGGCCGCCGTCCTCGCCGGTGTGGCCGTGGGCGCCGGCATCTTCGCTGCGCTGCTCGTCGGCGTCGGCGTCCCGCTGTGGCTCGGTGAATGGGCCTTCGGCTCGATCGGCTGGGGGATCCTGCTCGGGCTCCTGCTCCTCGGTGCTGTTGCCCTGGTCTCGGTCATCATCGCGCTCGGTCCGAGCGTGAACGGCCACGTCAGCCGGTCGTTCCTGATCGCGGCCGTGATCGGGATCGCCGTCGGCGTGATCTTCGGCCTGGACGTCACGAACCGCGGCTGGACGCTCCTCGCCGATTCCGTCGCGGGCAACCTCGCCGCCGATTCGCGGCCGCTCGTGGTGGGTGTCCTGGTCCTGGCTGCGCTCGGGGCGGTCGTCGGCCTGGTCGTCGGCCTGGCCGCGGGGATGGGAGCGGGCGCGTTGGGCAGCCTGCTGGCCGGCGCGGTCGCCGGCCTCGGGCTCGGCTTCCTGACCGCCGCGGCGCCCGGTCCGCGCGTCGGCGCCGCGATCGGTGTCGCGACCGGCCTGATCGCCTGGATCGCGCTCATGGGTGCGTCGCTCGCCGGCGGCGGGTTCGACACCGACAAGCTCAAGGACCGGTTCTGGCCGAACCGGACGATCGAGGTCACGAAGGAGACGATCGAGTGGGCACGCGAACGGATGCCGCTGAAGCGGCCGTCGTAGCCGCCCGGACCGACCTCGGGGACGAGGTCGACCGTCTGGAGGCGGCCGGCCGCGCGGCGGTCGACATCCCGTCCAAGGTCAAGGCCAACCCGGCCAAGGCCGCCGGGGTCGCGGCCGGCGGCGCGTTCCTCGCCCTGGGCGGCCCGAAACGGCTCTTCCGCCGGGCGAGGCGGGCCGTGACCGGCAAGGACGAGGACCTGCCATCCGAGCTGCTGCCGAAGGAGGTCGAGAAGACCCTTCGCAAGCTCGGCAGCGACGGCAAGGCGGTCCGCGGCACGCTCGAGCGGGAGTTCGCGAAGTACCTCGACGATCGCCAGAAGGAGCGCAAGAAGGAGGGCGTCATCGCGGCCGTGACGGGTCTCGCGATCACCGCCCTACGCCCGATCGCGATGCGCAGCGGACGCCAGATCGCCGAGCGGATGCTCGATCCGAATCAGCCCGCTTTCGACGAGCAGCTGCGCCGCATCCGCGAGCGGCGGCGCGGCGGAAAGCCGGGCGCTCCTGGCGACGCGGGTCTCTAGCTCGTCCGAGCGTTTGCCGGCGCTCTGCGGCGCCGCCTGAGCGAGGGGGGACCGCGAGAACCGCCTGTGGTAGGCGAGAGAGGGGTCGAACCTCCACGTCGCTCACGCGACACCGGCTCCTAAGGCCGGCGCGTCTGCCATTCCGCCACTCGCCCGCCGGAAGTTTCCCACACTGTCCGGAACGCCCGGCCTCGCTGGCTGATATCGACGTGGTTGATCGAACACGATCCAATCGGGCGCGGCCAGCCAACCGGAGTGCCATCTGTCCGGTCGTCCGAGAGCATGGCCGAGCGCGAAGCAGGCCGACATGATCAGCGAGCGCGATCAAGGCGCCGAGGTGCCGGCTCGTCGCAATCGGGGGCCGGCCGCGTCGGCGGCCCTGCGCCGATCGCCCCCACCGTTCAGGTCGGTCCGGTTCTCGGCGCTGTTGCGGGGAAACGCGGCTCATAGATCAGCAAGTTCCACGTCCCTGCGACCGCGATCGCGAGGGCGGCGAGCACGAGCACCGCAACCAGGTCGCGCTCGAAGCGCGCATCGCGGTTGAAGAACCAGCCGTAGACGACCACCGACGTCAGCCACAGTGCGCCGATCAGGGCCACGGTCGTCCAGTCGTGCTGATCCAGGATCAGCACGGTGAAACCAGCCAGGATCGCGGCCCAGACGACGGCGGTGATGAGAACCGGCACGAGGAGTCGTCGACCCGTCCGCACGGTCGGAGGATATGCGAGGGCGGCCGCCTTGGCCGGTCGCCTCGGCTAGACTTCCGGGCGATGCAGATCACCACCCGGCCGGCTCCGAAGAGCACGGTCGTCGTCGAGGTGGAGGTCCCGGCCGAGCGGCTGACCTCCGCGGTCGGTGAGGCCACCCGGGCCCTCTCCCGTCGAACTCGCGTCCCCGGCTTCCGTCCCGGAAAGGCTCCCCGGGGAGTGCTCGAAGCCGTCCTCGGCCAGGGCGCCGTCCTCGACGAGGCCGTCGACCGGCTCGTCCAGGCGAGCTATCGCGACGCGCTGATCGAGAAGGAGATCCTGCCCCTCACCAACGCCAACGTCGAGATCGTCCAGGCGGTCGAGGGCAAGCCGCTGATCTTCAAGGCGACCGTCCCGATCCGCCCCGACGTCAAGCTCGGCGACTATCGGACCTTCACCTTCAATCCGTCGATCGAGACGATCGACGACGGCAGGGTCGACAAGGTGATCGAGGAGCTGCGCGACCAGAACGCGACGCTGTCGCCGGTCGAAGACCGTGTCGCCCGGAAGGGCGACTACGCGGTGATCAAATACGAGGGGACCCGCGACGGCGCACCGTTCGAGGGCGGCTCGGCGGAGCGGATGCCGCTGATCATCGGCGAGGACCGCCTGATCCCCGGCTTCGAGGACGAGCTCGTCGGCCTGAAGGTCGGCGAGGCGAAGGGCTTCGACATCACGTTTCCGGCCGACTACGGCGACGAGGCGCTGGCCGGGCAGAAGGCCCACTTCGAGGTGGAGCTGCGCGAGCTCCGCGAGAAGATCCTGCCGGACGCCGACGACGACTTCGCCCGGTCCATGGGTGACTTCGCGGACCTGGCCACGCTCCGGACAGAGGTTCGCAAGCGGCTCGAGCGGAACGCGCTCGACAAGGCCCGCCACGAGTTCTCCGACCGGATCATCGAGTACGCGGTCGCGAACTCGACGATCGAGCTGCCCGACGTCCTCGTCGAGCAAGAGGTCGAGGTCATGCACGACGAGTTCCGTGGCGCGCTCGCCCGGCAGGGGATCAGCGACGAGGCCTACAGCAAGGTCTCGGGCAAGAGCCACGAGGAGCTCCACGCCGACTTCCGGCCGGACGCCGAGAAGCGGGTTCGCGTCCTCCTCGTCCTCAGCAAGATCGCCGAGGTCGAGGGTCTGGAGATCTCCGACGCCGACGTCGCCGCGGAGGTCGCCAGGGCCCGCGAGCGATATGCCGGCGACCAGAAGCTGATCCGGTACTTCGAGAGCGAGCGCGGCCGGAACTACATCCGGTCAACCCTTCGCCGGAGCCGGGTCGTCGAGCGGCTCGTTGACGAGTGGCTGGCCGCCCATCCGGACCACCCCTCGATCCCTCACATCGAGGACGGGCCCGCCGAGGGCGTCGACGAGGACCAGGCCCGGTCGGTCGCCGCGATCGACGCCACGGATCCGGGAACCGTCATGGAGCACGCCGACAGCCCAGCGCCGGCCCGCGCCGGCTGACCGTCCAACAGCCTCATCCAGTCGGCTCGCGAAGAGCCATCGCAACGCGAAGAGCCACCGCAACCCGGGAGACCCAGATGCTCGTACCGATGGTCATCGAATCCAGCAGCCGTGGCGAGCGCGCCTACGACATCTACTCGCGACTGCTGCGGGAGCGGATCATCTTCCTCGGCGACCAGATCGAGGACCACGTCGCGAACCTGATCATCGCCCAGCTCCTGTTCCTCGACTCCGAGGATCCGGAGAAGGACATCAGCCTCTACATCAACTCTCCCGGTGGCGTCGTCACGAGCGGCCTCGCCATCTACGACACGATGCAGTACGTCCGGGCGCCAGTCGCGACGATCTGCATCGGCATGGCGGCGTCGATGGCGGCAGTCCTGCTCGCAGCCGGAGCGGAGGGCAAGCGCTACGCTCTGCCGAACGGCCGGATCATGATCCACCAGGGCTCAGGCGGTTTCCGCGGTCCGGCGCCGGACGCGATGATCCAGATGAAGGAATGGGAGTTCCTCGTTCAGCGCAACCACGAGATCCTCGCCAAGCACACGAAGCAGCCTCTGGACAAGGTGAGCCAGGACACGCAACGGGACTTTTTCATGTCTCCCGAGGCGGCGAAGGACTATGGCATCATCGATTACGTCTACACCGCCACCGGGGATTCGCTGATCGCCCGGGCACATGACCTCGGCCTGAGCGGGGGTGAGGGGAGCTCCGTCCCCAACCCCGCGACGGAAGAGGAAGCCATCAAGCTGGACGACAAGAAGGCGAAGTAGGGAGCTCTCGATCTCGGTGACCACCAGCGGCACGTCAAAGGGTCCGAAGGTTCCGTACCGCTGCTCCTTCTGCGGCAAGAGCCAGGAGCAGGTCCGGAAGCTCATCGCCGGCCAGGGCGTCTACATCTGCGACGAGTGCATCAACCTCTGCCAGGAGATCATCGAAGAGGAGATGCTCGAGGCGCCGAAGGCCAAGCCGGCGGTCGCCAAGCTCCCCAACCCCCGCCAGATCAAGTTCGCCCTCGACCAGTACGTCATCAGCCAGGAGCGGGCCAAGAAGGTCCTGTCGGTCGCCGTCTACAACCACTACAAGCGGGTCAACGCCGGCCACGCCGTCGACGAGGTCGAGCTCCAGAAGTCGAACGTCCTGCTCGTCGGCCCGACCGGCTCCGGCAAGACGCTCCTGGCCCAGACGCTCGCGCGCGTGCTCGACGTGCCGTTCTGCATCGCCGACGCCACGTCCCTGACCGAGGCCGGCTACGTCGGCGAGGACGTCGAGAACATCCTGCTGCGGCTGATCCAGGCGGCCGACTTCGACGTCGCCCGGGCCCAGCGCGGGATCATCTACATCGACGAGATCGACAAGATCGCGCGCAAGGCCGACAACCCGTCCATCACCCGCGACGTGTCGGGCGAAGGTGTCCAGCAGGCGCTGCTGAAGATCCTCGAGGGGACGATCGCCAACGTCCCGCCGCAGGGCGGTCGGAAGCACCCCCACCAGGACTTCATCCAGATCGACACCACGAACGTGCTGTTCGTCTGCGGCGGCGCCTTCGACGGCCTCGAGAAGATCGTCGAGGAGCGGGTCGGGCGGCGATCGATCGGGTTCGGGTCCGACACCGGCGTCTCCAAGACCGAGCGGTCCAAGATCCTCGAGCGGCTGATGCCGGAGGACCTCCTGAAGTTCGGGCTGATCCCGGAGTTCATCGGGCGCCTCCCGGTCATCGTCACGCTGACGGCGCTGACCTCCGAGGACCTCGTCCGCGTCCTGACCGAGCCGAAGAACGCGGTGACCCGGCAGTTCCAGAAGTTCCTCGGCCTCGACAAGGTGGAGCTCGTCTTCACCGACCCGGCGCTGCGGGCCGCGGCCGAGCTCGCGCTCGAGCGGAAGACCGGGGCGCGGGCGCTGCGCTCGATCGTCGAGGAGGCGCTCCTCGAGGTGATGTACGACATCCCGGAACGTTCCGACGTCCGGAAATGCATCATCACCGAGGAGACGATCCGCGCCGGCCGCCTCCCGCTCCTGTTGACGAAGACCGAGGTCGACAAGGGCGTCGACGAGACGAACTACGAGGAGTGGCTGGCCGCGAGAGGCGAAAGCGCGTAGTCGGCTCGGGGCGCGCTCGTGGCGCCTCCCGCTAGCCACGCGGCACCTCAGCCTCAGGCACCCTGTGCGCACGCCATGCGCGTAAGCCAGGCATCGCTCGCCCAAGCTCCCGCCGACCGACGCAACTCGCCGGATGGACGGCTCGCTGCACGCGCCATGGGCTCCGGCCGCGCCTAGCCACAACAACGCCCGGGTAAGCGCCGGTGAAGGACCGACAACGACCATGTGGTACGCATGGCACGAGTCAGACGGCCGAACCTCGCCCCGGAAGCGGCCAGGCGCTCTCGAGAGGAACTGACGCGGGCGGGCGGCGACCTCCGCGAGGGCCGGGTAAGGCGTCACCTCACGCAGGCGCAGGCGGGCGACCGGGCCGGGATTGGGCGAGGCGTCGTGTCCCGGATCGAGCTCGGACTCGGCGGTGCGGTGTCGATCGACGCGTGGCAGCGATTGGGTCTGGCGGTCGGTCGCCCGATCCACATCTCGATCCAGCGCGACCCGCTCGGCGAGACCGCAGATGCCGGCCATCTCGCGATGCAGGAGCTCGTCCTCCGGCTGGGCGGCGGGCGAGCTACGCCGGCTCGTTCGAGCTGGCCACCGAGCCGGCCGAGCCGTGGCGGTCCGCGGACGTCGGGCTGGCGGCGCCCGCCGAGCGCCGGTTGATCCACGTCGAGTGTTGGAACGTCATCGGTGACATCGGTGCGGCGGTCCGATCGAGCACGCGAAAACCGGCCGAGCTGGCCGACCTCGCCGTCGCCCGATGGGGCACGGACGCGACCACGGGCCTCGTCTGGGTCGTGCGCGCGACCGCCCGCAATCGAGCTCTTGTCGCTCGTTACCCGGAGGTGTTCGCGCGGGCGTTCCCTGGTTCCTCACGAGGGTGGGTGGACGCCCTCGTCAACGGCGTCCCGCCGCCCGAGGAGCCCGGGCTCGTCTAGACGGACGTTGGCGCCACCCGCCTCTTCGCCTGGCGACGACGGACCGGATAGGCTCGCCCCCGATGGATCATCGCGACCACGTCGGGCTGATACGTGCCGGCGTCGTGGGCGCCGGGCCGCGGTGGCTGGAGCTCGGGGCAGGGGAGGGGGCGTTCACGTTGGCGCTTGCCGACCTGCTCGGCGCCGGTGGCGAGATCGTCGCCGTCGACCGGAATGCCTCGGCGCTCCGGCGCGTCACCGCCGAGTTACCGAGGCGCTTCCCGACGACCAGGCTCGACGCTGTCGTCGCGGACTTCCGCGACGAGCTGCCAACCGGGCCGTTCGACGGGATGCTCGCGGCAAACAGCCTCCACTTCGTGACCGACCCCGCCTCCGTCCTCCGGCGAGCCGCCGAGTTCGTGCGACCAGGCGGTCGCGTGGTCGTCGTGGAATACGACGCCGATCGCGGCAATCCCTGGGTGCCCCATCCAATTTCGGCGCATCGCTTCCCGGCCATCGCCGCGGACGCCGGGCTGCAGAACGTCCAGGAGATCGGCCGCGTCCCGAGCCGGTTCCTGGGCGCCATCTACTCGGCGGTGGCCGAGCGACCCTGACCCCGTGCTACACTCCCGCCCTCACGGCGAGGACCCGAGAGGAGTAGGTCCGGAACGGCCACGGAGCGAGCGCGGGACGGTGCGAGCCGCGCGGGACCGTCGGATCGAACGTCACTCGCGAGCCGTGCGCCCGGCGCCCGATAGCGCGCCCCGAGGCAACCCCGACCCGGCGCCCGCGATGTGCGGCCCGCCCAGGGGCTGCGAACCAGCAGGTGGTACCACGACCCCGTTCGTCCGCTGGACGAGCGGGGTTTCGAGTTTCCGGACCGACGATGACCGACACCGAGATCGCGACGAAGAAGATGACCGAGCTGCCCAAGGCGTACCGGCCGGCCGACGTCGAAGGCGCCGTCTACGAGCGCTGGCTGGCGGCCGACGTCTTCCCGCCGGACGGCGCCGGGTCGCGGGCGGACGCGGGCAAGGAGCCCTTCACGATCATCCAGCCGCCGCCGAACGTGACCGGCTCGCTCCACCTCGGCCACGCCCAGCGGGCGACTGTGGAGGACCTGCTGATCCGCCACGCCCGGATGACGGGCCGCGCGGCGCTCTTCCTGCCCGGCCTGGACCACGCCTCGATCGCCGCCCAGTTCGTGCTCGACGGCATCCTCGCGCGGGAGGGCGAGAACCGCCAGAGCCTGGGCCGAGAGCGCTACCTCGAGCGGATGCACCAGTTCGTCGCCGAGACCCGCGAGGTGATGCTCGGCCAACAGCGGGGGCTCGGCGCTTCGGTCGACTGGGGCCGGTTGCGCTTCACGATGGACGAGGTCTCGGCGAAGGCGGTCCGCGTCGCGTTCAAGATCCTCGTCGACCGCGACCTCGCCTATCGGACCGAGGCGCTCGTCAACTGGTGCCCCGGCTGCCGGACAAGCGTGAGCGACCTCGAGGTCGTCTCCACGCCGGAGACCGGCACGCTGTGGTCCGTCCGCTATCACCTGGTCGACGAGGCGACGGGCCAGCCGGACCCCGAGGCGACGATCACCGTCGCGACCACTCGTCCCGAGACGATCCTCGGCGACACCGCGGTCGCCGTCCATCCGGGGGACCCCCGCTACGCGGCGGTCGTCGGGCGGCGAGCCAGGATCCCGTTCGTCGACCGCGACGTGCCGATCATCGAGGACGACGCCGTCGACGCCGCCTTCGGCACAGGCGCCCTGAAGATCACCCCGGCCCACGACCACGCCGACCATGAGACCGGGCTGCGCCACGGACTGCCGATGCCGACGGTCCTCGACGACGCCGCCGCGATCGCGAACACCAGCACCGCCTACGACGGGCTCGACCGGTATGTCGCGCGCGAGGCGATCCTCGCTGACCTCCGGTCCCGCGGCGACCTCGCCGGGGAGCAGCCGCACGAGATGGTCATCGGCCGCTGCCAGCGCTCCGACGACGTGATCGAGCCGCGGCTGAAGACGCAGTGGTTCGTCCGGACGGAGCCGCTCGCGGCGGCAGCCCTCGAGGCGACGCGGAGCGGCCGGACCACGATCGTGCCGGGCGTCTTCGAGAAGACGTGGGAGCACTGGCTGACGACGATCCGCGACTGGAACGTCTCCCGTCAGCTGTGGTGGGGCCACCGCATCCCCGCCTGGTATTGCCCGGACGGCCACGTCACGGTCAGCGCGGACGAGGCCGGGCCCTCGGCCTGCGAGGTCTGCGGTCGGCCGGCGACCGAGCTCCGGCAGGACCCCGACATCTTCGACACCTGGTTCAGCTCGGGGCTCTGGCCGTTCTCGACGCTCGGCTGGCCGGACGATACGCCCGATTACCGCCGGTTCTACCCGACGTCGGTCATGGAGACCGGCTACGACATCATCTTCTTCTGGGTCGCCCGGATGATGATGCTGGGGATCGAGCTGACTGGCGAGCCGCCGTTTCATACGGTCGTGCTGTCGGGCCTGATCCGCGATCCGACCGGCCAGAAGATGTCGAAGACGAAGGGCAACGTCGTCGACCCTCTCGGCGTGATGGCCGAATCCGGGGCCGACGCCCTCCGATTCGCCCTCATCCACGGCGCGACGGCCGGCCAGGACCAGCGGTTCGGGTCGCAGAAGCTCGAGCTCGCCCGGAACTTCGCCAACAAGCTCTGGAATGCGGCGCGGTTCGTCATCGGCGCCCGCCCCTCGGCGGTCCCCGCGACGGCGACGCGTCCGGCGACGATTTCGGACTCCGATCTCGGACCGACGGAGCGCTGGATCCGGTCGCGGGCAGCGGCGACGACGGCGGGGGTCGACCGGGCCCTCGCCGAGTACCAGTTCGGCGAGGTCACCCGCGCCCTCTTCGACGGGATCTGGTCGGAGTTCTGCGACTGGGGCATCGAGCTGGCGAAGGTCCGTCTGGCCGACGCGTCCGTGCAGGATCGCGAGCGCGCGGCGCTGTGGTGGACGCTCGTCGACGCCCTCGACACCTACCTCCGCCTGCTGCACCCGGTCATGCCGTTCGTGACGGAGGCCATCTGGGCGAGCCTGCCACACCGGGCCGACGATCCCGAGCTGCTGATCATCGCCGGCTGGCCCGAAGGCGGCGTCGCCGACCGCGGGGTCGATGCGACATTCGCCGACATCCTCGAGACGATCGTCGCGATCCGGAACGCCCGGTCGACCGCCGAGCTGCCGGCGGCGACGTGGCTCGAGACCCACCTGGCGCCGTCGGGCGATGGCTTCGCGACGTTCGAGGCGCTCGCGCCGGCGATCGCCCGGTT
>VBFG01000110.1 GCA_005882635.1 Chloroflexota bacterium | reverse complement strand
CGTCGAGGAACCGCGCCTTCTTGCCGACCGACTCGACCAGGGCGATCTCGCTGAGGGGCACCGCGACGGCGAGGGGGATCGCCGGGAAACCGGCGCCGCTGCCGATGTCAAGGAAGCGATCGACCCGGAGCGACCGCACGATGTCGACCGCGGCGAGGCTGTCCGCGACGTGGCGGACCGCCATCGCCGCGGGATCGCGGACTGCCGTCAGATTGATGGCCTGGTTCCAGGCGAGGAGCAGCCGGACGTGGTCGTCGATCGCGGTCGGCGCCGCTGGGGCGAGATCGATGCCGAGGGCCGTCAGCGCTGCGTCGAGGGCGTCTTCGTACGACGTTGGCAGATCGGCGAGGGCCTCGACGCGCGTCGGGAGCGGGTCACGCGGGCGGTCCAGGCACCCCTCCTGTCGGTCGTGCCTGCGGGCCGTCCGGCGTCCGCTCCCGGCGTCGTCGTACGTCACACCAGCTCGAACCCGGTCTTCCGCTGCCGGTCCGGTTCGCGGCCGGGTTTCCCCGTGCCCCTCGCCGGCCTCGGTATCCAGGCGGTCGGTGCGGATGCCGGACGTTAGGCGCCTCGCTCCGCCACGTCAATGCGGTTATCCACGAATCCACGATCCGCGTCGAAACGTGTGGACAAGTCGACCGCTTGACCCCCGTCAGGCCGGCCTCTGGTGGTTCGGCCCGATCGACGGGAGGGCGCGCAGCCGCCCAGCACCCGCGCGGCGGACGCCGGGCAGGTCGGCTTCGTCGCCGTTGGCTCCATCCTGGCCGGCCGATTCGATCGCCCGCCGGACGATCCGCTCCTCGAGCTCGACCTCCTCGCGGTCGATGGCCTGGGCGAGGGATGCCTGGATGATCTCCGGGTCGACGTCGGCCGGGCCCGGCAGGACCAGGATGAACGCTGATCCGGCGCCCGTGACGGACGCCACGTCGAGATCCGCGTTCATCTGGCGAGCCAGATCGCGGGCGATCGGCAGGCCCAGGCCCGTGCCTGAGACGCGTTCGTGATCGGCCATCCGCTGGAAGCGCTCGAAGATGCGCGACCGCTCGTCGGCGGGGATGCCCTCGCCGTCGTCCCGGACGACGAACGTCGCCACGACCCCGTGGACGACGCCCTCGATCTCGACGTTGCCGCCGGCCGGCGTGAACTTCAGGGCGTTCGCGGCGAGGTTCGTGAGGATCTGCTCGACCCGGCGACGGTCGCCCGTCGCGACGCGAAGCCGTGGTGGGAGCGACGTCGTCAGGCGGATGCCGCGATCGATCGCGATCGGCAGGAGGTTGGCCGCCACCTGGCTGCCGGCTTCGGCGATCGAGAATGGGCCGACCTCCAGGTTCACCGTCCCGGATTCGAGTCGCGACAGCTCGAGCAGGTCGCCGACGAGGTCGCCCATCGACGACACGATCGACCGGCTCCGCTCGAGGAAGTCGCGCTCGATCTCGGGATCGAGGACCTGGCCGCCAAGGATCAGCTCGAGATATCCGCGCAGCCCGGTGAGCGGCGTCCGGAGCTCGTGGGCGACGGTCGAGACGAACGTCGTCCGTTCCGCATCGCGGGCCCGGAGCGACGCCAGCTCCCGCTCCACGGCGAGCTGATTCGTGACGAGGGCCAGTGCGACGGCGGCGTGGCGGGCCATCGTCGGCGGCAACCGCTCGGCGAGGACCGCGTCGCCGACCGGTCGGGCGAACTCGAAGCCGAGGGCCACCTCGCCGGCCGTCGGGATCGGCAGCATCGCGAAGTGGCGGACCGGTCGCGCGGCGACGGCCGACGCTTCCTCGTCACCCGGACTCTCCAGCGGGCCGTCCTCGACGAGCGCGGCGGCCGGGCTGGCATCCGCCCCGCTCGCGCCGACGATGAACGAGATCGGCGCCCGACCTGCGGCTGCCCGGCGCGCCCGTGATCGCGGCCCGTGGGCGTCGAGCCACGCGGCCAGCTCCTCGGCCTCGATCGGGTCCTCGCCCGGGTCGACGGCGACCGCGGCTCGGCGTTCGACCCCATCGGCGACGACCGCCGCGCGGCGGGCGCCGACGGTTCGCGCCAGCAGCCTGAGCAGGCCGGCCAGGCGCTCCTCGGCGGGCGCGTCCGAGGCGAGGACGTCGAGGGCGCGTGCCAGCAGCAGCTTCTCCTGGTTGGCGACGCGGTCCTCCGTCCGACGAAGCGCCCGGCGGCGCTCCACGAACGAGGGCGGTGCGGCGATGGTCGGCACCTGGGGCGGCAGCCCGCCGGAGCGCTGGTCGGTCATGAATCCCTGGCTGGAGCCCCGGATCCGGGGTGCGGTCAGCCGACCGGCATCGATCGGCACGCTCGATGGTCGCGGCGGGCCCGGCCGGGCGATATCACCCGGCCGCCGAGCGCGACAGGGCCGAAAGTACGGATCTAGTGGGGTTCGGGGATGCTGGGGTGACCCGTCGTCGGGCTCGAGGGTCTCGGGGCGCAGTCAGGCCGAGCGACTGCTGCCGCGAACTGGCCGGCCGAGCGTCCGCCGGACGACGTCGATCACCTCGTCGACGTACTCGTCGGCGTGTCCCTGCTCCGCGGCCGTCCGGACGCAGCCCTGGACGTGGTCCTCCAGGACGAGGATCGACACCGCGTCGACCGCGGCCCGAAGCGCTGCCGTCTGCTGGAGGATGTCGACGCAGTACTCCTCGCGCTCGATCATCCGCGCGATACCCCGGACCTGGCCCTCCATCCGCGACAGCCGGCGGACGAGGCTGGCCTTGTCCTTGGAATAGCTGTGACGGAAGTTGGCGGGTGGCGGCGCCGGGCTGCGACGGGTCGCGCTGGCTGGCACGGGCGGTCTCCGAACGGGGCGAGGCGCGTGATGATACCCCCTGGGGGTATCGCATCGCAAGGCGAGCGGGCGTCCCTCCGGGAGGCTGTCCGGGCACGGCCTTCGGGGCGACCCGTTAGACTTGCGGCCGATGGATCCGCGCGACGACCTCGATTCGCTCGCGGGCGGGGTCGACTGCGCCGCCTGTGGCGAGACCGTCCCGACCGACCGGATCCGCCTCCTCGCTCGGCGCGACGACATCGCCTTCGTCGAGGTGACCTGCCCGAGCTGTCGCAGCGATTCCCTGGGTATCGTGATCGATGAAACCGCCGGTTCCGGGGCCGGCGACAGGATCGGACGCGTGTATGGCGAGTTCGGGCCGGCCGACATCGAGCGGTTCCGGCGGGCTCGACCGATCGCCGCGACCGACGTCGAGGCCGTCCGGCGACTGCTCGCCAGTGGCGATCTCGCGGCGCTCGTCGGCGGCTCCGACCCACCGGCTCCCGGATCCGCGCGGTGACGGCGGCCCGCTCGACTGACTCCAACTCTCGTCGCAACCGCCGACGCACAGCGGCCCGGACGGCACGCGCCCGCCTCGCTCACGATCAGGCTGCGCTCATCCCGCGCGTCGCCGAGGGCGACCTCGGCGCCATCGTCGTCGTCGAGCCGCCCCCGATCGACGACTCATTCGACGACGCCGGGCGCGAGGATCGACCCCTGCCGTCGTTCGCCCACGCCAGCGAGGCCGAGATGGGCCGGATCCTCGACTTCTACCGGATCCGCTGGGAGTACGAGCCCCACACGTTCCCGATCCTGTGGAACCTGGACGGTGTGGTCATCGAGAGCTTCTCGCCGGATTTCTGGCTGCCCGACCTCGACCTCTATCTCGAGATGACGACCCTCCGCCAGAAGCTCGTCCGCAAGAAGAACCGCAAGCTCCGTCGCATCCACGAGCTGTATCCCGACATCCGGGTCAAGCTCTTCTACGCCCGCGACTTCCGGGCGTTGATGCTGAAGTTCGGGCGCATGGCCCTCGTCGAAGGCCTGATCGGCTCGTCGGGCCAGGTCATCCCCGACCGCGCCGAGGTCGACGTCGACGTCAACGACGCCGGCCTGAACGGCACCCCTGGGACGGCCGCCTCGTGACCGTCCAGACCGACATGACCGCCGACATCGGCGAGATCCTCCTCACCGAGGAGGAGATCGCGGCCAAGGTCGCCGAGCTCGGTTCGCAGATCGGGGCGGACTACGCCGACCGCCGGCTCACGCTCGTGTCGGTCCTCAAGGGGTCGCTCCCGTTCATGGCGGACCTGATGCGCGCCATCCCGGTGCCGGTCCGGATCGACCTGATGGAGGTCAGCTCATACGGCGGCACGACGACGGAGTCATCCGGGCTCGTCCGGATCCTGAAGGACCTGTCGGCCACGATCGAGGGCGAAGAGGTCCTCATCGTCGAGGACATCATCGACACCGGGCTGACGTTGAACTACCTCGTCCGCTACCTGCGCGGCAAGAATCCACGCTCGCTCCGGATCTGCACGCTCCTGGACAAGCCCGCGCGGCGGCTCGTCGACATCCCGGTCGACTATGTCGGCTTCACGATCCCGGACCAGTTCGTCGTGGGCTACGGGCTCGACTACGGCGAGTACTACCGGAACCTGCGGTTCGTGGGCGTCCTCCGTCCCGAGGTCTACACGGGCGTCGGATGACGATGCATCGGCGGCCATTGGGCCGCGCCCGGCGCCTTGCCGGCATCGCCGCGATCGTCATCCTCGTCGCCTGCTTCCTGCCGTGGTTCGGGACGTCGACAGACGCCGGCTTGCCGCCGCTGTCGGGCAACGCGTTCGCCGGCAGCGGGGTGCTCGTGTTCTTCGTCGGCCTCGCGGTCATCGCGCTCCTGGCGCTGCCCTACGCCGCGGGCGACACGCCGGTCTCGCTCGACCGGCCGCTCAGCTTCCTGATCGTGACGGTGCTCGGCTGGCTCGCGCTGGCCGTTCGAGCGATCGATCTCGCGGCCGCGAACGTCGAAGTCCTCTTCCCGACCCGGGCCTACGGCCTGTGGATCACGGCGATTGCCCTGGTGATCCTGAGCCGGGCGGTCTACGAGATGCGCACCGAACAGCGGACCTGAAAGGCTGTCGCAGAAGGAAGTCATGGGAGCGCGCGGATCATCCCTCCATCCACGGGCACGATCGCGCCGGTGATGAAGCTCGCCGCCGGCGAGAGGAGGAATGCGCCGATCCGGCCGACGTCGGCCGGATCGCCGTAATGCCCGAGCGGGATCCGCGCGATCGACTCCGCCTGGATCTCCGCCACGGACCGCCCGGTCGCCTCGGAGCGCAGCGAATCGAGGTGGGCGACGCGGGGCGTGGCGATCCGGCCGGGGGCGAGGCCGTTGATCCGGACGGGCGCGATCTCCGCGGACAGGCTCTTGATCAGGCCGGCGAGGCCGGGCCGGAGCACGTTCGAGGTCGTGAGGGATGGGATCGGCTCGCGGACCGAGCTCGACAGGACGACCAGGATCGCCGGGTGCTCGGACGACCGCAGGTGCGGCAACCCGGCACGGATCAGCCGGAGGGCCGCGCGCAGGACGCCGTCGATGGCGGCCTCCCAGGCCGCCTCGTCGAGCTCGTCGAACGTGCCGCCGGGCGGACCGCCGGAGTTCACGACGAGGAGATCGAGTCCGCCGAGGGCGTCGGCTGTCGTGTCGACGGCCGACGACGGTCCGTCCGGGGTCGACAGGTCGGCCCCGACCGCGAGCGCGCCGATCGCGGCGGCCTGTTCGTCGAGCCGTTCGCTCGGCCGCGCCGTCAGCGCGACGCGGACACCGTCGGCGGCGAGGCTCGTCCCGATGGCCGCGCCGAGGCCGCTCGACCCGCCACCGACGAGGGCCCGGAGGCCCGCGAGGCCCAGGTCCATGGACGCTACGGTGCCGCTGAGACGTTGGCAGCCGGCTCGGAAGCCGCGACGGCCGGGGTCGGCGGAGCAACCGGGCTGGAGCGGCCGGCACCGGGCGATCCGGCGGCGCCCGGTGACGCGCTGCCGCCCGGCGACCGGTCGAGGATCCGAAGGTCGACGCCGAACCAGCGCCCGCCGACGCCGAAGACGTAGCGACCCGTCGGCCATGACTCCTCGCCCGCCGTCGCCGACCCGGGCGGCGCCCAGATCGCGACGAGGGAGTCCTCGAACGGCGGCGCGATCCGCGTCGGGTGGATCGCCTCGGCCGTCTGGGCCCCGGGATCGATCCGCCAGATCCCGACGGCCTCGGTGCTCGACGGTCGGTCGGGTCCGAACAGGGGCGCGCAGTAGCCGAGCTGGAGGATCGCATCCGAGACGATCGACAGGTACGGGATGGTCGGATCGAACGCCGACTTCGACGTCACCGGGCTGACCGCCCACCAGATCCGGACCTCGCGGCCCTGCCACCGCTCGTTCGTCACGATCCGCCAGCCGTATGGCGCGTGGCACTCATCCGCGATCGCCGTCTCCCGGTCGACGACCGGCGTCGGCCCGGCGGCGCCTGATGGCTGATCCGCCGCGGCGGAGCGCGGCGCGGGGCTGCGGCTGTGATCCCGCAGCGGGCTCGCGGTTCCACCCCACGGCTTGACGATGGCCAAGCCGAAGAACGCCACGATCAGGGCCACCGAGACCGGGACCGCGGGCGAGGGTCGGGCGGTGCGGACCCTGACGCTGACGGCCGGCAGCCGCTCGACGTCCTGGTCGAACGGTTCGCGATCCGTCGATCTCAGTGGCATCCGGGTGGACCTCGCGATCGACCCGGGCGGACGTCAGCCGCCCAGGTAGGCGCGCTTCACCTCCGGGTTGGCGGCGAGCTTGTGGGCATCGTCGGTGAGAACGATCTCGCCGGTCTGGAGGATGTATCCCCGGTTCGCGATGCCGAGCGCCATCAGGGCATTCTGCTCCACGAGGAGCACGGTTGTCCCCTGCTGGTTGATCGTCTTGATGATCTCGAAGATCTGCTCGACGAGGATCGGGGCGAGGCCCATCGACGGTTCGTCGAGGAGGAGGACCCTGGGGGCGGCCATCAGGGCTCGAGCGATCGCCAGCATCTGCTGCTCGCCGCCCGACAGCGTCCCGGCCCGCTGGGCGGTTCGCTCCTTGAGCCGGGGGAACAGACCGTAGACCCGCTCGAAGTCACTGGCGATCTTCGTCTTCTCCTTCCGCGAGAACGCCCCCATCTCGAGGTTCTCGTGGACGGTCATCCGGGCGAAGACCCGGCGACCCTCCGGGCTCTGGCAGACCCCCAGCTGGACGATCTGGTGGGGGCGGAGGCCGTCGAGGCGCTTGTCTCCCAGGCTGACCGTTCCCTGTCGCGGGCGGAGCAGCCCGGAGATCGTCCGCAGCGTCGTCGACTTGCCCGCACCGTTCGAGCCGATCAGCGTGACGATCTCGCCGTCCTCGACGGAGATCGAGACGCCGCGGAGGGCATGGATCGCGCCGTAGTAGGTGTGGACGTCGTTCAGCTCGAGGAGCGCCACGTCACGCCTCCGCCGCGCCGCGGCCGAGATAGGCCTCGATGACCTTCGGATCGGCGCGGACCTCCGCCGGCGGACCCTCGGCGATGACCTGGCCATGATCGAGGACGGTGACCCGGTCGCTGATGCCCATGACCACGCGCATGTCATGCTCGATCAGCAAGACGGTCAGGTTCAGCTCCGAGCGGAGCCGTCGGATGAAGGACATCACGTCCCGCGTCTCGCTCGCGTTCATGCCGGCCGTCGGCTCGTCGAGGAGGAGCAGCTTTGGCCGCGTCGCGAGGGCCCGCGCAATCTCGAGTCGGCGCTGGTCGCCGTACGGGAGGCTGCGCGCCCAGGCGTCCGCCCGGTCCTCCAGCTCGACGAGGCGCAGGATCCCCATCGCCTCGGCGCGATTGGCCGTCTCCTCGTTGAGCATCAGCGGGGTTCGGAGGGCCGCGTCCCACCACCGGCTCCGGAGGTGGACATTCGCTCCGACGCGGACGTTGTCCAGGGCCGTCATCGTCCCGAACAGGCGGATGTTCTGGAACGTCCGGCCGATGCCCAATGCCGCGACCTCGTGCGGCTTCTTGCCGCGGATCTTCTTGCCGCTCGTGGTCACGATCGGCTTGCCGTCGAACTCGATCGAGCCTGAGGACGGGAGATAGAGGCCCGTGATCATGTTGAAGAACGTCGTCTTGCCCGCGCCGTTCGGCCCGATGAGCGAGACGATGGCCCCGCGAGGGATGTCGAAGTTGACGTCGCTGACGGCGAGCAGGCCGCCGAACCGCTTGGTGACGGCTCGGGCCTTCACCAGGAGCTGGTCGTCGGGAATGGCTCCCGTGCGCATGGCGCCGCCGGCCACGGGCGCGGGGGCCGGTGTCGGATCGGGCGTCGCGTCGAGGGTCACAGGTCGCGCGCCTCGTCCGATGTCTCGGCCGCGCGGGCGTCCTCCCCGACCTCCGACTGGCCGGGCGGCGCGAGCTCGATGTTCTCGTCGATGTCGAGGCCGGTGTTATCGAGCCCGACCACTTCACCCCGCTCTGCGGCGGCCGCGGCCAGGACGTGGGCGCTCAACTGGGCCGCGCGCTGGCGGTTCGGGATGAAGCCCTCGGGCCGGAACCGCATCATCACGACGAGGATCAACCCGAAGAACAGGAAGTTGAACTGGGCCGGGTTCGGGAACGACGGTGCGATCGACTGGATCTGCTGGCCGAGATAGGGCAACAAGGTCAGGTTGACGTACTGGAGCGCCACAGCGCCAACGATGACCCCCCAGATGTTCCCGATCCCGCCGAGGATGACCATGATCAGGACCAGGATCGACGTCGAGAACTGGAAGAAGTCCGAGGTCGTCGCCCCCAGGTACGACGCCTGGAGCGATCCCGCGATCCCGGCGAAGCTCGCTCCAAGAGCGAATGCAAGCAGCTTCGTCCGAACGGTATGGACGCCCATCATCTCGGCCGCGAGCTCGTCCTCGCGGATCGCCATCCAGGCCCGCCCGATGCGCGACCGCTCGAGGTTCCGGGCGAAGAGCACTCCGAGCGCCAGGAGGATCATCGCAAGGTAAACGGGCGCGAACCCCGCACTCGCGTTGAACGTGATCCCGAGGCCCGGCAGGTAGGGCGGGTCGATCGGGTTGATTCCGAGCGGACCACCGGTCAGGTTCAGGTGTTCTGCCGAGAAGTTGATGAACAGGAAGTTGAACTTGATCGTCACGTCGGCGAGGTTGCGGAAGACGACCGGGACGATCTCGCCGAAACCGAGCGTCACGATCGCCAGGTAGTCGCCGCGGAGGCGCAGCGTCGGCGCGCCGAGGAGCGCCCCGAACGTGCCGGCGATGATCATCGCCAGCGGCACGATGAACCAGAACGGGATGTGGATCCCGGGGAACCCCTGGGGGACGTTGGCCAGCAGGACGATGCTCACCACGCCGAAGTGCGGCGATGCCAGGAAGGCCGCCGTGTAGGCGCCGATCGCGTAGAAGGCGACGTAGCCCAGGTCTAGGAGGCCGGCGAAGCCGGCCACGATGTTCAGGCCGACCGCCATGATCGAGAAGATCAGCATGAACGTGACGACCGTGTCGTCCGGGATCGGCAGGGGGAAGACGTTCCGGCTGAAGCCCTGCAGGACCGACCGGTTGAGAAGCGGGTAGAACACGCCGAGGATCACCAGCGCGCTCAGAAGGGTCGTTCGGAGGGGATGCGTCCGGAGGGCGTCGCGATAGGCGCCCGGGATGGCGCCGAGGACGTCGCCGATGTGGCCGATCCAGCCGGCGAACCCGCCCGGCCGCCGCTCGGATTCGACGATCGCGGTCACGCCCGATCCGCCAGCTGCTGGCCGAGAAGCCCGGTTGGCTTGAAGACGAGGACGCCGATCAGGACCATGAACACGATCGCGTTCGTCCAGTTCGCGGCGACGTAGCGGTCACTGAAGGCGTTGATCTGGCCGAGGACCAACGCGCCGAGGACGGCGCCGGGCAGGTTGCCGATCCCGCCGAGGACGGCCGACGTGAATGCGTTGAGGCCGAACCGGAAGCCGAGGTTCCAGACGGTCACATTGTTGTAGAGGATCTGGACGACCCCGGCCGCTCCCGCGAGCGCGCCGCCGATCAGAAACGTGAAGGCGATGGTCCGGTTGACGTCGACGCCCATGAGGCCAGCCGTGTCGGGGTCCTGGGCGGTCGCCCGCATCGCCTTGCCCTGCTTCGTCTTGGCGACGAACCAGGACATGCCAATCAAGAGCGGAACCGTGACGACCGCGACGAAGACCTGCCGGAACGAGAGCTCAACGGTGTTGACCCCGATGTACGACAGGAGGTTCACCGACGGGAGGACGTTGTCGATGCTCTTGTTGGCCGGGCCGGCGATGAGCAGGGCGATGTTCTGGAGGACGAAGCTCATGCCGATCGCCGAGATGAGCGGGGCGAGCTTCGGGGCGTTGCGCAACGGCCGGTAGGCGAGCCGCTCGATCGTGACGTTGATGGTGGCGGTCACCGCCATCGTGATGAGGATGACCGCGGCCACGATGATGACGATCATCAGCGGAGATGTCGCCGCCGTCACCCCGAAGACGCCCGAAATCAGGAGGAGGGCGATCATCGAGCCCAGCATGAACACGTCGCCGTGGGCGAAGTTGATCAGCTCGATGATGCCGTAGACGAGGGAGTAGCCCAGGGCGACGAGGGCGAAGATCAGTCCGTTCGAGAGGCCGATGATGAACGTCTGGACGATCTGGTCCACGCCGCCCTCCAGGCAGGACGAGGGTGAGACGTCGACCGGGGCGGGCTGGACGCCCGCCCCGGTCGCGCACTCAGGCTATTGGCCGCAGCCGGATGGCTACAGGCCCTTGGACTGGAAGAGCTGGACGAACTTCGGCGGCCAGCTGGTCTCCACCTGGTAGCCGGTGATCCCGCCACCCGTGACGTCGCCGTTCTTGTCGAGCGTCACGGTGCCGGTGACCGTCGCCAGGCCACTGGTGGCCATGACGTTCTTGAGGACCTGGTAGCGGTCGTTCGTGGCGGCCTTGTTCAGGGCCGCGAGGACGACCGTCGCGGCGGCGTTGCCGTAGGCCGTGTAGACGGCCGGAGAGGTGCCACCGTGATCGGTCTTGTACTGCTCGTACCAGGTCTTCCCGTCGCCGGTCAGCTGGTCCGGGCCGATCGCTCCGAACGTCAGATACGTGCCGTTGCCGGCCGACCCGACGCCGCCGTACCACGACTTCTCGTAGACGCCGTCACCGGACATGATCTTGATGTCGGGCATCGCGGACCGGAGGTCCTTCCAGAGCTTGCCGGTGTTGTTGCCCGTGATCGAGCCGATGTAGATGAAGTCGGCGCCGGACGACTTGATCTTCTGAGCCAGGGCGTTGTAGTCCGAGGCCTTCGGATCGAAGCCTTCCGAGGTGCCGTTCGCGCTGAGGATCGTGCCGCCGCCGTTGGTGAAGGCGAGGGCGAAGGACTTCGCGAGACCCTGGCCGTAGACCTGGGTGTCGTCGAGGACGTACGCCTTGGTCCCGCCGAGGGACTTGGCCCACTCGGCGCCCGCCGCACCCTGCGCGTCGTCGGTGCCGACCACGCGGGAGTAGTTGCGGTAGCCGCCCGGGTAGTACGTGTCCGGCTCGCCCGGCTTGGTCACGCCGTTGACCGCCTTGGTCAGGCCCGGATACGTGTTCGCCGGGGTGACCATGACGAGGCAGTTCTGGTTGAGGATCGGGATCGCCAGCTTGGCCGCGCCGGAGTTGTACGTCCCGATGTAGGCCATCGCGTCAGGGTCGTTGACGGCCTTGTTGGCGTTGGCCTGCTCGACGGTGCCGTCCCAGTCGCCGTTGTTGGCGGCCGACGAGTCGTCGAGGTCGAAGTACTTGATGGTCCACTTGCCGACTTTGACGCCGTCGAGGATCTTCTTCTCCTGCTCGACGAGCGTGTTGGTCTGCTCGGTGTTCGTGCCCTGCCGCGGCAGGCTCGAATAGACGTGGATCTCGGTCGAGCTCGTCCCGACCTTGTTGTTGCACGCCGCGGGAGCCCCGGCAGCGCCACCACTGGCGGCCGGTGTCCCGCCACCGCAGGCGCTGACCACCAGCATCGCGCTGAAGGTCATCACGCCGAGTTTCGTCGCCTTCATCCAGCTCCTCCTCTGTGACTCACCCGTAAGCCGGGTGAGATCGGTCGACCGGGCCTGCCTTGCCGCCACCGGCGCCGACGCGCCGCCCGGCGCCCGATGCTGCGTGTTCCGTCCGATTGGTCCTGGGGAGGGATCGTCGGGACACGAGCGGCGGTGCGTGACGGACGACGGCGCAGAACGCTGGCTCGGGCGGCGCGCAGGTTGCCGCCGAAGCGATGCCGTATCATAGACACCGGCGGACCGAATGCAACACCGGTCGGCGCGACCCGGGTGTGGCTGTCGAGCCTCTGGCTCCCCACTCTGCGAGGTCCCTCCGAGGGCGGTGCCAACGGTCGGCTCCCGATCGGCGAAACAGCGACGAACTCGCCTTCGCCCTCCTCGCACGAGGTGCCTCCACCCGCGTGGAATACCTGATCCGCCCGGCTCGCATCACGGACATCGAACGGCTCGTCGCCCTCGGCGGCGGAGCCGGTCGCGCGTCCGCGGCAGGCCCGCTGGACTCGGGTGACCTGCTCCGACAGCTGGTCTATCTCCCGCAGGCGAGCATCTTCATCGCCGAGGCGCGGCGCGAAGTGGTCGGAGGCGCGGTCCTCGCGCTGCGGCCCTCCGTCCGGGCCGGCGGCTTCGTCGGCGCAGTCGACTTCGTCGTCGTCGATCCCGATCACGACGCGGAGCGGGTGACCGACGCGCTGCTGGAAGAGATGCTCCGATCGGCGCGCAACAAGGGCTGCAGCATCGTCGAGGCAGCCCTTCCCGACGACCCGGCGGAGCGGACCCGCCTGGAGCGTCATGGTTTCGTCGAGTCAGGTCCGCGCGCGGAGTGTCGGGTGGCCGCGGTCGGAGTGGCCAAAGCGCGTACCAGCAACTGATCCGCGGCGCCAGGCAGCGCAGTTCGCGCCGGCGTCGCTCCTCCCAAATCAAGGAGTCAAGGTGGGAAAGAACGTCGCCGTCTTCGTGGACGTGGCGAACATCTTCTATGCGGCCAAGGCGGCTGGCACGGATATCGATTACGTCACGCTCCTCAAGGCGGCAACCGCCGGGCGAGACTTCGTCCGAGCGTATGCCTACACGGGGTTGGACCCCGAGAACGAGAACCAACGCAACTTCCACGCCTTTCTGGCGCGGAACCATTACAAGGTCGTCAGCAAGGACATCCGCAAGTACGGCGACGGCAAGGTCAAGGCGAACCTCGACATCGAGCTCGTCGTCGATCTCATGAAGACCGCGCGGAACCTCGACATCGCGATCGTCGTGTCCGGTGACGGCGACTTCGCGCCGGCGATCCGGGCCGTCCAGGAGATGGGCGTCCGGGTGGAGGTCATCAGCTTCCGTGGCAACACCTCCAGCGACCTGATCGACGTCGCCGACCTGTTCACCGACATCACCCAGCTCGCGCGCGTCGACAAGTCGTCGTCGCGGTCCGGGCGGCGCGTCGCCGGTGACGAGGAAGACCTGTCGATGACCGAGGTCCCCGACAAGCAGACCGAGGGCAGCGGGACACGTGCCCGCGGGCGCGGTCGTGGACGCGGCCGAGCAGGCGAGGCGGAGCCGGTCGCGGCGAGTGCCGCGTCGCGGCGCCGAACGTCGCGACCAGCCGCTGCCGCTGCGTCGTCGAACGGTGGCGGCCCGCTGACCGTGCTCCCCGGCGAGAAGCTGTCGCGCGTCGCGGCGGCGGGCCCCGTCGGCGAGGAGATCGAGAGCGAAGACGAGCTCGAGGCGGTCGACGAGACGCTGACGCTGTCCGCCGAGGAAGGCGGCGCCGAGGGCGAGGCCGGACGCCGCCGCCGCCGCCGCCGCGGTGGCCGCGGCCGCGGGCGCGGGCGCGGTCGGGAGGAATCGCTCGACGGCACCGGCGTCGAGCCGCCCGCCGTGGAGGCCCCGGAAGAGCCCGAGGCGGCCGACGAGGTCATAGCCGAGGCGCCGCGTCGACCACCCACGACGCCGTTCGGCTCGTTCTGGGACTCGCAGCTCGGCGTGCCGAGCGCCGGTCGAGCTCCGTTGACCCCCGTCGGCGACGACGAGGACTTCGAGGAGCCGGAGATTCCGGAGTACCTGATCGCCGAGCAGCGGCGGAACCGTCAGGGCCAGGGCCAGGGCCAGGGCCAAGGCCGTGGCGGCGGGCGTGGCGGCCGGGGCGGGCGGAGCGCCTACACCGCCGCCATCGAGCGCGAGCGCTACGGGCGCGGCGGTGGTGGCGGTGGGATCAACCGCTATCCGGACGTGAGCGGGCGCGAACGCCAGGGTTCGCGCGGACCGACCGGTCGCGACGCCGGGTTCGGCCGCCGCGATCGCGGAGATCGCCCCGAGCGGGCGCCTCGTGCGAGTGGTGGCGATCCCTGGAGCGAGGTACCGCCCGAGCTCGAAGAGATGCTCCGCGCCCAGTTGGCCCAGTCCGGGAAGGCCCGCCAGCCGAGGCCGCCGAGCCGCCCTCGCCGTGAGGACGCGGCAGCCGGGGCGACGGCCGCCTCCGAGGAGACCGCTCGTGCGGTCGAGACCGCGGGCGGTGAGGAATCGTCGGTGACCCCGGCGCCACGCCGCCGGGCGACGACACGCCGGTCAACCGCGGCCGCAGCCGCGCCCGCCGAGGCTTCGGCCGGTGGGCCGGACGCCACCGAAGCGGCGGCACCGAAGCGCCGGACGACGCGCAAGGCTGCGACGGCCGCGGCTGACGGCGATGACGCTGCGGGCGCCGCTCCGAAGCGCCGCACCACGCGCCGGTCGAGCGCGACCTCGACGGCGGCTGCGTCGGCCGCCGACGCCCCCGACGAGGCGAGTGGAGCGGCTGCTGCGACCGAGACGGCGGCGGCGCCGAAACGTCGGACGACGCGCAAGAAGGCCGAGCCGGCCTGATCGGATCCTGCCCGGCGACGGCTCGATCGAGACGTGATCGCGGATCACGCCCCGGCGCCTGAGACGGCCCCGGACGGCGAGGCCAGGCCCAGCTTCCTGACGCGCGGCCATGACCGCGCGGTTGATGCGGTCCGCCGGATGATCCGCGGCGGCCCGCCGCACGCGCTGCTGATCGGTGGCGCGGCGGGGATCGGCAAGACGACGCTGGCGTTCGACCTCGCCGCGGGGCTCCTCTGCGACGACCCCGATCCGGCCCGGCGACCGTGCCGTTCGTGTCGGGGGTGCCGGCTGGTCGATCGCGGGATCCATCCCGACGTCCACCGACTCGCGCCGACGGGTCCGGGCGATCAGATCCGGATCGGAACGCGCGAGAACCCCGAGGACGGCACGGTCCGCCGCCTGGCAACCGAGCTCGCCCTGATGCCGGTCGAGGGTGGCGCCCGGGTCGCGATCATCGAACGCGCCGATCGGCTGGGCGACGACGCCCAGACCGCGCTCCTCAAGACGCTCGAGGAACCGCCGGCCGGAGTGACGATCATCCTCTGCGCCGACGAGGAGGACCGGCTGATGCCGACTGTCCGGTCCCGCTGCGCGCGGATCCGCCTCGGTCCGGTGGCCGTGCGAGACATCGAGACGATCCTCGCGGATGCCGACCTTGCCGACCCGCCCGTCGCGGCGCGACTCGCGCGCCTGTCGGGCGGTCGACCGGGTCTTGCCCGCTCCCTCGCTCGGGCGCCCGACGCCGTGGCCGCGCGAGACGAGATCGCCCGGACGCTCCTTGACCTGCTCGGGAGCGGGGCCGCCGCTCGGCTCGCCGCCGCCCGCGATCTCGCGACGCGCGCGAGGGAGCTCGATGGAGCACTCGCCGACGCGGTCGCTCGCGACGGTCAGGACGCGACGAGCGCGACCGGAGGTGCGACCGGCATCGGCCGCTCGCGGCGGACCCGCGGTGCCTCGGGCGTGGGCGCCTCGCGGACCCCGGCGCCCAGCGCTCCTGCCCCGGCCCCGGGCACCGATTCCGACGACCCCGAGGGAGACGACGACGCAACAAGCGAGGCCGCCGCGCGCGCGGCGGCCCCGGCGGCGGAGCGGCGCCGCGCGGCCGCGATCCTCGTGGGCCTCTGGCGGGACGTCACCCGGGACCTGCTCGTCGTCCGTCTCGGGGCCGAGCGCGAGATCCGCGATCCGGCCCTCCTGGACGACCTGCGAGCTGCGTCGGCCCGGCTCGACGCAGGCGGCTCGGTCGGGCAGCAGACCGGGACGGACGGTCCGGACGATGCGGTGGTCGCGCTCGGCCGCTTCCTCACACGTCTCGATGCCGCCGGCGAGCTGCTGGAGGCGAACGTCCGCGCCGAGATCGTCCTCGACAGCCTGCTCCTCGCGTGGCCTCACGGGGCGGACGCCGAGGGCACGGCTCGATGACCGACGTCGCAACCCCGATCACTCGTCTCGAGGCGACGGTCCGTGGCCGGGTCCAGGGCGTCGGGTTCCGCTACTGGGTCGTGCGGCGAGCCACCGAGATGGGCCTGACCGGTTGGGTCGCCAACGAGCTCGACGGCAGCGTCCGCTGCGTGGCCGAGGGACCGCCACCGGTCCTGGACCGGCTCGAGGCGACGCTCCGCGCGGGCCCGATCGGCGCGGTCGTCGAGGCGGTCCAGGTCGTGCGGATGCCGGCGACCGGCACGATGGCGGGGTTTTCCGTCCGGTCCGCGGGTCACCGCGGCGACTGAAGCTGGGGGGCGCGGTCGGCCCGAACGACGACGGTCGCGACCTTCCCGGGTCGATTGGTGTCCGCGCGCACCGCGATCCGATCGAAGCGGGACCTTCGGCGGCGCGGATCGGGACGTTCATCGATATCGCCCGATCCCGCGTCCCGGCATCCTCCGACGTGATGGAGTCCCATCCGTCCGTCCCTGCCCAACCGACCGTCTCCGAGGCGTCCGCCTCCGTGGCCGAGGACCTGCCCGAGCTGTATCGCGACATCCTCGATCGCGTCGCGGGGCTCGAGCGCATCGGGGCGCGCGCCGAGGCGGGCAAGATCCGGGTCCGGGCGACGCGGGCGTACTCGAACGCCTGGGACGAATCCGCCCGCCGCGTCCTCCTCGGCCTCCTCGAGCGAGCCGAGCGGACCACGGCGCCGCCCGTTCGGACGCGCGCCTGGTCATTCCGGAGGCGATCGGCCGTCGCTCGCTGACTCGCCGCCGGCTCGCAGCCGGTCGCGACGCTACCCTTCCTCTGTGGACCCCGCCACCACGGACATCGACTCCGCCACCGACGATCGCGGCCGTCCGCCGTCGTTCCACGAGACGTCCTACCGGGTGCGGTTCGATGAGTCGGGCCCGGACGGCCTGATGCGGACGTCCGGGTTCATGCGCTACGCGCAGGACCTGGCCTGGCAGCATTCCACAGCCCTCGGCTTCGGCCGGGAGTGGTATGCGTCGCGCGGCTTGACATGGCTCGTCCGAGCCGCGGAGCTCGTCGTCCTTGCGCCGGTGCCGATGAGCACGAAGCTCCTGGCTCGAACCGAGGTCGTCGGGATCCGTCGCGTCTGGGCGCGTCGTCGCGGCACCTTCCGACTCCCCGACGGGACGCTCGCCGGCTGGGTCAACACGGACTGGGTCCTGATCGATGGGCGCGGCGCACTGACGCGAGTCCCGCCCGTGTTCACCGAGATGTTCGGCGGGGATGAGCTCGACGGCTCCGTCGGCCGGCTGGCGCTGCCCGAGACGCCGGCGGACGCCGACGCCTCGGACCTCGCCGTCCGTCCACACGACCTCGACCCGATGGGGCACGCCAACAACGCCGCGTACGTCGACTGGTTCGAGGAGGCGGTCGGCCGGATCGACCCGATGGCGCTCCGGTCCATCCCGCGTCGTTACCGCCTCGAGTACGCCCTCGCCGCCGATGCCGGGGCGCCGCTCGTTGCCGCGGCCTGGACGGACGACGGAGGCTGGAGCTTCCGCCTGACCCATCGGACGACCGGAGCCGACCTGTTCCGCGCGCGGCTGGACATCGACGTGGCCGACCCTCCATCGTCAAAGTGACCCGCCCGAGGCGTGGGACAATCCGCCGATGGCCCTCGCCGATCGCGCCGTCGCAGACGATCTCCATGCCGCGTACCGGGCCCGGACGCCCCGCTCCGCGGCGATGTTCGAGCGAGCGACGGCGGTCCTCCCCGGCGGCTCGACGCGGACCACGACCTTCGCGCCGCCCTACCCGCCGTATCTCGACAGCGGGGCCGGCATCCATGTCCGTGACGTCGACGGCAACGACTATCGCGACTTCCTCGGGAACTACACTTCGCTGATCCTCGGTCACGCCCATCCGGACGTCGTCCGCGCGGTCGAGGCCCAGGCCCGGCGCGGGTCGGCGTTCGGCGCGCCGAGCGAGGCCGAGGTCGCGCTCGCCGAGGAGCTCGTGGGGCGGATCGATTCCGTCGAGCGCATCCGGTTCACGAACTCCGGCACCGAGGCGACGATGTTCGCCATCCGGGCCGCCCGTGCCGCCACCGGGCGGGCGGTCGTCGGCGTCTTCGAGCGGGCGTACCACGGAACGCACGACACGGTCGTGGCCGGCTCGCCGGGCGTGCCGCCGACCGTCGGCGATCTCGTCGTGACGCTGCCGTGGGATGACCTCGACGGCGTCGAGCGGGCGATCGCCGGCCGGGACGCGGATCTCGCCGCGATCGTCATCGAGCCGATCCAGGGCGCCGGCGGAGTCCGCGCGGCGTCGCGTGCGCTGCTGGAGGGCCTCCGCGACATCTGCGACCGGATCGGCGCGCTCCTGATCTTCGACGAGATCATCGCGTTCCGTGCGGCACCCGGCGGGGCCCAGTCGCTGGTCGGCGTCCGTCCCGACCTGACGACGCTCGGCAAGATCATCGGCGGCGGCTATCCCCTCGCCGCGTTCGGTGGCGCCGCCGAGGTGATGGACCGCTTCGACGCGCGCCGCGCCGGCGCGCTGACCCACGGCGGCACGTTCAACGGCAATCCGGTCGCGGCGGCCGCCGGGCTCGCCACGCTGGCGCGGCTGACGCCGGACGTCTACGCCGACCTCGACCGACAGGCCGTCCGCCTGCGCGACGGGGTCGCTGACCGGGCCGCGAGGGCCGAAGCCGGCGTCCGCGTCGCCGTCGCCGCGTCGCTCTTCCAGGTCCGGCTCGGCCAGGAAACCGCGGCCTCCGCGGTCGCGACCGGCGCCGGCAGGGCCGAGTTGTTCGTTCGGCTGCTCCTGGCAGGGTTCTACCTCGCTCCGCGAGGGCTGGGTGCGATCGCGACGCCGGCGACGGACGCCGACGTCGACGAGCTCGCGGCGGCCATCGTCGAGGCGGCCGTCGCCATCGGTCCCGGCTGACGATCGGTCGGGAGACTACGCCGGCTCGCCGGGTCTCCAGGACGAATAGACGGGTGGCCAGTCGTCCGCGGTCGGGCGTCGCCCGAGCAGGGCGCTGTCGATGTCGAGCTCGACCAGGCGGTAGCCGTCACCGGCGTCGAAGGCCCAAGCCGCGAGCGCCTTCCGACGAAGGTCGGCGTCGGTGACCTGATGCCCGCGGCCTCGAACCGTGAACTCGTCGGGTGCCGCCGGGTCGA
>VBFG01000155.1 GCA_005882635.1 Chloroflexota bacterium | reverse complement strand
CCCAGCGAGATCGCCCTGGTCGAGTCGGTCGGCAAGAAGGCGCGGTTCCTCGACTCCGCCCTCGAGGTCGTCGGCGAGAGGCTCTCAGGCACCGCGGGATGGCGGACGATCGGCGCGCGGGTGGAGACGGTCGCTCGGGATCCCGTCCATCGCGGCCGCTGGCCCCTCGTGACCGGCCGGGCGGTTGCCAGCCTGGCTAACCTCGTCGAGCTCGCCCTGCCGCTCCTCGAGCCCGGCGGGGTGCTCCTCGCCTGGAAGAGCGGGGATCCGGCCGACCCCGGCGGGTTCGGCGCCGAGGTCGAGGCCGCCGAACGAGCGATCGCCGCGCTCGGCGGCGACCGGATCATGATCGACGCGTCCCTCGGATCGCGCGATCCAGATAGCAGGGCTGGCCTGGCCACGATCGCCGACCATCGGCTCGTCCTCGTCGGCCAGGGACGACGCCCCATCGACGACCGCTGGCCGCGCGACCCGGCCACCCGACGCCGGGATCCGTGGTGACATCAGAGGGCGGGCTCGATGCGGGCGCGGGGCCGGCACGGACCGTTCCGAGGCGCGTCGCCCGCGGTAGGCTGGGTCGGTGCGCGTCGCCGTCCTGTCGGACATCCACTCGAACGTGGTCGCCCTCGATGCGGTGCTCGACAGCGCAGGACCCGTCGATGCCATCTGGCACCTCGGTGATGTCGTCGGCTACGGCCCGGAGCCGGACGCCGTCGTCGACCGGCTGGCCGCGGCCGGCGCCGTCGGCGTCGCCGGCAACCACGATCGGGCGGCGACCGGCGGGAGCGAGATCGACTGGTTCAATCCGGATGCCAGGGCCGCCATGGAATGGACGCGCGGTCGGATCTCGTCGACGACGTCCTCATGGCTAGCTGCCCAGCCGGTGAGACGGACGGAGTCCGAGACGCTCCTCGTCCACGGCAGCCCGCGGGATCCGATCTGGGAGTACGTCATGTCCTCCGCGGTCGCGGGCGCGAACCTCCGCGAGCTCGAGACGCGCATGGGCCTGTTCGGCCACACCCACGTCCCCATGATCTGGGCCGAGCGCGACGGCCGGATCGACGGGATCTCGCCGCGCCCGGCGGCGACGATCCGGTTCGACGGCACGTCCCGCCTGCTGATCAACCCCGGCAGCGTCGGCCAGCCGCGCGACGGCGACCCGCGGGCGAGCTGGCTCGAGCTCGACCTGGGCGAAGGCATCGGGACGTGGCATCGGGTCGCGTACGACATCCCGGCGGTCCAGGCGGCGATGCTCGACGCCGGGCTCCCGGTCCGCCTCGCCGAACGGCTCCGCCATGGCCTGTGACGTGACCGATCGTCGCCCGTGATCGGCGGCCGGCGGTCCCTCCAGGGCCGCAAGCCCGGCGACCGCCGGGTCCGCGTCGAGCGTCCGCACGCCGCCCTGTTCCGCTGGACCGGGCCGGGTCAGCTGACCGCGAAGGAGGCCGCCTCGGGCCCGACGACCCCGACCGAGCGGCTGATCGCCCGCGCCAAGGGGATCCTCCTCGGCCGGCCCCTGGCGCGCGAGGAGGAGATCGGGGAGCGCCTTTCGAAGAAGAAGGCGCTGGCGATCTTCAGCTCGGACGCGATCAGCTCGTCTGCCTACGCCACCGAGGAGATCCTGCGGGTGCTGATCCTCGGCGGCGTCGCCGCCCTCGCCTGGGGCCTGTGGGTGAGCATCGCGATCGCGGTCCTGCTCATCGCCGTCGCGATCAGCTACCGGCAGGTCTGCCTGGCCTATCCCCAGGGTGGCGGCAGCTACTCCGTGTCGAAGCGGAACTTCGGCCGCCGCGTGTCGCTGATCGCGGCCTCGGCCCTGATGATCGACTACGTGATGACCGTCGCGGTCTCGACCGCGTCGGCCATCGAGCAGGTCACCTCGGCGTTCCCGGCGCTGATCGACGAGCGCGTTGCCCTCGGGGTCCTGGCGATCGCCCTGATCACGGTCGGCAACCTCCGGGGCCTCCGCGAGGCCGGCAACCTGTTCGCGATTCCGACCTACCTCTTCGTCGGCTCGGCACTGCTGATGATCGCGATCGGCAGCGTCCGCATCGTCGCCTTCGGGGAGCGCGGCGTGTACGGCGAGACCGCCCTCATCACCCAGACTGGCGAGGCGTTCCAGACGCTCAGCCTCCTGCTCCTGCTTCGGGCGTTCGCGGCGGGCGCGGTCGCCCTGACCGGGACCGAGGCGATCGCGACGGGCGTCCCGGCGTTCCAGCCGCCGGAGTCGAAGAACGCCGCGACGACCCTCGGCGTCATGGCGGGCCTCCTCGGGGTCCTGTTCATCGGAATGACGTTCCTCGCCGTGAACTTCGGGATCACCCACATCGACCTGCCCGAGAAGCAGACGGTGATCAGCCAGATCGCGGCGCGGGTCTACGGCGCCGGCTCGATCCCCTTCTTCCTGTTCCAGGGCTTCACGGCGCTGCTCCTGGTCCTGGCGGCGAACACGAGCTTCAACGCCTTCCCGCGACTCCTCGCCATCCTCGCCGTCGACGGCCACATGCCGCGCCAGTTCGCGTTTCGCGGCGACCGGCTCGCCTTCAGCTACGGGATCATCCTGCTGGCAACGGTCGCGGCGTTCCTGATCTGGTTCTTCCAGGGCGAGACCCACCTGATCATCCCGCTCTACGCCGTCGGGGTGTTCATCGACTTCACGATCAGCCAGGCCGGGATGATCCGGCACTGGCGGCGTGAGCGGCCGCCCGGCTGGCGGCGCCGGCTCGCGATCAACGCGTTCGGGATGTCGCTGACCGCGATCGTCGCGGTCGTTGTGACGATCGCCAAGGCCCCCCAATCGCTGATCGTGATCGTCCTCGTTCCGATCCTCGTCGGCCTGATGTCATTCATCCATCGCCAGTACAGCGGTCAGGAGGCCGAGCTCGCGGTCCGCGATGACTACGTGGTGGGCCTTCCCCACCGGGAGCAGCGGGTCGTCGTCCCGGTGAACGGGATCAACCGGGCGGTCGTCCAGGCCCTGACGTTCGGGCGAACGCTGGCGAACGACGTCCGGGCCGTCTTCATCACCGAGGATCCCGAGGACGGCGACCGCCTCCGGCGGAAGTGGGAGCGGCAGGTCCCGGGCGTTCCGCTCGTCATCGTCGAGTCGCCCTACCGCGCCCTGGTCGGACCGCTCACCGCCTACCTGGACGTGCTCGACCTGGCCTGGCCCCCCGACAAGGAGGCGCCCATCACGATCGTCGTGCTGCCGGAGTACGTCGCCCGCCACTGGTGGGACCGGCTGCTGTATAACCAGTCGGCCAAGCGCCTCAAGGCGGCGCTCGTCGGCCGCGAGCACACGGTCATCGCGGACGTGCCCTATCGTCGAGGCCATTGACCGAGGCCGCTCGAGGGCGGCCCGATCCACCCAGAACGGAGTCCGATGATCGGAGGTCGCCGGCCCCTCCACGGCCGGAAACCGGCGGATCGACGCGTCCGCGTCGAGCGCCCCCACTCGCCCTACTTCCGCTACACCGGCCGGAACCAGCTCGTCGCCAAGGCCGCCGCCCACGAGCCGAAGACCGCGCTCGGGCGGACCTGGGCGCGGATCCGGAAGATCGCGATCGGCCGGCCGCTGGCGAGCGAGGAGGAGATCGGCGAGCGCCTGTCGAAGAAGAAGGCGCTGGCGATCTTCAGCTCGGACGCGATCAGCTCCTCGGCCTACGCCACCGAGGAGATCCTGCGGGTCCTCGTGCTGGCGGGCGCCGGCGTCGCCTTGTCGTTGTCCCTCGAGGAGGCGGCGGCGATCTCGGTCCTGCTGGCCGTGGTCGCCCTCTCGTATCGCCAGGTGTGTCGGGCGTACCCATCGGGCGGAGGCGCCTACTCGGTGTCGCGCGAGAACCTCGGCGCGCTCGCCAGCCTCGTCGCGGCCGCGGCGCTCCTGATCGACTACGTGATGACGGTCGCCGTGTCGACGGCGTCGGCCGTTGCCCAGGCCTACTCCGTCGTGCCGAGCCTCTACGACATCCGGATCGAGATCGCCGTCGTCGCCATCGCCCTCATCACGACCGCGAACCTGCGCGGCCTCCGGGAGTCCGGGAACATCTTCGCGATCCCGACCTATCTCTTCCTCGGCCTGGCCCTGTCCATGATCGGCATCGGGGTCGTGAACGTCGTGACCGGCCAGGCGGTCGACATCCATCAGGCGGACGCGGTCCAGAACGGCACCGAGGGGCTCGGGCTCTTCCTTCTGCTGAAGGCGTTCGCGAGCGGGTCGGTCGCCCTGACCGGGACCGAGGCGATCGCCAACGGCGTTCCGGCGTTCCAGCCGCCGGAGGCCAAGAACGCGGCGAACACGCTCGTCGCGATGGCCGTCCTGCTCGGCGTCCTGTTCATCGGGATCACGTTCGTCTCGGACGCCTACGGGATCGAGCCGACGGTTGACGGTGGCCAGACCGTGGTCGCGCTGGTCGCGGGCACGATCTTCGGGGCCGGGTCACCGTTGTTCTACCTTTTCCAGGCCAGCACGGCGCTGATCCTGTTCCTCGCCGCGAACACGAGCTTCAACGCGTTCCCGCGGCTGGCCGCGCTGCTCGCGATCGACGGCTACATCCCGCGCCAGTTTGCCTTCCGCGGCGACCGGCTCGCGTTCAGCTACGGGATCGTGCTCCTCGCCACGATCGCGGCCGCGTTGCTCGTGTTCTTCGGCGGGGACACCCACGCGCTGATCCCGCTCTACTCGGTCGGGGTGTTCGTGTGCTTCACCCTGTCGCAGATCGGGATGGTCCGCCACTGGTCCCGCCACCGGGAGCGTGGCTGGTGGTGGCGGGCGGCGATCAACGGCTTTGGCGCGGTCCTGACCGCCATCGTGCTCATCGTCGTCGCCTCGGTGAAGTTCGCCGACGGCGCCTACCTCGTCGTGATCCTCATTCCCTTGATCGTCGGGGCGATGCTGTTCATCAAGCTCCAGTACGACGCATCCCGGCGGGAGCTCGCGGTCCGTCGGGATCTCGTCTTCGCCAGCCCGAAGCGCGAGGAACGGGTCGTCATCCCGATCCCCGGGGTCACTCGCGCGGTCATCCAGGCGGTGAACGTCGGGCGGTCGATCTCCGAGGACGTCCGGGCGGTCTTCATCACCGAGAACCCCGAGGACGCCCAGGCCCTTCGCGACCGCTGGGAGCGGCAGCTGCCCGGCGTGCCGCTCGTCGTCGTCGAGTCGCCGTACCGCGCCCTGACCGGCCCGCTCGAGGCCTACCTCGACGTGCTGGACGCCGCCTGGCCGCCCGACAAGACGTCGCCGATCACGTTCGTCGTGCTGCCGGAGTACGTCGCCCGGCGGTGGTGGGAGCGGATCCTCTACAACCAATCGGTGAAGCGGCTGCGCAGCGCACTGCTGGGCCGGCCGCACACGGTGGTCGTCAACGTCCCGTACCGCCGCGAGGACCCGACCCTGTTCGAGCGGACGCCCGTCGCCGACAGCGGTGGGTCCACCGAGACACCGGCGGAGCCCTGACCGCTCCAATCGTGAGTCGGCGCGGCATCAGCGCTGACCGCGGCGATCAAGTCCACGTGGCCGAATCCGCCGAATCTGATGAACGGCCAAGCCTATTCGGGCCCGATTTGAGTCGCTGCGGACTCACACGGAGAGGTGCACAGGGGTGCGCGCCGGATCGGGGTCTCGGCCGCAGTACGGCCGCCATTTGGGCGCCGATCCATGCCCCTTCGGCCCAACGCGCGCGCGCCGTGGGCAAGCACAGGCCGCTCCGGCATTGATTCGGCCCGAGGCGCGCCGGCATCGCGGGCCGTCGCTGGCAGCAACGCGACTGCGTTCGTCGCGGATGAGCGCGTCAGCGCTAGGCGCCGGGGAGCACCGGAGCGAGCAGGCTTCAGGGCCTGTGAG
>VBFG01000154.1 GCA_005882635.1 Chloroflexota bacterium | reverse complement strand
ATGCAGCGGGGAGTCGGGAATGGCCTCGAGGAGCCGCTCGGCTCGCGCTTGCCACCCGGCGCCGACCGGGATGGCGAGGCGGCGGTAGGCGTGATACGTGAGGGTGATCCCGACGCGGGCGGCGTCCTCGGCACGACCCGCCTCCTCGTAGCCCGCGAAGGCCCGCTCCAGTGCGTCGCTTGCTTCGTCCGGTTTGGCCGCCCACCATGCGGCCACGCCGAGGAGCTCGAGGTCATCGGCCGACAGCGCGCTCTCCCGATCGGCAGCCGTCAGCGCCTCCACGCCCTCGTCCCATGCGTGGCGTTTCACCGCGTCCCTACCGAGTTCGAGTGTGGCGATCATGTCCCGGCCAGATTGGCTACCTCGGTCGCGCCTTCCGGAGTTCCGCCGCCGATTATCCGCGACGGTGCGAGCCTTCGACGTCGCCACCTGTGGAAGGCCGCCTGAGTAGGCGCGAGTCTTACGCTCTACGGGGCGGCAGCAGCTCGCACGTAAGGGCGGCCGTCAGCCACTCCTGGTAGCGCTCGGAGCTCCATCCCCTCTCGACGACCAAGAGGTCGTAGACGGCGAGCGAGCACAGCGTCCAGACGATGTCTCGTCCGTCCTCGACGGCGAGCCCTCGCCGAAGGGCGCCCCCTTCAGCGAGCATCGTCACGAATCGGCCCTGACCCTCGAGTCGCCAGGCTTCCATCTCGTCCCAGACGGCCTCGAGCTCCGGATTGGTCGCCATGCCGTCCCGCAGGGCTCGGAGGAGCGGCCCGGCGCGCCGGTGGATGCCGGGCTGGGTAGCGACGTAGAGCGCGATCTGTCGACGCGGATCTGGTTCATCGATCACCGCTCGAATGGCGGGCCGCTCTTCGACCGGAACATCCGCGCGGGTCGCGCCGCCGGCGAGGACGGCCTCCATGACCATCCGGAAGAGACCGGCCTTGCTGGTGAATGCCCGATAGACCGTCTCCACGACGACGCCGGCCTCGGCTGCGATCAGCGCCATCGAGGTACCGGCATAGCCGCGCTGGCGGAACAGCTTGCCGGCGGCAGCCACGATGTTCCGGCGGGTCTCCTCTGCCTGCTCGCGGCGACGACGGGAGTCGTACCGCCGCGGGGCCTTGACAACTTCGCTCATTCAGTAGAGTCTACCTTGCATCAATATAGCCACGTTCCCACTGAAACGGTAACGGGCGGAGGCGGGACATGGAAAGCGAGCTAAAGGCGAGAGCGCGGCGGATCTGGGAGGAGATCTTCCCAGCGGGGGACGCGGAGGCTCTCGCTGCGGTCATCGCACCCGAAAGCATCGACCACCAGGCACGACCTGACGAGCCCCAGGGTCTCGAGGGCGCGATCAGAACGATGCACTGGCTGCGGCGGGTGTTCTCCGATCAGCGGTGGGAGATCCGCAACGTGATCAGTGAGGGGGATGCTGTCGTCGTCTACGCGACGCACCGGGCGCGGCACACCGGGGAGCTCATGGGCATTCCGCCGACAGGCCGCGACGTCGCCTATGACTACGTCCACATCGTCCGATTCAAGGATGGCAAGGTCGTCGAGCATTGGGGCGTCCGCGACGACATGACGCTGATGCGCCAGCTCGGCGTGTTGTCCGAGCCCGATGCCCCCGTGGTCGCGGCCAGTCGATAGAGGCGCTGCTGACAGCCGATCTGCCGCTGACGCCTTCGTCAATCGCGGTGCTCGAACCGCTACTCTTCGGCCGGGCAGACCATGCCCACAGGACGTGGGTGACGTTGATGCGTGGCTACCCGCGGAACCGATTGACCGAGCGCTCGGGCGCCGATCCGGTCGTCACGAAGACGACTCTGTCGCGGGGCTACGCGATCAGCTTCGAGGACGCCGGAGCAGGCACCGCGGTCGTCCTCATTCCCGGCGCCACGATGTCGGCGGCCGACTGGCGTGACGCCGGCTACGTCGAACGCCTGGCGCGCTCACGCCGCGTCCTGGCCGTCGATCCTCTCGGCAACGGACTGAGCGACAAGCCGCACGATCCAGAGGCGTACGCCTGGCCTGCCGTGGCCGCCGACGTCGTCGCGGTCATCGATGCTGCGAGGGTCGAACGAGCAGCGGTATGGGGCTACTCGCGGGGCGCGACGCTCGCCGGTGCCATCGCCGCCGACTTCCCAGATCGAGTAGCCGCGCTCATCCTGAGCGGCGGTGGAGACCTGTCGCACGTGATACCCCAGGGAACGCCACCCTCCGCCTGGAGCGAGGCGATGTACCGGGGCGACTTCGGCCCGCTCTGGGAGACATTCTCGTTCTCGGAGGCCGATCGCCTGTACGACACGGAGTTCAACGATCCGAGGGCACTTGGGGCGATGGGCATCGGCGGCAGGCGATTCGGCATCGCGATCGACCTCGGTCGTGTCACCGCGCCGGCATTTGTGTACGTGGGCGGGAACGACGAACCCGACGAGGAGAAGAAGACCGCCGACGCCCTCGGGGTAGACCTCCACGTCGTGTCGGACCTCGATCATCTCCAGGGTTTCTCACGCATCGACTTGATCATGCCGCTCGTGCTCGGCTTCCTCGAATCTCTCGGCCTCTAGCGTCGAGGGAGCTCCGTACAATCCCGGGTTGAAAGGGCTGATCGCCCAGCCGTGGTCGCCCCGCCCGCGACTTGCCAGGCGGCCTCGACGTGAGGCGATCGGGAGCTCAGCCGGATCGGACCGAGAACAGTCGCCATTCGCCGGCAACGCCCTTCAACTGATGCGTTCCCCGGTCCACGAAGTCGATGCCTGATCCCGCGACGAGGTCCTTGACCGTCCCGGAGACGAGGATCTCGCTCGGACCGGCCTGGGCGGCCACCCGCGCGCCGATGTGCACCGCGATGCCGCCGACCCCATCCGCGTCCATGAGCTCGATCTCGCCCGTATGCACACCGGCGCGGATCTCGAGCCCGATCGGACGCAGCTCCCCGATGATTGCCACGGCGCATCGCACCGCACGCGCCGGCCCGTCGAACGTCGCGAGGAACCCATCGCCGGCCGTGTCGATCTCACGACCCCGGTACCGGACGAGCTCGCGACGCACCACTGCGTGGTGCCGCTCGAGCAGCTCCATCCATGCGTGGTCACCAAGGGTGCCGGCCCGCTCGGTCGATTGGACGATATCCGTGAAGAGGACGGTCGCGAGCACTCGGTCGTGCTCAGGGGGCGGACGAACGCCGGTGAGGAACTCCTGGACCTCGTCGAGGACCGCGCCCGAATCGCCGAGGTACGGCAGGTGATCCACGCCCGAAAGCTCCACGAGTTTCGCTCCCGGGATCTGATCGGCTAGATAGCGCGCTTGGCCGGCGTCGCGATAGACGTCATCTCGCCGCTGCAGGACCAGGGTTGGCGTGCGGATCGTCGGCAGGATCGGACGGACATCGATCTGGGCGTTCATCCGGAAATAGGCGAGCGCGTTGCCGGGGCCGTACGAGAGGCGCTCGTACCGGCTCCACCACTGGCGGAAGGCGTTGTCGGCCGCCCGGGTTGGCGCGACCTGCGAGAGGAACATGCCCGTTCCCCATGCGTTGTCGATCAGCCGCCCGTAATCGTCCATCCATTCGGCGCTGCGACCCCACGGATATCCGTCGGCCGCGCGGGGCCTCGCATAGGACCCATACAGGACCAGGGCACGGGTTCTCTCGGGGTGCGACGCGGCGAACAGAATCGCCATCGGGCCAGCTTGGGACATCCCGAAGAACGCCGCCGAGGTCGATCCAGTCGCGTCCAGCACGGCCAGGACATCGTCCATCTGCTCTTCCATGGGCGGCAGCTCCGGCGCCCGATCCGAGAGGCCTGCGCCCCGCGCATCGAACACGTCGGACGAGGTCAGGGGTAGGCGGCGGCGAGCACACGAGCGATCAGCCGCGAGAACGAAGCCAGCCGCTCGAGGAATCGGGCGAAGCTCGGTTCTTCCCATTGGTGCTCAATGTGCGAGAACAGGCCGGTGATGAGCACCAGGTCGATCGGGCCTTCGCCGACGACCTGATAGGCGATGTGCACCGCGCCGCTCTTCGCGTATCTCGTGTCGGGAATCACGGTCCGATTGTGCCGCCCGCGATCGACGTCAACAATCGGCTCCTGACCGTCGTCACGCTTGCCTGTGGAAGGGGACCGACCGACCATAGGCAGGCGAGTCGGCGGCCGACTCGGTCAGTCTGGGCCTGTGAGGAGGTCAAGCAGCGGACAATCGTCCACGACGTCGCCTGCCGTTCTACGCCGCGATCGCGAGAGGCGCACCCCTGATGCCGCCGCGGGTCGCGGCGACTGACGCCCTTAGGCGGTGGCAGCCTGACGCTCGAGCCAGCGGCCCAGCTCGTCGAGCATGCCGCCGGTGCCGTTCTTGCGCAGCTCCGGGTCGTCGAGGCCGTCGAGAAAGGCGCCATGCTCCGTGTAGGTCAGCTGGGTGCCGGTGCCGCCGTCGGCCGGGTGGAACTCGACCGTCGCGAGGGACACCGACACGAGCGAGCCGCCAAGGGACAGGTCGTAGGTGAACGCAATCCGCTCGTCGGGGACGATGTCGTGGTAGCGGGCCTCATACCCAGATGAGGGGTCGGCGCCAGGCTCGCTCCGGTCCGTCTCGAGGCCGCCGACGCGGAAGTCCATGTCGAGGCCGATCGGCGCGTCGTCGGTGCCGCCACCGAACCAGCGCGACTTGAGGCCCGGGTCGGCCCAGGCGGCGAAGACACGTGCGGGTGGCCGGTCGTACGTGCGCTCGATCGTGAAGGTCGAGTGGACGACGGATCGTTCGGGCATCGGAGGCTCCTTCGAGGTCAGTCGGGCTGCTCGGCGAGGACCGCGCCGAGGCGATCGAGGCGTCGCTCCCAGGTCGTCCGCCGCTGCTGGATCCAGCGGCCGGCGACCGACAATGCGCGGCTGTCGATCTGGCAGGTCCGGACGCGGCCGACCTTCTCCGACCGGACGAGCCCGCTCGCCTCGAGGACGGCGACGTGCTGGAGGACGGCCGGCAGCGACATCGCGAACGGCTGCGCCAGCTGGCTCACAGACACCGGCCCGCGGCCGAGCCTCTCGACGATCGCGCGCCGGGTCGGGTCGGAGAGGGCCTGGAAGACGAGATCCAGCTGCGGTTGAGAGTTAAGCATCTGCTTTAGTATTGATCCGGCATCGGAGAC